>CAYGQD010000179.1:0-15061 GCA_964351855.1 uncultured Verrucomicrobiales bacterium
TTGCTCGGATGATTGGGCGGATGGGTGGTTTGAGTTTTCCTTCGCGACGATTTTGGTTTGGGGCTTGTTTCCTCGGGTTCTGCTCTTCGGGATCTTCGAAATCCGCCGCCGGACCAGGATTCGCAAACTGACCTTCGCAGAGCGAGTTCACCGGGAATGGTGGCGGCGCATGACCGACGTGCCGATCGAAATCACGACCAAGGGCCCTGCTGACGAGGCGATTGCGGTCCTCTGGGGCGGCGTTTCCCCGGAAGCGGAGCAGCTTCACGTTGCCGCCCTGCAACAGCTGCGGCTGAATCTTGTCGAAACCGTCTCGGCGGGAGGAGTGGATGTTTCCGGAGATGATGCCGCGCTCAAGACATTGGCGCGTTTTCTGAAAAAGGGCGATTTCCGCATCGTCCTGGTGGTGGAAGCCTGGTCGCTGGCGCCGAAAGATCTCGGCGATTTTCTGGATCAACTCCGGGAAGGAACCGGTGCGAAAGTGGCGATCGACTGCTTCATCATCGGGCTGCCGCGGGACGAAATCGTGATGACGGCTCCGAAGGAGGAAGAAATCGTCGTTTGGGAAAAATTCGCCGCTTCCCGGGAAGATCCTGACTTCTTCGTGAAGCCATTTCGCGCCCCAACTTGGGAAGATTGAGCGCTACTCGACGGGAGTGAGAACGACTTTGTGGATGTCCATCACCGCCTTATTGGTCTTCGTGAGTGGCTTGATGGTGAGGAAGTTTTCTCCCGCTTCCAGATCCACGGTGCCGAGATTCACTGCTTTCCAGTTCTGGAATCCGCCGGTTTCTTCGACTGTGAATTTCTGCTGCTCTTCATTGAGCCAGACGGCGACTTCGCTGCCTCCGTTTCCGTCGCCACAGCCTTTATAGACTTGAAGCTGAAAGGTGCCGGGAGCATGGACTTGAAACGTCCATTCGGCAAAATCGTCCGCTTCCGTCCAGAATCCGAGGCAGTTTTTCTCCGTTTTGGGCTCGAACCGCATTTTGCTGGAAAACGTCGTTGCAGTGGAGGCGGGCAAGTGGATGTGGCCATCGATGCCTTGAGAGACTTCGTCGCCCTCAGGAGCGGGCGTCAAAACGACTTTGCGAAGTTGAAAGCTGGGACCGTTCGAGTTTTCGCCGGTTAGAACCCCGACGGGAACCGTCTGGGTGTTCGGGATGTAAATCCGGGAAAGTAGAGTGCTGTGTTCCTCCTCCATGCCGCCGGACTGTGGGGCATAGCCTTTGGATTTGGCGTCGCCCACGTAGAACTGAAAGCCCATTTTCGGCGAAATCGAAACGTAGGTGATCTCCACATCATACATTCCCCAGCGCGGTGGGGTGAATTCCGGCCAATTCCATCGCCCGAAGTGTTGACCCTTGAGATACTCGCCTTCTTCCGCCGTGAAAACGATCTGACCGCGAGTTCGATCCAAATCCGGCCCTTTGCGGGAATGCTCGCGGCGGACTTGGGCAAAGATAGACTCCAGGGAATCGCCGCTCTCCGTCGCCGTTTCAGGTTCCGTAAAACTGGAGGCCAGCTCGTCTTCGGCAGCAAAAAGCGGTGGGCCGAACGCGAAACCAAGAAGGATCGCCAGACTAAAAAGTGGGGTATTTTGGGCCATAGGTTGGGATCTTAGATTTCCGAGCCCTGAACTGCAAGCCGCTTCTTTGATCCGGGGCTGAATGAAATTGGTGGGTAGAAGTCCGGGAAAAGGCTCGAAAACCCAGAGACTGCGATTCGGATCTCACGCTGCGGGGCCCCGAGGTTTCCGCATCCCCCGACTCACCCGCTTTTCGGATAGATCTTTCGGATTCGTTACGCTACCTTGCCTACCCATCTTTACCTGATAACCTATGTATTCCCCCACCGCCGGCGTGGATCTGCGCGAAGAGATCCTGGAACTGAAAAAGAAGCGTAACGCCATCATTCTGGCGCATAACTACCAGATCCCGGAGATCCAGGACCTGGCGGATTACGTGGGAGACTCCCTGGGGCTCTCCTTTAAGGCCCGGGATGCAGAGCAGGAGGTGATCGCCTTCTGCGGCGTCCATTTCATGGCGGAGACCGCGAAGATCCTTAATCCGGGAAAAACCGTGGTGCTTCCGGACAAGGACGCGGGTTGTTCCCTGGAGCAGAGCTGTCCGGCACCAGCCCTGGAGAAGTTCCTCTTCGAGCAGGCCAAGAAGCAGTATTACGTCATCAGCTACATCAACAGTAGCGCCGGGGTGAAGGCGCTCAGCGATGTGATTTGCACGAGCGGAAACGCGGTCCAGATCGTGGAAAACGTGCCGAAGGATCGGAACATCCTCTTCGTTCCCGATGAAAACCTGGGGGCCTGGGTTCAGGCGCAAACGGGGCGGAAGATGGATATGTGGCGAGGCGCGTGTTACGTCCACGTGGAGTTCACCCGCGATAGCATCGCCAGGATCAAGGACGCGCACCCGGATGCCCCGGTCGTGGCCCACCCGGAGTGTACCATGGCAGTGCGGTTGCTGGCGGACGAGGTTTGTTCGACCGAAAAGATGATCACCTACTGCCAGAACACGGACGCGAAGGACATCATCATCGTGACCGAAAGCGGAATCATCCACCGTCTCCAGAAAGAATGCCCGGATAAAAACTTCATCCCCGGACCGACGGCAAACTGCGCCTGCAGCGAGTGCCGCTACATGAAGATGAATACCCTGGAAAAACTCTACGACTGCCTCGACAAGCTGTCCCCGGCGATCGAGATGGAGGAGGAAACCCGGAAGCGGGCCGAAGCGCCGATTTTGCGGATGCTGGAGTGGAGCAAGTAAGTGCTCCCGATCAACGCTATCCACGCAATAGATCTGTCAACGATCAATCCGTGGCGCGTTCGCGGATAGAGCCAAAGCGGCCTCTTGGCCCAAGATGGTTCGCAATTTCGATTGCGAGACGAGAGTTCGCCGGACCCCAAAAAAGCCTGAGCGCTTTTTGAAGGCGCTCAGGCTGTCGTTGGGGAGGTTGGGGAGATGAGCCCTTAGTTGCGCTCGTATTCCGAGAAGAATCGAGCTTTCGGGCGATAGGAGTGATACTGGTTGCGCTTCAATTCGCGACCTTTCTCCTTCGCGGCGGGCATGTCCAGATTTAGAGCAATCGTGGCAGGACGCTTTGTCGTTTGGTTCGACCGGGACGTCTCACGGGCTTCCTGCTGCTCACGCAGATCCTGGAGGTTGGGATGATGAAGCTTGGACGGAGGGCCGGCAACAGCAACACCTGCACTCATTGCGATGATGGAAGCAATATAGGGAATGTGGTTCATAACGTGATTTAAGAATGGGGTTATTAATTACGTGTAATTAGTTACACGTTTTCACATACGTTCAAAACCGAAGAATGCGAGCGGTTTTTTTCGTTTTTGTCACATTTTTTCGCTTGGAGCTGCGATGGTGTGCCGAAGTTGGATGTTTAGAGATCGGCTCGATGGCGGGTCGATATGATGAAACCCGAAATCTGTTTTCCTTGCTTGTCGGCTTCGATTTTGCTTTGGTTCCCATCAATGCAGTTAGGGTCCATTCCGCGAAACGCTTAGCCTGTGACCTCGCTGTCGGTCAGAACGCGACCTACGCCCCTCTTACCTCCATTCCCGAAAGCTTCGCTCAGGCTTTCGGGTAAACCCCGAGAAGGGTGAACTCATCGAACTCGCCTAATTGCGCTAAGGCGGCGTCGACGCGGTGGACGGCGGCGGCTTCGACTTCGAATTCGAGGACGAAGGTGTATTCCCAGGAGCGATCGCGCCGGGGGAGGGAGAAGATCATGGCGAGGTTGATGCCCGCGGCGGAAAAGACGTTGAGGGAGCGGGCGAGGCCGCCGGGTTCATCGCGTTCCAGGTTGAAGAGGAGGCAGATTTTGTGGACGAGGCCGGTTTGGGCGACGTGGACGGGGTCGAAAACGGCACCGCCGGGGTGTTTTTCGATGGCCCAGAAGCGGGTGACGTTGTGGTAGTTGGCATCGGGGATGGCGTCGTCGATCCGCTGGATGATGTGGAGGTTGGGGTAGGCGGAGGGAGCGAGTTCCGAGGAGATGGCGGCGATGGTGGGGTCTTCACTGGCGGCGAGGGCGGCGGCATCCGTGCTGGGGCTGGTTTCTCGGCTGAACTTCACGCCGAGGTTCAACTGATCGAGGTTCGCGCGGCACTGACGCATCGGAACAGGGTGGGTGCGGACCTGGCGAATGTCCGCGATCCGACCGCTTTGGTTCATGAGGTAGAGTTCGACGGGCACGGCGATTTCTCGGGCGATGCGGACGAGGGGATCGCACTGAGAGAGCGGCTTGGCCTGGGTGAGGATGGGGTCAATCACGGCGTGGGTGGACTCATCCACGATCCCGGCGAGCTGGTTTTCCAGGGCGAGCAGGCCGACGGAGGCTTCTCCTTTGGCGACGGCTTCGTATACTTCCGGGTGGGAGCCGTAGCCGATGAGCGGTCCGCTGGATTCCAGCTTCTGGGCGGCCTGATAGCCAAAGGTAACGGGCTGATGGCCCAGGTAGGCGATGCTCATGCCTCAAGGCTCAACCGGCTTCCCCGCCTCATCAACCACGGATGCGGTGATGACGAAAAAGAGTGCTTCCCGGGTGGAATCCATCCAGGTGCGTTTCTTACCGATGAGGGGGAACTCGCGCCCGTCTTCTACTTCCTGAATCTCTTCGTGAGCCATCCCGCCAACGATGAGGGAGCCGCCGGGCCGAAGCCGAGCCGAGCCTTCAAACCGGCGCAGGGTGAAGACGGGCATCTCCATGCGATTCTCCGAGAGTTCCACGGTTTTGGGTCGCCCGAAGCGGCCTTTCGACTCCGTGGTGATGGGATTGCCGTAGTTGACGAAGCCGAGGAAGCGGGTGTCTTCCAGAGCGAGGTCGAGTTGGATGGTGCCGTCCAGTTCCAGGCGGGGGAAGAAGTGGCAGGTGACCCCGATGTTTCGCGATTCAAACGAAGAGGGGCTGGCCGGGACCACGGGGGTGGGTTTTTCTTCCGAGGGCTCCGGGAGTTTCGGCGGATCGAATTCACTGGCGAAGACCAACTCCCGGACGACTTCCACGTTGGCTCGGTTCGCGCTGCGGGCGATGACGGTGGGCGCAGTGAGGAGATCGACCCCCGGTGTTTCCGTGAGTTTGGCGATGAGGGAATCGACCTCTTCTTCCTGAAGGATGACTTTGGCGAAGGGAGAATCGGCGTTCGCGAAGCTGAAGTCTTCCGACTGCAGGGTTTCCAGCGGGATGGCGAAGATGCGAGCCCGGAGGATGATACCGCCGAGCGATTGATTGAAAAAGGCGAGCTGGGCGGCGAGTTTTTCGTGCGTTTCCGGGGGCGCGGTGACGGTCATCTCGAAGGGCGTGGGCACATCAACACGCTCGATCTTCAGCCCGGCTTGCGTGAGGCGCGCGCCGAGGAATTTGGCGGTAAAAACGGGATCGTAGAGGTTCCCGCCACTTTCTTCGCTAGTGCGATCCAGCAGGCGTACTTCTCCGGCGACGAGGTGAGCCCACTGGGAATCGGAAAGGAAGTAGGCGCGCTCTTCGCCTCGGACACTCAAGGCCGTGAGGCTGAGGAGGATGGTGACCAAGGATGAGAGCGAGGGCATGGAGCGAAGTAAAGGGTTCAGGGCCGGAAAATCGATCTCAGAGTTGGGAAGGCGGACGACACTATCGCGAGCCAGACTTTTGGACCACGAATCTGCCGGTGCGTTCCTGATAGACGGAGTAGGTCTTGTCTTCTTCAACCTTCATCCAGACACCCTTCTGCATCCAGGGAAAGCGGACCTGAGTGGGGAAAAAACTGCGGGATCGGATCGACGTGCGGACAGGAAGCTCGGTGGATTGCTGGGTTTTGGGATCGTCTTCGTTTCGAGAGAGGTAAGTGATTGGCTTTCCAGTGAGGTTCTTGACTTGGTAGTTCAGGATCCAGGATTTGGGCCGACCAAAGAGTTGGACGGCGTAGTAGGTCCCGTCTTTCTGGCTGCGATGAAAGGCCACAGCGGTCTCCAGTGGGTGCTGATGGAGCATGTTTTCCCGGTGGCTGGGGGAATTGATCCAGCCATCGACGAAGAGGTGGGCCAGTTCTTCGGTGCCGAATCCGTTTGTGCGAAAGGCGTTGCCGATGTTCTCGAGGACGAGGCTATATTCGTAGCCTTGGGCCGTGGCGCGCTCGTGGGGAGCCCGTCCATCCGCAGTGTGTCCGTATTTGGAAGTGCGGGCCATGAACTCGGCGAAACTCTGGGCGGTGGCTTGGAGTTGGGCGTTGACGCTGAGCGCTTCGAGATTGTGGGACTCGCGAAATTGATTGGTCTGTTCCACGGCAAGGCGAGCCGCTTCGCGGAGGTTGGCGGAATGGATGCGGTTAAGGCTGGCCTGGTTTCCACCGATGATGACCGGATCCCGACCGCTTTGGGCTTGAGAAATGGAAGCGGAGCTGAAAACCAGCGCGAGGAGGGCGAAAAAGAGGGCAGGGGAGGGACGTTTCATAAGGCGCTCCTGATAAGACGTCACCAAGCGGCGGTGGTAACACCGTTTTTTGAATCGGCGGAGAAAGAGTCAGAGGAGGGAGTCGATCGCCTTCCCGTCATTCGCGACCAAGTAAGGCCGTCCGCCGGGTTTGTGGAGGCGATGCCCCGGGCGAATGCCGACGGCGGAGAAGATGGTTGCGTTGAAGTCCTCGATGGAGCAGGGATCTTCGGAAACGGCGTAGCCATTTTGATCGGTGACGCCGTAAACGGCCCCGCCTTGGATGCCGCCGCCAGCTAAGACGGACGAGAAGCAGCGCGGGTGATGATCGCGGCCCTTGTTGGCGTTGATATTGGGTGTGCGACCGAATTCGGTGGTCAACACGATGAGGGTTTCTTCGAATTTGCCGATGGATTTGAGGTCATCGATCAGCGCGGAGAGCCCTTGATCCAGAGGAGCGGTGGTGCGCTCGATGCGATCCCAGAGTCCATCATGCATGTCCCAGCCACCGTGGGTGACGCGGACAAACCGGACCCCGCTTTCGACCAAGCGCCGGGCGAGGAGGAGGCCCTGGCCCAGTCTTCCGCTGCCGTAGGCGTTTCGTTTCGAAGAAGGTTCTTTGCTGATGTCGAAGACTTCCAAGTCCTTCCCTTGAATCAGGGAAAGCGCGTCTTCGTAGTATTCGGCATAGGCCTGTACATTGCTGGCGCTGAATTTTCGGAGGAAGGGTTGGTTCATCGCTTCCAGGGCATCGAGCCTGCGACTGGCCCTGCGGCTATCCACGGGAGGTTGGGAATCCGGCAAGCCTTTCTCCGGATCGACCACGGGGAGAGGGGCGAAGGCGGGGCCGAGGAAACCGCCATCGGGCTGACCGCCGCTGCCAATATAGACGGTATCTGGCAGCTGAGGATGGCTCTTGCCAAGGATCTTTTGAGCGAGGGAACCGATGCTGGGGTGCTGCACGGAAGGGCTGGACTGATGACCGGCTTGAATCCAGTAAGACGCCCCTTCATGCGCTCCCGTCTTTTGCGATAAGGAACGGATCACCGCGAGATCGTCAAAGCGATCCGCCAATTCCGGAAGGTAAGAGCTGAACTTCACCCCGGGGACGGAAGTGTCGACCGTGCGGGTATCGCCTTGAGTCTCGGCACCGGGTTTGGGATCGAAAGTATCCAGATGACTCATCCCGCCTGACATCATCAGGTAGATAATATGTTTGGCGCGGCCTTGGGTGGCGGCGATGGCTTGATCGGCAAAAGGGAGCAGGCTGAGGCCGAGAGAGGTGCGGGCGAGGCGCTCAGCGAATTGGCGACGACCCAGGCAATCGAGAGAGCGGAGTGGAGTTTTCATAGGGTGAAGGCGGTGATGAGGGAAAGAGTGGGCGTTACTGGATAAAACGGAACTCGTGCAGATTTAAAAGCGCCCAGATGAGATCACTGTAGTCCGGATTATTTTCCGAACCCATGACCAATTGATCGGCATAAGTCAGTTCAAAGGCCGTTGGCTTCCGACTCAAGATACTGAGGAAGCAATAGCGGATGCCATCATCGTGTCCTCCGGCAGCTGCGGCGTTGCGGACAATCGCGCGATCTTCGGAAACGACCAGTTCATTCATGACGCGACCATTCATCAGCTTCATGACCTGGGGGATGCTGCCTTCGCGGGTGGAATTCTCGATGAAGCGCTTGTCGGATTGGCCGAAGAGATGGAGAAAGGTTCCGGTTTCCGCAGGCAGGTCCTGTTCCGAGGCGCGGCGGGTCAGGTCTTCCGTCACCACCTTGTCTCCATACATCATCATGGAGATATCATACATCATTCGGTTTTTCCCCATCTGTTCCTCGTAGGTTTCGATGATCTCAAAGGCCTTATCTTCCGTCAGCGTCTCCCAATCATAAGACATGATTTCCTGATACTTTTCGAGGATGCGAACCTCGTTCGCCTCGGGCTCCTGGGTGGCCAAGGTGACCAAGGAGTCCCACATTTGCTCCGCACTGAGGCGGCGGATGAGCGGGGCCGGGAAATGGAACTCGCCCTTGGAGATCATCTCCAAGGTCGGGAGGTCTCGACATGCTTCCCGTTGATAGGTCTTCGTATTGTAAAGGATGTGGAGAAAGGCTTGGATATCGTAATCCATGTCCTTCATCAGCTCTTCCAGATACTTGAGCAGCTCATAGTTCTGAGCCTGGCGGCTGAGTTCTCCCGGCACATTGTAAACCGGCTCTACTTGGGCGACACCGAAGACGTATTTCCAGAGTCGGTTGACCAGATTGATGGTGAAGCGCGGGTTGTCCTTGGAGGTGAGCCACTCGGCGAAGCTTTGACGCGGAGAAATGGCCGCTTCCAGATGAACCACATCGCCAAAGAAGGTGGCGGGCTCCACTTCCTGGAGCGGTTCGCCATCGTCATACTTATAGTCGTGCGGCAGGCGAATCTTATTCTCCGGGCCATCACCGAGTTTCAGGGCAAACCCTTCCTCGATCTGCATGAGATCGGCGGCGGTGGAACCGCTAATCCCCTCAATGTCCCGAATCTTAAGAAAACGGTTCGAGATCTTGTCGTCCTGAACCTCATCGTAGTTCTGATACTCCAGCCGCCCAAAGAACGAAGCCAGGCGATAGAAGTCCATCTGGGAGACTTCCTCAAACGGATGGTCGTGGCACTGTGCGCAGGTGATTTCCGTTCCGACGAAGATCGTGAAGGTGTTCGAGAGGTTGCAGAGTTCCATCCCGTAGTCCGTGGCTAGATAGGCGACTGCCGGATTCTCCCAGTAATAGCCTTCCGCCGCGATCAGTTCGCTCACCACCTCATTCCAAGGTGCGTTCTCCCGAATCTGATCCTTGACCCAATCCACGTAAGCGCGGGATTTCACATACATCACGGGCGAGTTCATGCTCTCGGTGATGCGATCGCGGACTCGGAGAAGGTCGCTGAGATAATTGAAGAAGTGGCTGACGAAGGCCTCCGACTGGAGGAGGTCGCGAATCAGTTGCGGGCGCTTGTTCGGGTCCCGGCTTTCGAGAAAGGCGACGCTCTCCGCATGGGTGGGAATGCGCCCGGCGATGTCGAGATAGATGCGACGGACGAATTGGTTTTCGGAAAGGGCGGGAGTCGGCAGGGTGAGACTCTCTTGAAAGGTGAGCTTCTCCAGCTCCGCCTTGCGGTCCTCCGCCGAAAGGGAGCGATCTGCTGCCACCTTTTGTTTCTGTTCCTTCAGCTTGAGATTCTCTTCTTTCAGCTTGAGGAAAACGAGTTCGTCAATTCGGTGAGAGGCGGAATCGATCGTGCCCGAGCCATTTCGCCGGACGAACGCTTGATCGGCTTCACTCAATTTGGCGATGGGGAACGTCACTTCGCGACCGTTCTCGAGTCTGAGGAGTACGTTGCCGCTCTTCACCGTAATCATGGCGGCTTGAATCTTGCGACCACCTTCGTCGGTCCATTCTCGAATATCGGCGGAGAAGGCGGGAAGGGAAACGCAGAGCAGGAGAACAACGCAGAGCAGGCTTCTCATGAGGTCAGAAACAGGGTTTCCTGGTAGTGAAGCGTATTTGCCCTGAAATTGGAATCTTTTTTACGGGGTGGAGGCTCGACTTGATGTCCTGCGGGGAAACGACAAGGAGGAGCGGGGTCCTTTCGAAACTCGGACAAGATCCGCTCAGAGTGCGACAAAAAGCGAAGAGTGTCTTGCCGGAATGGTGGGAAGGTGTGATACATGAATTAGTCGCCCTGAATTGATAGTTGACTTTTACGTAGTTTTGCTTGAGAAACCTCTTGTGATGGTGATTTGCAAATCATTCCTTACCGTTTACCTGAGCCTTTACTTGGTTCTTCCGGGATGCTTGTGTCAGGTGCTGTCGGCGTTCGGCGTGGAGGTCCACCACGAACAGGTCGTCCAAGGGGTAAATCTCCTGGTCTCTGGCGATGTGCCGATGCCACCCGGCCCGGCTTGTCATTGTGACGAGGGCCTCACGAAGACGGTCGAAGCGATCGAAGACCGGAGCCAAGCGGTTACGGATCTCGTTCTCGCCGCGTCGTCGTTTCCTCATCGGATTGGTTCTCCTTCTCCTTCGGATTACGTCTGCCGGCTTCATCCTCGGGGACCTCCCGGCCCAGCGCCGTGGACATTCGCGCCCCGTTCGGGCGTTTTCTTGATCTGACCCGGTTCCGCCCTTCGCGGACACCGCTTTGGTGCAGCCTCATTGCTGGAGGTGTCACCGTTTCTTTACGTTCTTCCTGCCACGATTTCGAGGAAGAACGCGCTCCCATCAATTCCGGAACAACCATTCAAAACCGATGTATCAGACTCCCATTCTCTCCTTCCTTCGTCCTCCCATCCTTGCCTTTTCCTTAGGTCTGTTAGGGCCTGCGGTGGCATACGCGGATCCCCTTTCCCTCGCCGAAGCCGTCTCCCGGGCCATCGCGAGCCATCCATCGCTCGCCGTTTTCAACGCCGAAACGCGCCTCGCTGAAGCAAAGACCATCTCCGCGCTGATGCGTCCCAACCCCGACCTGGAAACGGAGCTTGAAGATGCGCTCGGCACCGGGGAACTCGATGGATTCCAGAGCGCAGTTTACAATGTCGGCATCAGCCAGCTGATTGAAACCGTCGGCAAGCGGAAGCTACGTGGCGAAGTCGCGCGGGCCGGGAAAACGGCACAGGAGCTGCAGTATGAAGCGGCGAAGCGGGAAATCATCGCGGAGACGGGAAGACGTTTCATCGCGGTGCTCGCGGCTCAGCACGAAGCGGACAATGCAGAGGCTGACTTTACGATTGCCAACGACGCCTATCGCGCGATCCAAGAACAGATCGAGGAAGGACGCGGTTCGTCGATCCAATCCGGCCAGGCTCTTCTCGGGAGAAACGAAGCGAAGCTTGGTCAGGAAACTGCCGCCCGTCATGCCGCCCTCGCCCGTCAGCAGCTCAGCGCAATGTGGGGCAAAGCGAGGCCGGACTTCGGAGGTGTCACAGGCACACTGCGTTCACCCGCAGGCTCTCCTCCCGACCTTGATTCGCTGGTCGCCAGCAGCGGAGAACACCCGGCTGTTGCCATGGCAAAAGCGGGTGTCAATGCTGCCGATCTCCAACTCGCACTGGAACAACGGAAGCGCATTCCTGACGTCACCGTCGGTCTCAGCTTTCGACACGAAGCTTCGATCGATGACAATGCGGCCGTCATCGGCTTCTCGCTTCCGCTGCCATTCTTTCACCGAAACGAAGGCGGTATCGCCGAAGCCGAGGCCTCACGAGCGAAAGGAGAAGCTCTCGTCGCCCAGGCGCGCATGAATGTCGAAATGCGAATCGCCGAGGCCCACACGCGTCTCCTCTTGGCCCGCTCTCAGCATGAACTCGTCGCCGGGGAAATGCTCTCTGCTGCCGCCGATCACTACAATGCGGTTTCCGAAGGGTTCAAGCTCGGGCGGATTTCCTACCTCGAACTTCTCGAGGCCCGGAGGGCTCTCAATGCCGTTCGGAAACAGCGCATCGAAACCCTTTCTCAATATCACTCCGCCCGCGTCGATCTCGAAGCGATCACCGGAACCTCTTTCTAATCTCCTTTTCTTTTTCCCATGAACATGAATATCTCTTTATTGAACTCATTCCCGCAGGCGTTGATGGTTTGCGCCTTGGCGACCACGCTTTCGGCGGAGGAACGCCCTGTCATTGAGCTTAAAGCCAACGCGCTCGCGAATTTGCAGCTTCAGTTCTCCGCAGTCAAAGAACAGCGCGTCCTGCAACCCGTTTCCGCGGCAGGAACGGTGCAACTGAATGGCAAACGCGTCTTTGAAGTGACGCCTCGTATCAGCGGCGTCATTCTCGAAGATCCTCTCGACCTTGGTGACAAAGTGAAAGCCGGGGAGCTACTCCTCAGCTTGCAGAGTCGTGAACTCGCGGACATGGTTGCCAACTACGTGGCGGCAGAGGAAGCAATGATCTTCGCTTCCGCCGCAGCCCAGCAGGAGCGCCGACTCGCAGAGAAAAACCTGAGTTCCGCCGAGCAGGTTCGCGAGACGGAGCAGAATCTAAAGCAGGCGATCGCCAACCATGCGCGAGCTTTGCAACCGCTGAAACTTCTCGATTTCAACGAGGGAACGATCCATCAATTTCTCGCGAACGTCGAAGGCTCGAACTACACCACGCTTAACATCACCTCACCGTCTCCCGGAGAAATCATCGCTAAAGATGTGCTCCGCGGTTCTGCGGTCGAGGCCGATCATTCATTGTTCACCATCGCAGATCTCTCGGATCTGTGGGTTGAATTCCATGTTGCGTTACGCGACGCCCCGTTTCTTCAGGTGGGATCGGAAGTGCTTGTCGAGTCCGCCGTGACCGACGAATCCCGAGCGGCCAAGATTTTCTACCTTTCCCCACTTGCTGACGAACAGAGCCGCACCGTGATGGTCCGCGCCCTTCTCACAAACTCCGATCGCCAGTGGCGGCCGGGCACCCCGATCAACGTCACTGCCGCAGATTCCGGCACGGGCAAAGCCATGTTGGCCATTCCGTCCACCGCCCTCGTCGACCTCGATGGAGGAAAGGCAGCTTTTGTCCGGAGGGGTGATTCGTCCTTCGAGCCGGTGCCGGTCACGACTGGAATCAGCGACGGTCGTCTCACCACGATTCTCTCCGGTCTCAAACCCGGCGATGTCGTCGTGAGCCGGAACGCGGCCCAACTCAAGGGTCATCTCGAAATGACCGCCGGCGAATAGAAAGGCTCCCCTCTCATGCTGAATCAACTCATCCAGTTCGCGCTGAACCAGCGCTTTCTTTTCATCGTTCTCACCCTCGTCCTCATTGGTGCCGGGGTGAGGGCCTTCCGCGATCTCCCGATCGATGCCTTCCCCGACATTTCGAACACGCAGGTCCAGGTCATTGTCACGGCGCCGGGAATGACGCCGGAAGAGGTCGAGCAGCGGGTCACTTATCCGCTTGAAACCGAGGTCCGGGGGATTTCCGGTCAAACTGTCCTGCGCTCGATCACGAAGTACGCCCTCAGTGTCATCACGATCGATTTCACCGATGAAACCGACACCTACTGGGCCCGTCAGCAGGTCTCGGAGCGAATCTCGCAGGTCCTCGCCGGTCTGCCCGAAGGCACCGAAGGCGGACTCGCTCCCATCACGGTCCCGCTCTCGGACGTCTACATGTTTCTCGTCGAAGGCGAAGGCTACTCGAACATGGAACTCCGCAGCGTCCTCGACTGGATCATTCGGCCGCGCCTTCTTTCCGTCGATGGCGTCGCCGATGTGAACGCGCTCGGAGGCGAGGTCAAAAGCTTCCACGTCATTCCCTCTCCGGAAAAGCTCAAGGCCTACGACCTTTCGATCAGCGACGTCACCGCGGCGCTGGAAGAGAACAATCGAAACGCCGGGGGTGACCGCTTCAACCGCAACGACGAAGTTCTCCTCGTCACCACGGTCGGTCAGCTCAAGACCATCGAGGACATCGAATCCGTCCCCGTCACGACCCGCGGGGAAAGGGCTGTGCTGATTCAGGATGTCGCCGAAGTCCGGCTCGGGGCCCTGACGCGCTATGGAGGCGTCACCGCCAACGGCAAAGGCGAAGTCGTCGAAGGACTCGTTCTCAACCGTCGCGGGGCCAATGGCCGAAAAACGGTAGATGCCGTCAAAGCAGCTCTTGAAGAGGTCAAGCCGGCGCTTCCTGACGGCGTCACGATTGTGCCTTTCTACGATCGCAGCGAATTGATCAACACCGCCGTCGGCACGGTCCGTAATTCCCTGATCCAGGCGGTCGTCCTCGTCCTCATTGTGCTGCTCCTTTTTCTCGGCGATATCCGCAGTGCCGTCACGGTCGGGACGATACTCCCGCTCACGGTTCTGGGGGCTTTCGTCGTCATGCAAAAGATCGGCCTGAGCGCGAACCTGATGTCGCTCGGAGGCATCGCCATCGCCGTCGGTATTCTCGTCGACTCCGCCGTGGTCATGGTCGAGAACATCCAGTCCCGGCTCCAGGATTCAGACCCTGAACATCGGCCCAAAGCCCTGCTCGCGGCGGCAAAGGAAGTGGGCGTTCCGATTCTTTCGGGCGTGGTCATCATTGTCGTCTCGCTCACCCCGATCCTCAGCCTCACCGGGATCGAAGGAAAACTCTTTCGGCCGCTCGCGCTCACGATCGCGATCTCGATGCTGGTGAGTCTCGTCCTTTCCCTCACCGTCATTCCTGTGATCAGCAGTCTCCTCATGAAGAGCGGCTCGGGACGGGACAACTTCGTGATCCGGGGAATCAAAAAGGTCTATGCTCCGGCGCTTCAATTCGTCCTCGACCACTTCAAGGCCGCTGCCGGTGTCGCCGTCGGCCTCCTTGTTCTCAGCGCCATTCTCGGCCTGCGAATCGGTAAGGAGTTCCTGCCCTTCCTCGATGAAGGCACCCTTGTCGTGCAGTTCGAGAAACTGCCCACGATTTCCCTCGAGAAGTCGCTCGAGATCGATTCGCTGATCGAGGCGGAAATGCTGAAACTGCCCGAAGTCGAAGCGGTCGTCTCGCGGGTCGGGTCCGACGAGCTGCGCCTCGATCCGATGGGGCTGAATGAAAGCGATGTCTTCTTCGTGACCCGGCCACGAAAGGAATGGCCCGACCCCACGATGGAAGCCCTCCACA
>CAYGQD010000180.1:0-225 GCA_964351855.1 uncultured Verrucomicrobiales bacterium
GCTGGGTTCCAGCTTCCCGTCTTGGCTTCCCAGTCGCAAAAACAAGGCGTCCAGGGAATTCACGTCCAGCGTCATCTCCCAACCGTCTTCGCCTCCCATGCGGGCCTCGGAAATCGTCACGTCGCCGGGGAAGACATCGCCATCGCGAGTGAAGACCGTCGGGACCAGGTTTCGACCGGCGCCTCCTCGGACCGCCGCGACTTCCTCCCACGCCACCGAGACGGG
>CAYGQD010000180.1:235-15058 GCA_964351855.1 uncultured Verrucomicrobiales bacterium
AGACGGGACCGAAGCGCGTTTCCACGGAAACATCCGGGCTTTGCGCCGACGGCGTCACCGTTCCTTGCAATTGGTTGTCGGTCGTCATCCACAAGAGATCTTCGCCCCCGCGAAGCGCATCTTTCCGTTCCAGAAACCGATTCAGCCCCACCAGGATTTCCGGCGCGAACGGTTCTTCGATAGGGATGCGCGAGGGCGAAATCTGAAAGTTGGCGATGGTGGGTCCATCGCTCAGATCCGGCAGGCCTGGCTTGACCAGTCCTCGACGCTGATAGACCGGCTCGAACAACTCTGGAATCGTCGCGAAATTCGTCACCGTCCGTTGTCCGGTCCAGTAGAGCAGGGCCACGGTTTCTCCCGGTGGAATCGCGAGCTGATACTGGAGTTCGATTTGGCGATTTCCGTTTCCGCCCCGCAGATTTGGGCGAATCGCGCCCTGGTCATCACCGAAGAGGTAAAAGAGATCGCTCGCGCCATCGATCGGGTTGAACTTCAGCAGCATCCCTGTGTCTTTCGGCGTGAGACGCTCGCCCAAAACCTGGGCGGTATTGGCATAGATGTCCTGCCAGACGTGGTTGAAATCCGTGCGAACTTCGACCGGAACCTGCAGGACGTCATCCGACCGTAGATTCGTAATGGAATCCAGGTGACGAACGGCGCTGCGCTTTTGATCCAGCCAGACGTCCCTTCGCACCTTCATTTCCGGCCAACGCCCCTCAAACGCGAAGCGAGTTTCATCGAGTCGATAAGCAGCCGAAGCTTCAAAATTCACTCCACCAATGGAAAGCTGATTCGCGGACTGAAACACGTTCGCCCCCATCGTGTAGAACGAACCCGCCCCCGTCAGTTGCCAGTAAAACCCCAGATCATCCTTCACCGGCTCAAACCGATTCGGAATCTTCTCGAGCCGCTCCCACTCTTCCCCGCTCGCGGCGTGCGCCAGGGCGAAGCATAGGACAATGGGGGCGAGACGATACATGGAAGGTGAACTTTACGCACAAGAACCAAGGCGTCGTAGCGGAAATTGCGCGAAAAACCGGATTTCGGCGATGCGAAAGCCCCAAGTCTGAGGTTTGCAAATGAACCTGACAGATATTAGTTCTACTTTGTTAAAGTCGTCGAGATCACGTAGATAAGGGTCCGCACCCGCTGCGAAGCCTCTGGAACGGGGTCTCTGCGGCGGATACGGAGATCCTTTTCTACATTTGAACAAAGTAGAATTAGAGGAACAAAGTGACCCCAGACCATGAAATTGCCGCTCTCAACGCTCGATTTCCCCTGACGGAAACCGGAGCGGCACGTTTTGAGGCTGGCCAGAACGCGTTTCCCAGGATTCGGGTCCAGTCAGATTTGGCCACGGCGGAAATCTACCTCCACGGGGCCCACGTCACCGCGTTTCAACCGGCAGACCAGGAACCGGTGATTTGGCTGAGCCCGAAGGCGAGTTTCGAGAAACGGAACGCTATTCGAGGCGGAATTCCACTCTGCTGGCCCTGGTTTGGCGATCATCCGGATGATCCAACGCAGGCGGCTCACGGCTTCGCCCGAAACGCGGCTTGGGAAGTCGATCGCCTTTCTCAAGATTCCGAGGGAGCCATCACGATCGAGTTTCGCCTCCCGGAAATCGCGATTCAGCCCCCTTACACCTCGATCGTGGAAGTTCGTCTCTCCGTCCGCGTGGCGCGTGAACTCACCCTGGAATTGACCACTCGGAATCGCTCGGCAACCCCTGCCACCATCTCCGAAGCGCTCCACACCTATCTTCACGTCGGTGCCATCGATTCCACCCGGGTCGAAGGTCTCGACGGCGTCTCTTACCTGGACAAGCTGGACGGCTATCAGCAAAAGCAGCAACATGGCGAAATCCATTTCTCCGGCCCTGTTGATCGCCTCTATGAGGACACTCGTCGCGAAGTTCTGGTCCATGACGAAGCCCTTGCCCGAACCCTCTGCATCGGCAAGTCCAACTCCGCCGCTACCGTCGTTTGGAACCCGTGGGAGGAAGGCTCAACCAAGCTGGCAGACATGCCCGACGACGGCTATCGCACCATGCTCTGTGTGGAGGCCGCCAACGCTGGAAAACATCGCGTTTCTCTCGCACCAGGTTCCAGTCACTCCATCGGAACCAGCGTTTCGATCCAGTAGTCGGCTTTACTGATCGAGCTGTTTCCGCAATTTCGCCAAATCCTGTTCGATCCGCACCAGAATTTCGACAGACTCCAGGTTCGCCCCCTCGGGATCAGGCAACATCGAGAGTTCCTGCATCGTGGAGACGACGATCCCGATGAAGAGGTTCAGGATCGTAAACGTGGCAATCATGATGAAGGGGACGAAAAAGCCCCAAGCCCAAGGATGCGTCTCCATCACCGGACGGACGATCCCCATCGACCAGCTTTCCAGAGTCATGATTTGAAAGAGGGTGTAGAGGCTTTTGCCGATCGAGCCAAACCAATCCGGAAAGGTCTCGCCAAAGAAGCCGACCGCCATGACCGCCGCAGCATAGAAGAAAATGGCCATGACCGCGACCACGCCCCCCAGACCGGGAATCGCATGAATGAAGGCGGCGACGACTTTCCGCAGACTGGGGACGACGGTGAGGACGCGCAGCACCCGGAGCACCCGCAGGGTCCGCAAGACGGAGAGGGAGCCATTGCCGGGAATCAGGGCAATGCCGACGACCAGGAAGTCGAAAATGTTCCAGCCGCTGCGGAAAAAGTGCTGCCGATACGCCAACAACTTGATGATCAGCTCCACCACGAAAATGGAGAGACAGATGTGATCGATGACTTTCCAGAGTGGAGCGAGCGATGGAGTCAGCGTGGGATCGATGTAAAGCCCGAGGACGACGGAGTTGACCAGAATGGTGATCAGAATGACGCGCTGGATCGCCGGTGATTCCACCCACTCGGCGAGTTTGAGGCGCCATTGGGGGATGTTCGGCTGTTCCTGAAGGAGGTGAAGGTCGTCGGCACTCATGCGGGCATTCTCAATAGGGAAGTTGTCCCAAAGCTCAAGGAAATCGCAGTGAGATTTTTCGGACTTCGCGCCGCTTAATCCGCCTCGAAGTCGTGATGATCCCGCACTTCAATCGGCCGCTGCGCCATCCAATCCGCGAGCGCGTCCAAGCTGAGCGGCGCGTAATCGTGGCAATCAACCCCGACGTCGATGATCTTCCCGCCCGGGTCCGGGAGATTCCCGTGACAGTGGCCGTGCAACATCCAGGAGCCGCGATGATTTCCGTTCCAGACCAGAAACGGATAATGGCAAAGAACGATCTTTTGCTTCACGCGCGACCCGAGATCGACTTTCAACTCGTGATAATCCAGCACCTTGATCCAGCGAGGATTGGTCAGGACTTCCTTGCGATCGTGATTGCCCCTGATGAGCCATTTTTGCCCGTTGAGGCGCTGGAGGATTCCGTCGATCAACGGACCGTCCTTGTTCCCCCACGAAAGCGCGAAGTCTCCCAAGTGATAAACAACGTCACCCGGCCCCACGCGTTCGTTCCATCGCGCAATAATCGTCTCCGACATCTCTTCAAGCGAGGCGAACGGACGCGAAGAGAGTTTCACGATGTTCCGGTGATGAAAATGGGTGTCTGCGGTGAACCAGATCATCGTTCAACCTTGGGTCGAACCGGTCGGGAAGAAACGGAAAACTGGAGAATCGGCCAGAGCTTGCCTCAGATGGGGTTCAGAGTATCATCGCTGGGGAGTGCCCGCCGATCTTCAATCCCCATCCCACCACCCGCCGGTGCACTGGCGCGATAAAGTGATGTTTTTCGTAGCGGGAACTCTCCTGGTCTCGCTCGCAACCATCTTACCCCATGGCTCAACCTCGGACCGGATCACGGAATATCTTCTCGGAACGCATTGGTTTTGGCCCGATACCATCCTGGGGCTTTACGGCATCATTTTGATCGAGGGAATCGTGGGAATGACCCAAGCGCCCGATGGCCGATTGCGCGGCTTCAAGCGGTTCCTTCTCGTGGCCCTGATCCCGCCCCTGCGCATGGCATTTTCTCCCGCTCGCCCCAATCATTACGTCTGGTATCCGAAACGGGGCAAGCTACCCGTCGGCAAAGACAGCGCCAGCAAGGTCGAGCTCAGTCTCGCCGTTCCCATGCTGCTGCTGACCCTGGCGATCCTTCCGATTTTCGCGGTAGAGCTGATTTTCACCAAACAGATTGAGGCAAATCCCTCGCTCGAAGTCGCCTTGCACGCCATCACCGCCATGATCTGGCTGGCGTTTGCCCTGGAATTTTGCCTCTTGCTTGGCGTCGCGGAGAACAAGCTCGATTTCTGCCGCCGCCACTGGGTCAACATCGTCATCATCATCTTGCCACTCGTCGCGTTTCTGCGGATTCTGCGCCTGACCCGGCTGGCGAAGGTCGTCCGCGCGGGAAAGATGCTGCGGATGTACCGGCTCCGGGGGATTTATGTGAGGGCCCTCCGGGTCGCGGTCTTGCTGAATTTGGTCGATCGACTGATGCAACGCAATCCCCGCCGCTATCTGGAAGGGCTGGAGCTGAAGATCGCGGAACGGGAAGAGGAATTGGCCGAACTCCAGGAGAAAGCCGAGCAGTTTCGGAAACGGATTGCGGAATTAGAGTTGGAAGAAGCCCGCGATCTCGCGACGAAAGCAGAGGAGGGATCGCTTCCTTAAATGGCCATGGATTTCGGCGGTTTCTGAACCCTGAGAATTCGTATTGGGCGATTGACTGAAATCTGCTAGAAATGACTGATGAAGCGATCAAAGTCGATTCTCTTGGTTGTCTTGCTTCTGCAGTTTTGTGAAGTCGGCTCAGGCCAGGAACCGTCCCTGAAAGAGCATTTGCGCAAAGCGCTTCTTGAAAGGTGGAATCGCTACGAAAATCTGGGCGGAAACGAAGACCGGCTGCGACAGTTCCGCCAACTCTGTGAAGGGATGGAAACGATCCCGGAACTCTCCCTCGTCGCATTGGCTTCTCGCTATGTTGCTCCTTCGGCTTGGGAAGCGGATTCACCCACAGAATCGTGGAAGGACCTGGCCGGTTCGCTCGATCGGTTGCTTCAAGACGACGATCCTCAATCGTTTCAGATGGCTCTAAACTATCTGGAACATCAAAGGATTGAGTTGCTCTCTTTTCCTGAACTGATTGGTAAGGCGGCGTTCGAGGCAGGAGTTCCGGACGACGAAGTGAGTGCATTGTTTGAGCGCATGAACTTCTGGCAGAAACGACATCATCAGACTCGAACGGAATTTGCAGACGCGGAGGTGCTGTGGAGCGTCTATCAGGCTGCTCCGGAGAGGATCATTGAGGTCGCATTTCGATCGCGCCCAAATGAACGATTGGCCCTTGGGGAGCGGGAGGTTGATTGGATATTGGATGCATTGGTTGCCAGAGAACTGAGCTGGGCGCCCATTCTCCACCATGCTGACGTTGAGTTGGAGGAGAAGGGAACGGTCTTCCATGTTCCATGGATCGTTCGCCTCTTGGCTCGTGCCGCAGGAAGCGAGAACTCGCTTGCGTTCACAGAGACGGAAGTTCTTTACCAGAGCGTTGTTCGGAGTGGAACGTTTAGCCGAGAAAGCAAAGAACAATTATTCGCCCGCATCTGGGAGAATTTCACTCTGGAAAAGGGTGGTCACCAAAAGATGTTCCTTGTGTCGATTGGCATCCTGGTGCCTGAGGCCCGCAAGGCCATGGAGCACAGTCTTGCTACGTTTTTAAAACAATCGCCCAATGATCAACGCAATCAGGAATTCGAGGCTCTGGCTCTGGTGATGGCTGACGCGAACATCACTTCCGATTTTCTATCCAGCCAATTGGCGACCGCTCTGGTTGATCGGGCAGCCAGAGAACAGCTCGACGAATCCTTCCATGCTCTCTTCAGTGTGTTTTCTGACAAACTCGAGATCGCCCCGAATTGGTTTAACCTCTTTATTCAAAAAGGCTATTTCAAAGCAGCAGAGAAGGTATTGGTGAGCGCCCCGACGAAGAGCTTCCCACTGCGCCTGCGAACGAAGGAAGACGCTGAAGACCTGTTGACCGAAGGAATCCCCTCCTTCTTGGCGCATGCGACCGTGGAGGAGCAATATATTGCGCTAGGTCAGTTCTTGTTGATCTTCAGCCTGGGCGATTTCTGGAGCCGCCTTGATGAGGAATTCGCCACATTGAAGGAGCAACACTTGTCGTTGGCAATCGAAACATTAGGTGCGGTCGAAGATATTGATGAAGCCGTTCTCGAACAGTGTTTGCGAGTGATTGACGATAGAAAATTTCACGTTCAACGCGTAGAGCCCCTCTATACAAAGTGGCGTTCCAGGCAAAACCTTGAGAAAATCCTCTTCAGGATCAAGCGTGAAGAGGATGCTCTTTCCAGCGAAAAAATGGACGTATGGAGTCAATATTTCAAGCATTTCCCAACCAACGTTGACGTAGAACGGCTCAACGTAGAAATCGGGAGTCTGCTAAGAGCAGAAAAGGATCGTGATCATGCTCGCAGGATTAAGACGCTTTGCGAGCTTCTAGGCGTCAGTAAATACCAGGCTGTCCCTGCACTGACCAGCTGGGTTTTGGTGAAGTGTTCTCTCCTCGGCGAACCCGAGCGTGGACTTACCTGGATGCAAGAGCATTTGACGCTCGACGTCTCGGCACAAGATCAGAAAGGAAGCCTTTATCATAATGCGATCGAAGAAGCCCTTGAATCCTTTGCGACGACCCGGGATTCGGGCCTTTCCCTGGTTCGTTTTTTGGCAAGTCTGACAACGCTCGATGAGTATCGGACTCAAATTTGGCTGGGTGGTGTGGCCTCGACGAATTTGTCCCGGATTAGGAGGGCTTTAAGTCATCGGAACAATGACTATCACCTTGATGAAGTGGCGAGCGTCTGGGCAGATGTGTTGGAGGAATTCCCTTCCGGTCGATGGCTGGCCCATCTGCTGATCCCAAAAATGCTTCATTTCATGAACGATCAGGGCCAAATGGACGATAGCTCGACTCGGGAACTGGCTCAGATTGATTTGCCGAAAGAGCTTCGGGTGATCTTGAATGACATTCATGACAAGCGCATCGATTTCGCTGATCTGGAGCCTGATTTTGAGAACATTCCATTCGGGGTGCAGCAGTTTTTCAGCTTGCACCTCTTAAATGGTTTCACCTTTCGGAATTTGGAAAACAGCTCGCTCGAATCACGCTATCAAATCGGTGTCTGGATTGGTGAAAAACTGATGGAACGCGTGGAAAATGTTGAGCGCCTGGAGAAGGAGCGCAGCATTCCCATTCATCAGTATTACGAAGCATTAAAACTGCTGTCGAATGAGGAGCCACCCACTGATCAAATGGTTCGCCGGGTAGAAGCGTTGCTTTTTCAGATGCAGGAAATTCGGCTTGCGGCTGAAAAGGAAGATCTGAGCCATACTCTCGAATGGCATCGGGATAATCTTGCGGCCTGGCAGGTCCGGATTAGCCTCAACTTACCCAAGATTCCTGATGATCTACAAAGAGCCGAGATCGTACAGGGTCGAAAACATGTTTCCCTGACTCGGCAGTTTTCAATCCTGATTCTCGCCGGAAGAAACGACTTAGCGACTCAATTGCTTATGGAACGGAGCGATGAGTTCGATTTTAGCAAGTTGACGGGCGGGAACCATTTTACGGACAAACAGTGGCGGCAAATCGAGGCCTTTGTCGAGGATCTACCTCTTCATACGGAACAACGCTTGTTTGCCGAGGTCTACTTTCGAAGAGACGCGGATTCATTCTCACGACTGGCAACGCGTTTCAATGACACCCGGTTTTTGCATCGCAATCTGGAAGAAGCCATCTTTCGCAACCTGTGCCGCGATGCCCGGGCCGGTATGTTCCTGTCTGCAAAGCTCGAAAGGTGGGCAGCAAGTCGTGATTTCGCGAACGAATTGGAAGAGAGTCGCAAAGCTAGACACCCCACTGAGATGGTTGACAGGCTGGAACCGTGGGTTCGTTGGTCCACCTACCAGCTTACCGAAGGACACTCTGAGCTATGGGAGAAATTGCTGGCGCATGCAGTCAAGGAACGCTGGGGTTCGACCTTGGAGGGAAAGGTGAGGTATTCGGGGTATGTTGCTGCCCGTGAGATTCTCAGGGCGAACCCTCCGGATGGCTCATCGGCATTGGAGTTCGCCGAAAAGATGGGCTTTGGAAGCTCAACGATCTCGCCATCTCTTCGTAGCCGATGGTTCCGCAACTCTGATCGGCATTTTATCGAAGAAAGTCTACGCGTCGTGGTCCAAGGAGAGTATTTTCTCCGTCAGTTAGCGATGCAATGGCCGGATTTTGAGGAAGAGTGGCCTTCGCTCCCCAATCGTCTGACCTGGAACGATGAGGAGAAAACCGCGCTGAAAACAGCGGCAGGGTTTCGGACGATGGTCACAGCATTCAATCCGGAATGGCCTTTGGAAAAGAAGCTCGATCTTTTGGTATACCTTTATCGATCAGAATTTCTTCAGTCGGCACCGGAAGTCGCATGGACGTTTCCGATTCTCAATGCGTTGCGTGCAGATCACTTCGAACCGGAAACCGCACTGGAACTGGGGAAACGACTCGAAAGGGATTCACCACGCGAGGGGCTACTGTTTGTTGAACTAGCAGAAGTCGCAGAAATGCTAGGAGATCGCGCAACAAGAAGCCATTACCTCGAATTGCTAAAACCCTACGCGGCAGTAGATACAAGATTGAAACGATATCTGGAATCCCAAAAGTAATGCACCACTCTGCCAATCTTGGAGATTTAGATTTTAGATTCATTTTGATGTTTCAAACTCAGCAGGATACAAGTTACTTGATTCGCCGCGATACCTAACAAAACGATAAAAAAGCAGTTTGACTGTTGCATGTACGATGATTCCGAGAGTTCCGATGTCGCCGACTACGATGGCGATGGTCTTTTTGATGAGGAAGAGGCCACTTATGGGACGGATCCCGGGCTACCGGATTCCGACTTCGATGGATTGACGGATTACGAGGAAATCTACGGCGTAGAAGTTTACCAGGTCTGGGTCGATACGTGGTCCGATCCGGCGGAAACCTCCTACATTTGGTGGGCGAATTCCTACACCACCTACAACCTCGATCCCCTGAACCCGGACACGGACTGGGACGGACTCCCGGACGGGTTCGAGCGCACCTACGGGACTGACCCGGCGGATGGCAACGACGCGCAATTCCCCGCCCCCGGCGGTCAACCCTTCCTCCTCGAATACTGGGACGGGACTGCCTATCCGTTTGATGCGGATGGCGACGGCTACCCGGATGCCGCCGAGATCTCCGGCGCCTCGAATCCTCACGACCCCAACAGTGCGCCTGCCTCATCGACGGAATCTGAAGAATCGGAACCGGAAGAACCGTCCCCCGAAGACTCGCCGACTACCGACCCCGATAGTAGCAACCCATCTTCTGGTAGCGACGGCGGTTCTTCGGGTTCTTCAACGAATGCGGACACCGCAACGGATTCTTCCGGGGCAACGGAAGGCAGCGGCGGGATGGACGCATCCGCCGGGAATGGGACCGGGGGAGACACGCCCGGGGATGGGGATGATACGTCGGAAGAGGAGGAAGAAGAGGCTGAGGGCTCGAAAGGGTATCGATTCGAGGTTCGGACCAATGGATTTGAGTGGGGTATCAAAAAACAAAGTTACGAAGTCGAAGACGGGGGCAGCGGCGAGACCCAGGAACAGAGTAGTTCGGGTGAAATAGACGACATTGGGGACGTTCTTCCTACGACATGGATTGAAGATACCGAGTTAATAGCCAATTCCGCAACTGCCTCAGCTGGATGGAGCGTCGTTTCTGATGATACTGCAGCTCGGAAGTGGATCACAGCGCGGTATTCTCCAGTAGGTGAATGGATGGAAAGTAACGCCGTATCCTGGTCCGCTTCAGCCTCCGCAGAACGTATTCCAAGTTCCGAACAGATTGAAGCGTTGGATGATGGGGGCTACCTCCAAATCGGAAGCGCGGAATTGATCGAGCTTCGCTTGGTTCTGGATGAACCGGCAAAGGGACAGGATTTCGTGAAGCAGTTTGTCCATGTTACGGAAGTCGCCAATTTGGACACCTATGCACCGGAGGGATCGGCGCCAGATCCGGTAATCCAGGTCCTGAAACTACGGGTTCCCGTTGGCGAAACCGAATCCGCGCAAACCATCCGATTGGCACCGGCCGGTGGTTCCCCATCTGTGGATGAGGATTGGACGGAGAGCCTCCTGCCCGTGGAGGTACTCGTTCCGAAGGAGGACTCAACTTCGAGCGGATTTTCCAGCGATTTGATTTCGACTACCGAGTTGAAAGTCGCGAAATGGGAGGATGCTTTCGAGGGAACCGCAGAGAATCCGTCAGTGAAACAGGACTTAAACGAAGGAGATGTCGACCGGTTCTATCTGAAAGTTACCATGCCTTGGAATGAGGGACAAGGAACCGCGACGGTGAAGATCAAGACCGACAGTGACCCCGAGAACGAGATTGAAGTCGTCGAGATTCCCGGCGAGCCGGGAGTGTTCCGCACAAACGGATTGATCTTGGTGTCAAATGAGACGGATGATCTTCATCCGCAAAACACCGACGAGCAACTCACTGACGTTACGCACAAGGTGAAGTTGGGAGACACGGTAACGTTCACCGTGGAAACTCCCGCCGGCGGATCGGCTACCATTGAAGCGACCGTCAAGAAGCGGGGGACGTTAAAGCTGAAAACTTGGCGGTTCCAAGGAGCGAATACCAGAAACGCTTCTCAGGTAGAGAGAGCAGTCGAAATCATGAAAGAAATCTTCGCCCAGATAGGCTTGGACGTCGCGCACACTCCGGCTCAGGGCCAAGTTGCATTCAACTTTGAAGTCCAACCAGCGCGACTGAAGCTTTTTGAGTATGATGCGCAAAATTTAGAGGTTAGATTCCTTGAGGAAGGAAAAAACCTGATGGAGCAATTTTCAACTCCCGGCACTGTCGATGCCTACTTCATTGAAACCATGGTTGGAGGAAGTGCGGCCACGATGGGACAGGCCATGACGGATGCATTTGTCACGACTCTACCCGGAGAAACCGACATCATTGGAAACCTCCTCAAATATACTGACAAAGTATTCATCAAGGATCTCTTGATTGCCGACCACCTACTCGGTTTTGGAGGATACGATGGTGTCGAACACGTGTTGGCTCATGAAGTTCTCCATCTCCCTGGATCAATCGAGCACGAACCGGAAACATATAACTTGATGCACAAAAAATTGGTAGAATGGAGCGATAGCGTCACGGATCAGCGTCGTATTTCACAAGCCCAGGAAGACACCGTATTCGGCCTAAACTTCACCTATATCGAATTGGAAGAATGAAGAGCGTTCAATTCACCATGTTACTTGTGTGGTTAACTAGCTGCTGTTTCGCACAAGAACAGCGACCGGACGGAATCTCTGAACGGCTGTTTTCCGATTCGGCAAGAATGGTTGAGGACTCGATCTACGGTAATTCGATCGCAGGTCGATACATCGTTAAAAATCCCGAGAGATTTCGTGAGCCATTGAAAGAGTTCGCGGCAGAAACCGAGAAACCCGGCCCGCTTATTTCTGCGGCGCATTTGGCATATGGAATTCTGCCGGACGAGGAATTCTTTCGAATTGCTGAGAAAGCCATCGCTAAACTTCCTGTGGATGGAGGTGAACTAGTGAATGAATACCGGGATCGGCTCGAAAAGCTGATCCAAAAGAAAAAGGGTGAAATCAGCAGCAGGGAAGCCGTGCCTATGGATACCGAACCTGCTGGGCCACCTGCTCAGGAAGCAAATGGTGAACGTTCTCCTTCGCTTGAGGTAAGGGAAAGGGAGGGCGATTCGTCCGGCTTACCAACGTGGGTGCTCATTGCCGTTGTAGCTGCGATTCTTGGAATCATGGTCCTCCTGATCCGGACCTTCTTGCGTGGTCGAGCGTCGTAGCGCTGTCGCTCAGATCAACGGCCACCCGGAATCGGAGGCGCAATCTGCCCAACGGGCAACGAAAGACCTAGAAAGCCTAGAAGGGAGAAAGCCTAGAAGGGACGGGCCTTTTTTGCGTTAGAAATCGACCCAGCCATAAATTCTAAGATTTCTGCTTGCGCACGGCAATTGGTTTGCTCGATTCTCAATCATGAGAATCGCCCGCGTCCTTGGCCCCGAATCCTGTTCCAGCCATTGCTACCACATCATGGCTCGCGCGATCGAGGGGCGGATGATTTTTGATGACATCGCCAAGGAGAAGTTTCGGGCCTTGCTCGATGTCCATTGCCGGTTTGCTCAGATTCGGCTGATCACCTTTTGCATCTAAGCGTGGTGAACATGAACTAGGCGAACGAAATAGAGGTACCTTAATTTTGAAAGGAAGCTCGCTATTGCTCGAAGAACAGATGATCGCGGGCTTTTTTCTCAATTTCAGCGTTGCTCGTCAGTCACTGAGCCCGCTCAGCTTCTTCCTCCCGCCTTGAACTTGAAAAAGTATCCTCGCGAATTTCATTCCCCTACTTCGTGCTCACCACGCTGGGCAACCACTGGCACGCGCTGGTGGAGGTTCCTGATCCGCAGGAGAATCCTCTGATCGATGCCCCGGATACGGTGTTTCTCGACCACTTGGAAATCCTTTACGGAGAGAAGGTGATCGAGGGCATCGCCACTCAGCTGAGCGATTTCCGGGAGAGCGGGCTTCATTCTCGGGCGGAGGAATTGCGGCAGGGTTACCTGCGGCGGATGCGGGATTTATCGGTCTTCGTGAAGGAGTTACAGCAGCGTTTCTATCCCTCCTTCGTCGGGCTCTGCGGTTAGGCTTCGCCAGGTTTAGTCCGCTACCGCGGCTAAGCAGTCCCAATGGTATAACCGCCGGGCGAAGCGGCGCGGACCGCTGTGGCAGGATCGGTTCAAGAGCGTGTTGGTCGAAGGCAAGGGTAGCCCGCTCAAGACGATGGCGGCGTATATCGATTTGAATCCGGTCCGGGCCCGGCTGGTGCGCGATCCGAAGGATTATCGCTGGAGTGGCTACGGGGAGGCGGTTGGCGGCAAGGCGCGGGCTCGCGAGGGGCTGACGCGGCTGGTGGAGGATACGATGGGTTGCTCTGGCGGCGCGGAGAATTGGAAAGCGGTTCAGAAGGTGTATCGCTGCTGGCTCTATGGAGATGGACGCGAGCGGCTCGATGAGGACGGCAAGGTAACAAAGCGCGGGTTTTCAGCGGAGAGTTCTGAGGCGGTGGTCGAGCGCGAAGAGGGTGCCTTGGCCTGGAGGGTGCTGGTGAAGGCACGGGTGCGCTATTTTAGCGACGGGGTGGCGCTGGGCTCCAAGGCGTATGTCGAGGAGGTGTTTCGGGTGCGACGCGAGAAATTTGGGGTGAAACGGCTCGATGGAGCGCGCAAGATGCGTGAGGTGGATTGGGGCGGACTGGTGAATATGCAAGATCTGCGCGGCGAGTTGTAAAACGGGCCCTCAAGCTTCTGAAGTTCTGACGGAAGGGGCGGGAAAGGCACCTGCGGTCGGATCAGCGTGCAGGGACCACGCCAACCTTCGCCCGGAACCGGTTGGGCTGAGGGTCAAAAAGACTTGAAGCGGGATTTGATTCCCCAATTTCGGCGATCGCGATTGATTCTATGGGGACTCTTTGTTAAAAACCAGGAAGTTTTGAAGTTCAGTGTAAGAATGATCCGTCCCTTTCCCTCCTTCCATCACACGCGTGGCAAGGCGATCGGGACAACTCGACATTAAGTGTGAGGTTGCGTAGGCTTATCGGAATGAAAAAGACTGCTTTGATAATTCCGCTTTTTCTCATCGCGATGTGGGGCGCGTCATCAAGCTCAGCGCTTGAGTGGGTATTTGTTGGCAGCCCACTCTCAGATCTTCCGGAATCTATTTCAGTCCAAGACGAGACTCTCACGATATTCGTCGATTATGAGAACCCTAAGGTAGAGCAGCGATACATTAGTTGGCTGGGGGAATCGATGTTGCTCGAAATGGTGCCAGCCTATATCATCAACGATACTGAAAGGGCGGTTGAAATCAATTTGGAGGGAGGTGGACCTGAAATTGCCATGCAAGAGGTTCTGATCGAAGGCAAATGGGTGAGCTCTCAACCTTTGGTTTGGGAGTGGTGTGGAACAAGGGGCGCTCTGTATGGCGTCCGGCCACAGAGCTATCATCGTGTCTATGTTTACTTCAATTCTGCTGAAGAGGGCAAGGTGAGGGCCGTTCGATATCGGCTCTTTTTTGATCTGGCTGGTGAAATGGTTTCCAACACTGGGGAGGCGAGTGTCTCTCCTGAATGGATTAAAAAGGCACAACAAGATCGAAAGGCTTTTAGGGCTGCAGGTGTTGAGGAACTAGCCGAATATGTAGTTGGCAAGAGGGAGTATGAATTTGCACAAGCAGGTTTGGTTGAGGCTCTCGACCGCTTAGGAAATTATCCGGGAAATTTGAGCGCTGGAGGAGTTCATCGAATTGGTGTGGATGGATGAATCGGCGGTGCTCAATGAAGCCGGAATCCCTGTTTCCTCTGAATTTCATGCTGCGGCAAAGTCGTATCTTTCGATTGCTTCCCCTGAGCGTAGGAGATTGATGATGCGCCGATGGATGGAGATGAAGTCTCAACAGCGAACCACTCAGTGAGCTCCTCGAAAAGTCGAAAAGTATACAGGGCTTTTTCCACGTAGACAACGATGCAAATGGCCTGACGGATTCAGTCGAACTCGACATCGGCGACTAGCGGCAGGTGATCCGAAGACGTCCGGGCCGCTTCACTATCGAGCGTCTTTCTGGTCACTTGAACCCGATGATTCGGATGAACATAGATGCGATCGAGCGCAA
>CAYGQD010000181.1:0-15016 GCA_964351855.1 uncultured Verrucomicrobiales bacterium
GTTCCATTGGGGCCAACCAGAATTCGAGGAGGGTCAAAGGCCGTTGGGAACGGGAAATCCGAGCGTGAACGAACTGGACCCAACGTCCGGGGATTGCTGGCTGGGGCGCGAAGTTGTCCTCCGGTTCGCAAGCCCAGATCGAGGCGAACTTGGGCTGGAGGGGCGTCAAGATTCGCGATCGCCGCCTTCGCGTTCTCCACGTTGGAAGGGTAGTCAATCACCAACATGCGCCCTTTCTCGGGCAGGATGACGAAACGACCCTGAGGGGAAAGGGCGGTCTGGACTGCGGGTCGAAGGAGTTCTGGAGGAGCGAAATTGGTGGAAATTTCCTGTCGGAGTAGGTCCTGAGCCCCTGCTGCAGAAAGGAAACCGATAAGGAAGAGGACGACCGCTCGCATCCCTAACAGTGCCGTGTGACGGCTCGGAAGGCAATCTTGAACTGCATGGATGAATGGATCGTGAGTTCGAAGGACTTTTATTCGGCCTTCGCGAGAAGCGATTCAGCGGCGGCGATTCCCATCTCCAGGGCGGCTTCAGGAGTCGCGAGCGCGAACGTTCCGGATGGGCCGCCGCTTTCAAAATTACGGAACTTGGCAAAGAAGCTCGCAATCCGGTCGCGATGTTCTTCAAATTCCCGGCGATAGATCGGATAGCCACTGGCTTCGCGAAGATGGTGACGGGCGACGATCTCTTCGCGTTGGCAGAATCCAAGACCGTGAAGCGCGTCCAATACCTCGATCCATGCTTTTTCTTCTCCATTCCAAGCTCCGGTCCCGGGAGAGGCACTGGCTTCAGCCAACAGAATCGTGTGATCAGCGGGATGAATCGTTTGTCCGGCAATCTTGGGTTCACTGAGTCGGAAAAACGGCTGATCGGCGAACCGCAAGGCGACTTCCTCCAGGCACCGCTCCCTTTTTAAGAGCAGAGCATAGGTGACTTTTCCCTGATATCGCATGTGAAGGGAGGAGGCGTGGATCTGGGCAGGAGCACCTTTGCCGATTGCTTTGATCAAGGGCCGCAGAGGAATAGTGGAAAGCGCGGCGTGGCAGGGCAGCAAGTGATCCTCCGGGTTTTCCGGATCCGAGATCGTATCCCGGCATTGCACCGCTCGAATCTGGCCACTCTCGGCATCGATGGCCGTGACTTCAGCGTTGCAGATCAACCGTCCTCCTTTCTTCTGGATGGCGTTTGCCAATGCCGCAGGTAGAGCCCCTGTTCCTTCCGGAAAAAATACCGCTGTTGTTTCACGAGAGGCGGATGGCAAATCTGCCTCCCAAGTCTGGGGGATCTTCACTCCCATGGCCTCAATTCGCGGCTTCAGGTTCTCGATGGGAACCAAAAACGAGCTCATTGCGGCCAACACCGAGGCGGAAAGTTGAGCCGGTTCTTCGCCGAACAGCTCCACTGTGCGTTTCGCGAACCACGCCTTGGTGAGGGAGGTGCCATACAACTGCTTGAAGGCATGCTCAGCGCTTTTCGGAGGCTTGCTTCCCATCTGGTTTGTGAGATTGGCAAAGCCCATCCCCATGGAACTGGCCATGCCGGGACCGAGCGGAAGGCTGGACCGCAGACTCTTCCATGACATCGGAAAGGGAAACTTCACGCCCCGAGCGAAGAATCGTTCGGAATGCTCCTCGGCAATTTCCACGGCAGCCAGGCCAGGAATCGTGTTGGGAACATGCTTCGGGATCAAAGATACTCCCATCGGGAAAGAATTTCCCGAATAGTGATGGCTCCGGAACCGACCGCCCAACTCCTCCTGAGCCTCCAGAACCGTCACCTGTCTTCCCGACTCCGCCAGCACCAAGGCCGCGCTGAGTCCGGCTAAACCTCCTCCCAGAATGATCACATCCGAAGGTTTTTGCTCTGTCATAAAAAAGGGAGACGTTTGCGGGCCATCAAAAAAGAGGGTGTGGTTTCAGAATCCACCAGCTTCCAAACTCGTGAGGAGTCAAGCATGCGCACTAACAAAAATCTAATTTTTACAGTTTTCGCACAGGGTTAGGCTTGCCTCCCTCGTTGGGATAGCTTATGAGCGACGCCCATGTCAGCAAAGGTCAATTTCAAAGAAGCCCAACTCAGTGCGATGGCGTTGGCGAAAGTCGGAAACTCCCTTCGTGAGGAGCCTCTCCAAACCTCGCGTTCTCTCTGCAAATTTGATGAAGCTGAGGCGGACTTGTTGACCCATTGTTTTCTCAAACCCTTCCGTCTCCTCGAACTGCATCAGTTGGCCCACCACGGTGATCTCAATCAGAATGAACTCTTTGCCTATGCGACGGCAATCTTCGACAAGAATGACACGTTGATCGAGAACGCCGCGTTGATTTCCAAACACTTGTACGCGAAATCCCATCATCCGAACATCAAATCCGGTGATTTGTGCGTGTCCCTTGTTAACAACGTCATCGCGGACGCGGATAGTGCCCAAGCGATTTGCATCATCAAATCCGAAAGCAAAGTTCCCTTTCTCCAAGTTGGCGTTCAAGACGGTGACTTGAAGCTCACCACTCAACAGGGGATCTATCCGGATAAAATCGATAAGGGCTGCCTGATCATCAACTGCGACCGTGAGCACGGCTTCCGGGTTTACCTCTTCGACAAAACGGGTGGAGAGACGAATTTCTGGAATCGTGAGTTTGTCGGCGCGGTTCCGGTCAAAAATGAGGATTATCTGACGCGACGCTATTCGGAACTTTGCGTGGCCTTCGCCGAAGAAGGATTGCCCCAAGAAACGCGGCAGGAAGAACGAAACGAGGTCGCCAATCGGGCCATTTCTTATCTCACCGAAACGGAAAGTTTCGATCTCAACAAATTCGAAAGTGAGGCTCTGGAGGATCCCGCATTGATTGAGCAATTCACGTCCTTCAAAAACGGCTTCGAAGAGGAAAGTGGTACGAAGCTGGACGATCGGTTCGCGGTTTCGAAAAAAGAGGCCACGAAGGCCAAGAAGAAGTTGAAAGGAAAAATGAAGTTGGATGTCGGTGTGGACCTCCGGTTCACTTCCGGATTCATCGATCAATCAGAGAAGTTTCTCGAGCGCGGTTTCGACGAAGAAAAACACATGCAGTTCGTGAAAGTGTACTTCCACAAAGAAGCTTAAAGGGCCCCGGGATCGCTCAGCTTCCCGAGAACGATTCTTGCAGGAGCTTGAGGTTTTCGACCATCAAGTGGGGTTTGCTTTCGGAAAGCTTCTCCGGGGAATCATAGCCCGTCATCACCGCAATCGAAGTGATTCCGGCATGGTTAGCGGTGTCGATATCATGGCGCATGTCTCCGATAAAGCAGGTCTCTTCAGGGGCCAGTCGATTTTGCGAGAGGACATCGTGAATCATTAATCGTTTGTCGCGGACATTGAGGTAGAGTTCTTCGAACGCCCCGGTGAAACCGAGTAATTCGGCCTGCTCGTGGAAGTGAGAGGCGGTCACGGCACTGAGGACAAAGAGCCTCTTCCCGGACTCCTGCATCAGGGCGACAAATTCTCGCGCATGCGGAATGGGTTCCGCAGACTTGGTGCTTTCCTTGAAATAGTGGACGTAAAGCGCCTCTAAATCCGCGTGACGGACGCCGGGAAGTCGTTCGTCGTAGAACTCGCCAAACGGAAGCCGGAATTCCCGCCGAAAAGTCGCTTCGTCAATCTCCTTGGCCCCATGATGTCGCAAAATCCGATTGATGGTGTCGATCACGGGCGGGAGGTCGTTACAAAGGGTTCCCGACCAGTCAAAAATGATATTTTGAAACATCGGAGCGTCTGGCTAGTTCCCCACGCGAAAGCGAATACTGCGAATCGTTCCCGTCCCAAAACGCTCCTGCATACGACGGAGGATTTCGGCGCGATGAAACCGTTCCAAATCGTATTTGAGCGCCGGTTGCGTGACCGCGACGATGAGTTCTCCCCGTTTGATATGAACGGGGCGGGAATTGTGACCAACCGCTGGTCCAACAATTTCTTCCCAAGCGGCGAGCAGTTGATCTTCGAGGAGGCGTTCCTGGATTCCGAGTTTGGAGAGCACTTTTTCCAATTCGACACTCACATCTTTGGCTTTTTTTCCTTCCATCGCCTCCCTCCGTGACTTCCATCGGTCATCGCACTGTTCCTGCCAAGCTTGCCACTTGGCTTGGAATTCGCGTCTACGGGCAGGATCCATTCCACTATCCTAACACTGAGCCGATGGGTTGCAACCGGTTCGAAAACGGGAACCATTATTCCTTCCGCTTCGATCCTGGCGGCTTTTCTCTCGGCGCATGGTCCAGCTTCTCCGCTGCCCAGGGATCACTGTCCCGCATTTTTCGCAAAAGCACTCGACGAACGGAGGCTCGCGCGTTCTGATGGTCTTTCGGATCGTGTGCCTCGCGAAGATTTTCGATCTCCGCGAGCAGGTCCGGGTCGTCTTGAACGTCGTGAGCGAGTTTGAGAAAACGAGCTCGATCCTGAAACCCGAATTCGCGGAAAACAGGCTCCGAAGTGGCGATTCGATCCACAATTTCCTGAACATGCAACGTCCGCATCTCCCGAGCCGACTCCTTCCGATGGGGAGGGACGCGGTGACGCATCGCCTCCATCTTACTCTCCTGGTGCAGTTGATTCATGAGTCCCTCCGCACTCGGATCAATTTGGGCAACCGCTTCCTGAAGAACACGTTGATACCGCTCGGTGGCAAGGTGGACCTGATCCCGGGCCGCAATGACTTCCGGGCGTTTCCAGGCTTCCGATAAGACCTCCCTGACGCGTTCTTTGTCTTCCGCACTGAGCCGATTTTCCGGCGATCCTTCCTCGGACATGCGAGGTTTTCGTGGAGGATCGGGCTTAGGCTTCTGTCCCCAGGCTGTCCCGTGACTTCCGTCGATGAGGAAGACGAGGCTGAGGACGGTGAAGACTCCTTTGAGGTTGAAGAACATCGCGTTGTAGAACCCTCAAAATGACGCCAAGTTGCGGAATTTCCAACCAAACGGAGGGGCGATCCGATACAAACCCTTTTTTCGACTTGACGTAAGCCCCTCAAATTCTAAAAATCCCTTAGTGTTGGGAGGATTTCTCGAAGTTTTGGCCTAGGCCAATGAGAGGGAGTCAACGTAGTGGTGCTTCTGGGGAGGTAGCATCGCCGAGGGCTCCCTCTCTTCTTTGAGGGAGGAGAGACCAAACGGCCTGGTTCAGTCCGGGTTTCTCAGGCTGACGTTCTGGACCTCAAGACGGGCGCGGATGAATTCCAAGTCTTCTTCGCGAGAGGCTGGCACCTTGATGGTGACGGGATTCCAGTGAAATGGAATAAGTGATTCTGAAATTCGGGCGTCGAATGGTTTGAGTGATTGATCCCATGCCGTGAGTGCATGGCTATACTCATCTCCGGAATCGCCAGTGCTCATTTTGGGGGCCTTGATTCCGAAGTCCCCCACCAGCCGTGAGCTGGTGACTGTCATTCCGAGCGGATTTCCAATTAAGAGATCGATTTCATAGCCGCTTCCCGCTTTTCGATGCCTTTGAACCGTGACGAGGAACATCCCGTGGCGGGTTTCCAACATGGTGGCCCCTTTTTCATGAATTCCAAATTGGGCAAGCTTGGAGGCCTCCGAGGACTGATCGAGTCCTGTTCGCTCGATTTCCATCCGAAACCGAACAAACTGCAATTCGGCGAGACGAGTCGCGGGAATGACCAGTCCCACCACGGTCCATTCATTGGGCGGAAGCGAGGTCACGAAGGTAGCTTCAAACGTCTTTAGCGAGCCTTCCCACTGATCGATCGAACGAACGTAGGTGTCGTAGGTCGCATTTTCCGGAACCTCAGGAGGTGGATTTCCGTAGTCGCCGTAAATCTTGAACTGATGCACATGGAGGCCTGTCGGATTGCCGATCCGTAGGGTGAGTCGATAGCCTTTGGGATCAGGTTCCTGACTCTGCAATTCGATCAGAAACGATCCATGTCGCGTTCTCGCTACGGTATGACCTTGATAACCGAGGCCAAAGACAGCCCAGGTTTGGCCCGTCTGAATGACTTCCTGCATCTGGTTGAAACCCCGAAACATGCGTTGCAGCCGTTCGTCTTGCTTCTGAAATTCCTGAGCCATTCCTGCTTGCGTCTGGCCTCGCGCGTTTTCGATTTCGTTGATCCGGCGTTCCAGGTTGCTGACTTGGTCGCTTGCCACCGGAGATTCCGTCTTGGATCGCACCGCATCGAGTTCCCGCTCCAACACGTCCAATCGCTTTTCCAAGAGCGCGACTTGCTCGGCATCGCTTTCATCTTGCCCGCAGCCGATCAAGCTCATGGCCAGGAGTGAGGCCATTCCGCAAAGAATTATTCTGGAAAGCAAAATCATAAAGAGATGCTACGAGAAACCCGAGATGACCGGAAAACGCAAGCTCCAATGTTGGGGAGGATTAGACCAGACCCGAGAAATAGTATTCGGTTGGCGGAGAGTTGCTTCAGCCAGGGATCCGCGCCAAGCTCTCCGTTCCATGACTCCCGCAGACATTGCGAAACAATTCGAAATGGAGGGGCGCTTAGTGACGGTAGAAGCGCTCAGCTCCGGAAACGTGAACGACACATATCGGGCGATTTTTCGCACGACCTTTGACGAGCAACAGTTCATCCTTCAGCGCATCAATCAGAACGTGTTCCCTTCGCCGGAAAAGGTCATGGCCAATATCACCGCGATCACGGAGCACGCGCACCGTAAAATTAGTGCGGAAGCCGATTCGGCCGACCGGATTTGGCAATTGCCGAAGGTCATCCCTGCCAGTGGAGGACGAGAGTTTGTCCGCGATGATCGGGGAGATGTCTGGAGAGGACTATCGCTCATTGCGTCGGCAAAATCCTACGAACGAGTGAACTCGATCGAACACGCTGTCGAAGCTGGCCAAGTCTTGGGACATTTTCAGCGTTTGATCGCGGATTTCCCGGTGGAGAAGTTGGAAGACACCTTGCCGGGCTTCCACATTACACCGGGCTATCTGGCTCGTTTCGATGCTGTCTTGGCGACGGAAGAAGGGGAGGCTCGGTCCAGAGCTTCCAGTGAGGCTCTCCGATTGGCGAAATTCATTCAAGTGCGACGGGACTTCGCCAGTGTGCTGGAGGACAGTTGCGCAAGAGGCGAACTCAAGTTACGCCCAATCCATGGGGATCCGAAGATATCCAACATCATGATCGACGATTTTTCCGGGAAAGGGACCGCGATTGTCGACCTCGACACGGTGAAACCCGGATTGGTTCACTATGATTTTGGTGATGCGGTTCGAAGCACCTGCAACCCGGGAGGTGAGGAAACAACGGATCTGGACGAAGTGTATCTCGATCTCGATCTCTTTGGAGCCTTGGTTCGCGGCTATTTGCGAGAGGCGAGTCCGTTTTTAACCACGTCAGATCGGAAATATCTGTTTGATTCGATCCGACTCATCACGTTCGAGTTGGGATTGCGCTTTTATGCGGACCACTTGGCTGGAAACATCTATTTTAAGGTGAAGCATGACCAGCAAAACCTGGATCGTGCCCGAGTTCAGATGCGGCTTTGTGAGAGCATTGAAGCGCGCGAAAATCAGATTCGGCGTGCGCTTGACGAGTTCTAGCGTATTTGAATGAGGTGTTCAGATCCTGAAAATTTCAAAGATACCCTATGAGTAAATCGAAACAGTATTTTGTAGGTTTGGATATTGGCGGAACCACGGTCAAGTCGATGTTGGTCAATGATTCCGGAGAGCAAGTTGGCGAAATGGTTGAGGTGCGGAGCCACGTTCAGGAGGGCTATCGAAAGACATTTGGCCAATTAAAGGAATCGCTCGCTGTTCTCTCCAACAACAATGGAGTCGAAACGAGTCAGATCGCGGCGGTTGGATTAGACGTACCTGCACCGTGTTCGAAAGGGGTGATTTGGGGGAAAGCCAATCTTTCTGCGGATTGGGTGGGAACGGATATTTGCCTTGAGTTTGGAAAAGAGGTCGGAGTTCCCGTTTTTATGACGAACGATGGCAATGCAGCAGCGTTCGGAGAATGGCTCTATCGAGAAGATCGGCAGGAAGGTCTCGCGTTCGTGGCACCAGGAACAGGCCTTGGAGGAGGACTCGTTTTGACTGGAGGATTGCTTTACGAAGGGGCCAACGGATTGGCCATGGAAGTGAGTGACTTAACGGTTCCCTATGACGAGGATGGAAGGGTGCCGTCGGATGCGACCGGGCGCGAAGGCTGTTTGGAAGCTTGGGTTTCACTGGTCGCGATCCGTCGCCAGCTCCAGGTAAAGCTGAGTAAAGCCGAGAATTTGGAACATCCCTTGGCCAAAGAAGATTCCGGTATCGAGGAAAAAGCTCTCAAGTTGCGTGATTACGCGGAGAAGGGTGACTCGTTGGCCCTGGAGATCTTTCAAAAACAAGCTCATGTCCTGGGTTACGGGTTGGCTGACCTCACGAGTATTCTCGATCCCGGCTTGATTGTCCTCGGGGGTGGTTTAGCCGAGACCAGCTTCCGGGATTGGTATCTCGAAGCGGTCAAGGAAGGGTTCAATGATCGAGCCGCTCCGTTTTACAAGAAGTGCCCAATTCCTCCACACCACGAGACCACCAAGTTCGAGTGGGCGATCGGAGGGGACGCCAGTGCAGCCTTCGGTGTGGCGCGCAAAGCGATGGATCTGGTTTAGATCCAGGTGGATCTACAGACTAGGCGATCAGGTCTTTGACGACGTGTCCATGCACATCGGTAAGGCGGAAATCGCGACCTTGGAAGCGATAGGTCAGTTGTTCGTGATCAAAGCCGAGCAGATGCATGATGGTTGCTTGGAGGTCATGGATGTGAACAGGATTTTCCTGAATCCCAAAACCTAGTTCATCGGTCTGGCCATATTCGAAACCGCCTTTGGCGCCGCCGCCAGCCATCCACATCGTAAAGCAGTCCGGATAGTGATCGCGACCCAGGATCTTGCTCTTTGCGGTTCGTCCTTCGCGGAACGGAGTGCGACCAAACTCTCCACCCCAGATGATGAGGGTATCTTCAAACAGGCCGCGCTCTTTCAAATCCTTGATCAGGGCGGCAATCGGCCGATCCATCGTGGCGCACTTGTTGGTCAATCCATCCTGAATTCCGGTGGCCGCTCCCGTTCCGTGAAAATCCCAGCCCCAGTCGAAAAGCTGAACGAAGCGGACTCCGCTTTCGACCAACCTGCGAGCCAAGAGGCAGTTGTTGGCCAGACTGGAGCCGCCGACTTCCGCACCATAAGACTCCAGCGTCTGAGGGGATTCCTTCGAAATATCCATGACTTCTGGAACGGCGGTTTGCATCCGGTAAGCGAGTTCATACTGAGAGATTCGAGTGAGCGTTTCCGGATGCCCCATTTCGTTTGCCTGTAGTTGATTGAGATCCGATAACGCGTCCAGGCTTAGTCGTCTCATCGATCGATTCATTCCGGCGGGATCACTGGAATAGAGCACTGGATCTCCTTTGGAACGACACTGCACTCCCTGATAGACGCTGGGAAGAAATCCGGATCCGAACGAATTCTTGCCGCCGTTAGGTTGAACTCCGCTGGAAATAAGAACGACGAATCCGGGCAAGTTTTCGTTCTCTGAACCCAATCCATAGGTGGCCCAGGTTCCCAACGAAGGACGCCCCGATCTGGGAGATCCGGTGTAAATCAAGAGTTCCGCCGGAGCATGATTGAATTGATCGGAATACATCGAGTGAACGACGCTCAAATCATCCGCGATTCCGTGAAAATGGGGAATCGCGTCGGACATCCACATCCCATTTTCGCCCACTTGAGACCACTTGCGTGGGGAACCCATCAGCTTGGGAGTTCCCGACGTGAAGGCGAACTCCTTGCCTTTCACGAATTCGTCGGGGCAGTCTTGGTCGCTTCGCCGGATCAACTCCGGTTTGTAGTCGAAGAGGTCAAGATTCGGCGGAGATCCGGTCATGTGCAGGTAAATCACCCGTTTCGCCTTTGGCGCGAAATGCGGCTTCTTGGGGGCGAGCGGATTGGGAACCGCAGCACGAGAATCCTGTTGCAAGAGACTACCGAGAGCGATCGCGCCAAGACCGGCGGTTGATTGATGGAGAAAATGACGGCGCGTTTGCTGCTGAAGATTTTCGAGAAGGGGATTCATGGGTTCAGGGGAATGGAGGTTCTGAAAACAGGGGACTAGCGATTGAGAAACATTTCGTCGAGGTTGAGGAGGACATTTCCAACTAGGGACCAAGCGGCTATCTCCGTTGGATCGGCGTCTTTATCCAGCGGGCCAAGGGGTTCGATCGCGAATCGCTTCGCATCTTCAGGCGTTTCCGAGAAACGCTCCTGGGCTTCCTGATAGAGTTCAACCACTCGAGCGATTTCGGTCTGGGAAGGAGGGCGAACCAATGCGGTTTGGAGGGCGAACCGGGCGCGTTCTTCCGGCGCAACAGCCTTCGCGGTGATTTTCCGCGCGAAAGCTTGGGCGGCTTCGACATAAACCGGATCATTGAGGGTGACGAGCGCTTGAAGCGGAGTGTTGGTCCGTCCGCGTCGGCTCGTGCAGACCTCTCGGTTAGGAGCATCGAACGTCGCCATGCTCGGATAGGGACTGGAGCGCCGCCAGGTGGTGTAGATTCCTCGGCGATACTTGTCTTCGCCATCACTCGTCTTCCAATCCGTGGCGGAGCCGAACGCGGCTTTGAGTCCCAACTCGGGCTGGGGAGGATGGACCGGAGGACCAAACATTTTGGAACTAAGGAGGCCGCTGACAGAGAGCGCTTGATCGCGGACCATTTCTGCGGAGATCCGAAAGCGCGGTCCTCGGGCAAGGAATCGGTTGAAGGGATCGATCTCCAGGAGTTCAGGAGTGGTTTTGGAAGATTGGCGATAGGTGGCCGATCTGACCAGTAACCTCATAAATGCCTTCGAATCCCAGCCACTTTCCATGAGTTCCACCGCCAGCCAGTCGAGCAGCTCCGGATGACTGGGGAGATCGCCCTGAGAACCAAATTCTTCGCTCGTTTCGACAATACCCGTTCCGAACATCTGCTCCCAGTAGCGGTTCGCGACGACCCGGGCCGTGAGCGGGTTTTCCGGATCAATCAGCCAATGCGCGAGAGCCAGGCGGTTCGGGGGCAAATCTTCTCGCAAAGGATGAAAGACAGCCGGCGTTGCCCTGCGGACTTCTTTACCGGTGCTCTTGTAGTTCCCCCGAAGATGGATCGCGGTGGTTCGTTCTTGATCCTGCGGCAAATCCCGCATCACCGGAACGGTTACCTTGGGTTTGGCTTCCTTCAGCTGTTTCTGGAGCTTGGCGATCTCCACGCGTTTTGGTTTGAGCGCCGGCGCTATGCTGCGGTGAAAAGTCGCCACCTGTTCCGCTTCGGCGGGATTCAGCGTTGGTTTCCGAACCAGATCCCGAATCTTCGGAGGCATCCGGGCCCACTCTTGAGCTTGGGGGGATTCAGTTGCTGTAATTCGAAAAGCGGTCAGGAGATGCTGCGGATACTCGGAATGCTGTTGGAGGTGGACCGTGAGTGTTCCATCATCAACTTCCATCGGTTCCTTCAGAAAGACAGACAGCTGATGAGGCTTGCCCGTTTGCCCACCGATGGCCCAGCCTTTCTTTGGGTCAGCTTTGGAGGCAAGCACGCTTTCCGGCGGAAACCCGGCTTGCGAATGGTCGGCGACCGCTTCGGTGAAGGTGAGATGTCGGCTAGAGGATAGCGCGAAGTTCTTGCTCGGCTGCGGGACCTCGGGTGACTCCTCCCAGACCACCTTCCGGTCGGCGTCTAACAGTTGAAGCTTGTAGCCTTTCAACCTTTCCTCAAGATCGCTATCAGTCCGGTTCCACAGGACAATTTGATCGATGGGTTGCGGGCCTCCGAGGTCGATTTCAAACCAGGGATCCGTCTCAATCGCCGTGTGGGATACCGATTTTTTGGCATAGTCGCCATCCGTCTTTCCATCAATCGCCAGTTTGGCGTTTCCACCGAAGTCGGTCGAGCTTTGGCGAGCGTCCGCTTTGAGTGCGATGTTGGAACCTCGGCTGAAAACCTCAACTTCCGCGAGGTGAATCATCTTTTTCTCACCGGGGAGTTCCACTCTAACAAATCGCCCTTCGAGGGTTTTGGGATCGCTGGGATTCCAGGTCGCGGAGAGTTGGGAAAGCACGAAGTTCTGGATCTGATCTGGTGAGACTTCGAGCCGCAGCCCCGTGATCTTTCCCTGGCTCGTGGTGAGTTCGATCTCGTAGCTCGCCTGTTCCGGCTTCTCACCTTGCAGGGTAATCCAATCAGGAGTTTCGGGATTCACTTCGAGCTTGGCGCCTTTTGCGCCTTTCCATGGTAGCCGAACCCATTCCGGCTCGGCGCGAACCGCCTCCAGCCACTCCTCCCTTGCCGCAGCCAATTCCGGAGTCTCGGATGTGAGGACTTTCTCCAATCCCAAGATGCGATCCTTCCACCCTTTTTGTTGAGCCAGTTCGGCCTCGCTCCAAAGCTCCAAGAACGGACGTTCATCCCGTTGGTCTGAATCCTCACTCTGATTGAAAAAGTCGAAAAGCTGAAAGTATTCCGCGTGGGTGATGGGATCGTATTTGTGGGTATGGCACTGGGCGCAGGCCATCGTCGTGCCCATCCAGACCTCCATCGTGGTATTGACCCGATCAACCACGGCGACGTTGCGAAACTCTTCGTTGTTCGTGCCGCCTTCATTATTTGTCATCGTATTCCGATGGAATGCCGTGGCCACCAATTGGTCCTTCGTGGGTGTCTCCAGAAGGTCTCCCGCGATCTGTTCGATCGTGAATTGATCAAACGGCATGTTCGCGTTGATCGAACGGATCACCCAGTCGCGATAGGGCCAAATGATTCGTGGGGGATCGTCCGCATACCCTGCGGAGTCGGCATAGCGAGCCAGATCCAGCCAAACACGGGCCCAGCGTTCGCCAAACGCGGGATTCGCGAGCAGGCCATCGACGTAGCGCTCATAGGCGTCTGGTCGTTGGTCCTCCACGAACGCCTTCGCCTTTTCCCAGGTCGGTGGTAACCCGATCAAATCCAACGAGAGTCGGCGGGCCAAGGTCCAGCGGTCCGCCTCCGGTGAAGGAGCGAGCGTTTCTTGTTCCAGACGATCGAGGATGAAGTTATCGACTGCGTTCTTCGGCCAGTCCTTTCGCTCGACCGAGGGCAGTTCGCTCCGAACCGGCTTCTCATAGGCCCAATGCTTGGCGTAGTTTCCGCCTTGTTCGATCCACTTCTTGATCGTTGCGACCTCAACCGAATTCAGGCGTCGCCCCTTTCCCTTTGGCGGCATTTTCTCGGATTCATCCTCGGTGATCAGGCGATAGAGGAGTTCACTTTCGTCCGGCTTCCCGGGAACCAAGGCGGCATATCCACCGAGGTCCTCGCGAGCGCCTTCCTCAGTGTCGAGTCGCAACCCTGCTTTGCGCTCCTCTTCGTCAGGGCCATGACAGGCGATGCAGTTGCTGGAGATGAGAGGGCGAATGTCCCGATTAAAATCGATGCGCTCTTCCGAAAACGCGATGCCAAAGGCAAGCAGCGAACTAACCAGGAGTGTGAGTGAAAACTTCATGGGAAATAGGTGCTTCAAGCCAGGATTCCTTTCACGATATGGCCGTGAACGTCGGTCAACCGGAATCGGCGACCCTGGAAACGGTAGGTTAATTTTTCGTGATCGATCCCGAGGAGATGAAGAATCGTGGCTTGGAAATCATGGACATGAACCGGATTCTCCACCGCGTTCATCCCGAGGTCGTCGGATGCACCGTAGGTGACTCCCGGCTTGATCCCGCCGCCCGCCATCCAAGTGGTGAATGCGTAAGGATGGTGGTCGCGCCCCCAGCGGGGGCGGTTGTTGATGTCACCTTGGATGAAGGGGGTTCGTCCAAATTCACCTCCCCAAATCACCAGGGTATCATCAAGCAACCCTCGCATCTTCAAGTCCTTAACCAATGCGGCGCTGGCCCGGTCCGTATCCCGGCACTGATGATAAAGCTCGGTGGTCAGGCTATTGTGTTGGTCCCAACCGGCATGCATGCATTGAACAAAACGCACGCCGCGTTCGATGAGCCGACGTGCCATCAGGCAGTTGTAGGCGTAGGTGCCTTGTTCCCTCACATCTGGCCCATACATGTCGAGAACATGCTGGGGCTCGTCCGAAAGATCGGTCAATTCCGGGACGCTCGTTTGCATCCGGTAGGCCATTTCATACTGGGCGATGCGCGTCTGAATTTCCGGATCGCCCGCCTCGGCAAATTTCATGGCGTTCAGCTCGGCGAGATCATCCAACATGCCGCGACGCAACTTCGCGCTCATCCCCTTGGGGTTGTTGAGGTAGAGCACCGGATCGCCGCTACCGCGAAACTTCGCCCCTTGGTAACGGGAAGGCAGAAAACCGGAACCCCAGTAGAAGTCGTAGAAAATTTGCCCGCAACTGGTTCCTTTGCTGATCGATGTCATCGCGACAAAGCCGGGGAGGTTATCCCCTTCGATTCCAAGTCCGTAGGTCAGCCAGGCACCGAGGGTGGGGCGGCCCGGGATTTCCCCTCCGCTGAGCATGAAGGAAATCGCCGGCGCATGATTCACGGCATCCGTGTGCATGCTCTTCACGAAACAAAGATCATCCGCGATCTTGGCCGTGTGAGGGAACAGAGCGCTGACCCAGGCTCCACTTTCGCCATGTTGTTGAAAGGGTTCGATCGTGTCGAGCATCAGCTTGCTGGCCACGTCTTTGGTCATCGTGCTGAAGCGCTTACCTTCAGCATAACCGCTCGGCAACTGTTTCCCGTGAAGCTGCTTCAGTTTCGGTTTGTAATCGAAGGTATCGATGTGGGTCGGGCCTCCGTTCTGGAACAAATAGACGACTCGCTTTGCCTTCATCGGATGATGAGGAACGTCGGGGAGGCCGGTTCGCCGATCGAGAGCGTCCGCCGCCATTCCATCACGTGCGAGCAGGCTGGCAAGTGCGGCCCCGCCAATACCGGCGGCTGATTTTCCGAAGAAATGGCGCCGATTGATTCCCAGTTTCCGCTGTTCGATAGGACTGGGAGAACGGGGGTCGAAGGTCTGGG
>CAYGQD010000182.1:0-14662 GCA_964351855.1 uncultured Verrucomicrobiales bacterium
GTGGCGTGGTTCATGAAGGGTTGAAGCCGGATGAGGCCTTCGCTCTTTATGAGGAATTGAAGCAATCCTAACTCCCACCTATCCATCGCCATGTTCGGTTTCGGCAAAAATAAAAAGAAGAGCCGCGGGCTTTTCAGTAAGCAACAGATCGACGACAGCTCCACCGAAGAACTCGGTCGAGAAGCCTCCGAACACCTCCACAAAGCGGGCGAAGAGCTCTCCGCCGCAGCATCCAGCGCCAAAGAGGCGGTATCGGGCGCCCTTCATCAAGCCTCTGATGCGGCGACCAAGGCCAAGGAGAGCGTAGCGGAAAAACTGACTTCCGCTGGCGAGGCGATTTCCAGCGCAGCGTCCCACGCGGGCAAAACCATCTCGGAAACCGCTTCCGAGGCCAGCGAGGCGATTTCTGCTGCTGCGGAAACGACCAGGATCAAACTCTCCGAAGCCAAGGAAACCCTTGCTGAAGCTGCCGGCGAGACCAAAGACCTGGTTTCATCCAAGGCCAGTGAGCTCAAAGTTGAACTGAACGAAGCACGCCAGGCGGTTAGCGACGCCGGATCAACGATTGCCGACAATGCATCTCACCTTGCCTCAGAACTGAAATCTGATGCGTCACAAGCTGCCTCCGGTGTAACTTCGGCGCTCACCCCTCCAAAACCAACGGCTCCCTCGGTGGCCGCAGGTGCCGTCGCCGCGATGGCAACCCCTAATCCCCAATCCACTCAAGAAAAAACTATGTCTCACGCATCCCCCAAACTCCACAACGCCATGTGGCCCGGTCTTGTTGGCAAAGGCACCGACGAAGGTCAGGAACCGCCCATCAGCCTGGAACGCATGTTGGAACTTACCGCCAACGCAGACGTCAATGGCCAGAAATTTGAAGGCGTCGATTACTTCCTCTTCCACCCCCACACGGATCCGGATGCGAGCGAAGATGATCTGAGAAAAATCGCGGATCAGATCGCAGCCAAGGATTTGAAAGTGGGTTCATTGGTGGCTCCCATTTGGCCTGGCACCGTGGGTGATTCCGCGATGGGCGATGCCGAACAACGTGGCAAGTTCATCAACGCGGTCGAAAAAGCCTGCCGCATCGCCAAAATCTTCAATGAACACGGCGTTCGCGAATACGGCGTGATTCGGATCGATTCCGCCGATAGTCCGGAAAGCTGGAATGGCGATCCGGAAGGCAATACGCGGAAAATTGCAGTGACGTTCCGCGAAGCGGCGAAGATTGCCGCCGACAATGGGGAGCGTCTTGCCGCCGAAGGTGAGATCTGCTGGGCCGGAATGCATAGCTGGAAAGACATGCTGGACCTTCTCGAAGAAGTCGGCATGCCGGAGAGTCTCGGCTTCCAGGCTGACCTCGCTCACACCTACCTCTACCTGATGGGTTACAACGCGCCAGAGCATGCCCTGCTTCAGGAAGGTTACAGCGACGCTGAATTCTGGGCCGCTTACGAGAAAATGACGGATGCACTTCGCCCCTGGACGATCGACTTCCACGTCGCCCAGAACGACGGCCAAGTTCACGGCTCTGGTTCGCACGACAAGACCGGGAAGCATTGCCCGGCGGATGATCCAAACGGAAAGCTGGATATCGCCAAATGCTCCAGCTACTGGCTCAAAGATGCGCCGAAGCGCGGCATCAAGCACATCTGCTGGGATGGCTGCATGTTCCCGAACGCGACGCTCGAGAACCAGCAGACCTGGAACACGATTCTGGATTCGATGCTGAAGGTCCGCGACGTTGCGGGTTGGGAATAATCCCTCGAACCGTTGAAAACTTTAAGAGCCACCTTCGAAACGACTTCGTGGGTGGCTCTTTTTTTCGCCCATGAAGATCGCCGCTCTCTCTGACATTCACGATCGCCTCGACCACTTGGCAACGGCTCTGAACCAAGTCGCCGCTCTCAAACCGAGCACTATCCTTTTCCTCGGAGATTTCTGCGCACCGTTCAGTCTGAATCAGCTCGCAGAGGGTTTCTCCGGCCCCATTCACGCCGTGTTCGGCAACAACGACGGCGATCCCTTTCTCCTCTCGCAAATTGCCGCCAAACACGATCACGTGACGCTTCACGGCCTCTATGCGGAATTGGAACTCGGCGGCCGCAAGATCGCCATCAATCACTACCCGGACATTTCCAAGCGCGTGGCCCAGAGCGGTCAGTTTGACGCCGTTTTCAGCGGACACGACCACCAGAAATACCAGCACCAGTTTGGCGAAACCATTTGGGCGAATCCCGGTGAAATCATGGGACGGTTCGGCGAGCCCAGTTTCGGGATCTACGATACCGAAACCGCTGTTTTTCAACACGTTCCTCTCGAGAGATCTCTGTAAACTTTTCCCAAATTCGTTAGGAAAATCTCTCGTTATCGGCGAGCATTTTCACCACTAGAGTGTCACCTTGGCTATCAGGAATATTCATTGCTCTCACCACGCTGTTGGTGACGCTTTCCATCGTGGTTTCCGGGTTTGAGGCAGCCCTCTTCATTCTTCGCTCTCATCACGTCACGGGATTGGCAAATGGAGACTCCCGGATGCGGGCGATGCTGCGCCTCATCCTCAGGCCGTCGGAACGAAGTCAGGTTCAGATCCTGATCCTATCGGCGTTCCTGAATCTCAGTCTCATTCTGGTCGGGATCTATTTAGCGAGTCATTGGAAACTCGTTTCGGCTTATCCCGTCAGCACGGTAGCGATCTTGCTCATCGCCATTATTTTGCTCTGTGATTTTGCGCCGAAATTGTTCGCTCTGGGCAATCCTTCGGCCGCGTTCCGGCTATTCGCGAGGCCGTTTCTGACGATTCGCCGCCAACTCCGGCCAATCGCAGTGGTCCTCCAACGCTGGGCGGATGGGTTCGAAGCGGTCGTGATCCCACGTTCCATGATTCCTCAAACCACCTACACGGAAGACGAATACGAAGCTCTGGTGGAGCTACATCGCGAAGATGGAACCCTGGATGCCAGCGAAAGCGAGATCATCGCAGAGATCGTAAAACTCGGAAACAAAACCGCGAAGGATTGCATGACCGCGCGGGTGGATGCGTTTGCGCTTCCTGCGGATTTGAAGAAAAAGGACCTCTTTGCCCAGCTCCGCAAAGATCACTGGTGGAAGGTGCCGCTTTATCGGGATTCAGCGGACCGCATCACGGGAATTCTGAATGTGCGAGTTGCCTTGCAAAACCGGGATGGCAACCTCCAGCGAGCCATCGAGCCCCCCGTTTTCGTTCCACAGACCATGGAAGCTCTAACCGTGTTTCAAGACTACTTGCGGGAGCCCCATAGCATCGTTGTCGTCTTGGACGAATACGGAGGAACGGAGGGCATCCTCACTCATGAGGACATGATTCAGGAAATCATTGGGGATCCAACGGCCGGAACCAACGGAGAAGATGGCGCATTTGAATTCCTGACTCCGGATCGGGTGGTGGCGAGCGGGGCCGCTCGGTTGGATGAAATGAGTGACGCCTTGGGCATCGAACTGGAAGTGGACGGCCTCGATACGATCGGCGGACTGGTCTTCAACCGGCTGGGCCACCTTCCGCTTCCCGGTGAGCGATTGGAGTTGGGACTGATCCGAGTCATCGTTCGCCAAACCGCAGGGAAACGGATCAAAGAGGTGTTGATCGAACGAACCCCGACGAAAACCTAACGGATGGGCTGGATTCTTATCAGCATTCTTTTGATCGTCTCGTTCATCTTCTCGGGAGTGGAATCAGCCCTGCTCACGATCACTCGCGCCCGACTTCGCCACCATGCCGATCATGGGGACAAGGCAGCTGAGCGTCTCATTCGCCTTCTCAAAGAGCCTCGTCAGATCCTTTTCGTCACCCTGGTGATCAACAATGCCTGCAATGTGTTCGCCTTCGGGTTGATCGCTCTGCTCCTCTACGATCTCTTTGGTCTCTGGGGATTCTTTATCGCCTTCCTGATCTCTTTTCCGCTCTATGTGCTCTGGGTAGAGCTGATTCCGAAATCGATTTTTCGCCATTTCCCGTATCGGTTTTTGTCCCGGTTCGTGGGAATTCTTGAAGCCCTGCTTTTCTTACTCCGACCATTCATCTGGATTTCTCAGCGCCTCTTCTCCGATAAGGAGGAACCATCCCTCTTGTCCAAATCCGCCGAATCTCTCGACCAAAGTCGGGAGGCGTTTCGCGAACTAACGGCCTCGATCCAACGAGAAGGAACCCTGGAAGAAGACGAAACCGCACTCATTCAACAGGTGCTCGATTTCGAGAACGTGACAGCCCGCGACGTCATGCTCCCCTTGCGCCGTGTTACCGCCATTCCTCTGGAAATGCCGCTGGAAACCGTTACCCAATTGGCCAAAGACACCGATTTCGACCAATTTCCCGTGATGTCATCCAGCGGCGATTTGGTCGGGCTGGTCCGCGTGATCGAAGTCTTGCGGGATGAGGCCTCCAACAAGCGAGTCAGCGATCACATTCGACGCTTGATCCGGTCTTCACCAGACGAAAAGGCAATTCGGGTGTTGGAACGCCTTCGCCGCGCCCGGGTCGAATTAGCAGCGGTCTACAGTCCCCGCGGTCGTCCCCTGGGCATCGTCAGTTCCCACGACATCGTTCAAGCGATGATGCTGCCCGACGAAGAACACGCCTAGACTTCGTCGCCTTCCACTTCGACCAGTTCCTTCAGATCGAAGTCGTCATGGCAGGCCTCCATGAGCCACTTTCCGTCCGATTCCAATCGAAAGGAACCGATCCATTTTTTCCCGGGCCATTCCTGAGGAGCAATGATCGAAAGGGTGCGCTTCCCATTCAACTCATAGAGATGGTAGGTTTCGCCGACGATCGGCTCGAAGCCGAATTTGGCTTCGTAGATCAGCTTGTTCCAGTTGAACTGATCGACCAAACTCACGTATTTTTCCTGAAGCTCCCGAATCTCCTGTTGAAAGAGCCGCTGGACTCGACTCACCCCCCGTGACTTGAAGGTCGTTAAGTCATTCGGCTGAATCTTGGGGCTCAGCGTCGAAGTTGGGTAGGGCAAAAATCGCCCGGAGGCGTTGTCTAAATCATCTTCCATATCGATCAGAATCGTAAGCGTGTCTCTGCCCCTACGGATCTTGGACCCAAGAGGTTGACTTCTCGACCCAACTTTCCTTTCCGCCTCGCGAAGTCAACTCGATCCTGATCGAAGGCCCTCAGGAGGACGAATGGACAGGCTCCCCGGCCCGTGCGAGAATCAGACCACCGCGCCGATCTTGCGAAATCGCAATTTTCCCCTACTTTCCGCGCCTCACCGAACTTCCATGTCCATCGAACTCACCCGCAATTTCTCGATCATCGCCCACATTGACCATGGGAAGACGACGCTTTCTGACCGGTTGCTGGAACAGACACAGACGATTACGCAGCGGGAGGCTCAAGACCAGCACTTGGATTCGATGGATCTGGAGCGGGAACGCGGGATCACGATCAAGTCGCATCCGGTAACGATGCATTACCCGTCGAAAAACGGGAAAACCTACAAGCTGAACCTGCTGGATACCCCGGGACACGTGGATTTCTCCTATGAAGTGAGCCGAAGCTTGGCGGCGTGCGAGGGCGCGTTGCTGTTAATCGATGCGGCCCAGGGGGTGGAAGCGCAGACGATGGCCAATGTGAATCTGGCCCACGCGGCAAATTTGCTAGTGATTCCAGTGATCAACAAGATCGACCTTCCCAGTGCAGATATCCCGAAGATCAATCAGCAACTTGAAGACATTCTCCAAATTCCTGCGGATGAGGCGATTCACGCGAGTGCGAAGATGGGAATTGGGATCGAAGAAATCTTGGAAGCGGTGGTCGAGCGGATCCCGCCGCCGACCCGTCCCAATGATGACATTCTGCGGGCGAGCGTGTTCGACAGCGTGTATGATCCGTTTCGCGGCGTGATCAGTTACGTGCGGATTTTTTCGGGCTCGATGAAAAAGCGGAACGGCATCATCATGATGAGCACTGGGAAGAAGTATGAGACCAAGGAAGTGGGCGTGTTTACGCCAAAAATGCTGAAGCTGGATGAACTGGTCGCTGGCGACGTGGGCTACATTATCGCGAACATGAAATCGCCGAGCGAAGTGAAGATCGGCGACACGATTACGGACACGCTGAATCCCGCAAGCGAACCCTTGCCAGGTTTCAAAGAGATTCAGCCAATGGTCTTCAGCGGCATTTATCCCATCAGCACCGACGATTTTGAGCAGATGAAGGCGGCGATGGGAAAACTGCAGATCAATGACGCTGCATTCACCTTCATGAGCGAAAGTTCAGCGGCCCTCGGATTCGGTTTTCGCTGCGGATTCCTGGGACTGCTACACATGGAGATCATCCAGGAACGACTTCGGCGAGAGTTCAACATGGACGTGATCTCGACGTATCCAGGCGTGGTTTATGAAATCACCAAAACGGACGGTAGCGAAATCACGGTCGATAATCCCAGTTTCATGCCGGATCCGGCCGAGATTGAAGAAATTCGCGAGCCCTTGGTAAAAGCGTTCATCATGGTGCCCAACGATTACATCGGTGAAGTGATGCAGTTGGTCGCCGAAAAGCGCGGTTGGGTCGATCACACCGAGAGTCTCGATGGATCTCGCGTCATGCTTACCTGTATGCTGCCGCTCAATGAAATTCTGGTCGATTTCAACGACAAGCTGAAGAGTTCCACCCGAGGCTATGGGTCGATGGACTACGAGCACGCGGGTTTCGCGCCTTCCAAGCTCGTAAAGATGGATATCTTGATCAACGCCGAGCCCGTCGATGCGTTTTCGACCATCGTCCATCGCGACAAAGCCGAGGGCCGGGGCCGGGATCTGGTCAAGCGGCTGAAGGAGGTCATTCCGCGGCAATTGTTCCTCGTTCCGATTCAAGCGGCCATCGGCGGAAAAATCGTCGCAAGGGAAAGTATCAAAGCCTTGCGCAAAAACGTGACCGCCAAATGCTACGGGGGCGATATTTCGCGGAAACGGAAGCTGTTGGAGAAGCAGAAGGAAGGAAAGAAAAAGATGAAGGCGATCGGGAAAGTGAACATCCCGCAAGAGGCGTTCATTCAGGTCCTAAAGAGTTCGACCGAGTGATTTCGTCCAAAACGAATTTCTAAAGCCGTTTTGGCAGTTCTTTTCACTTTCGAGTTTCGAATTTCCAGTTTCTAGCGTCAGTCCGTTACAAGAATGTTTAAGCCCAAATACGTCAAAGAGGGAGAACTGCTCCTGAAAGGAGTGAAACGATTCGTGAATTATCGCCGGGACAAGCTTCCGGCGGACACGCTCGAAAAGATCGAATCGTTAAGGACGGACTTCGAAGCAGCCCTCAAAGCTCGCGACGGGGAAAAGACGAAAACTCTCGCGGAAGAACTCACCAAAATCTGTGAAGGCGCGGGATCAGATTACCGCAACTCGGCGCTCGCTGAAAACGTGGAGGTGATTTTCGTCGCCATTGTGATCGCCTTGGGGATCCGCGCCTACATCGCACAGCCCTTCAAAATCCCCACGGGATCGATGCAACCGACCCTCAACGGAATCGTTTCCTATCCTCTGGAACGGACCCCGCCAAACATCATTGTCCGGGCGATCGATTTTGTCCGGCTCGGACGAACCTGGGAAAATGAGGTGGCAAAGCAAGATGAGAAAATCCTCATGGGCTACAACGATTACCAGAGACAGAAGCCCAAGGGGTTTGAGGAAGTGACCAAGGCCAAATTTTTCACCTGGACCAAGGTGATTATGGAAAGTGGAAATGTGTATCGCATCTACGCGCCGATGAAGAATGTGGTGGGAAACAGCGATGGAAGCTTCGGGCTCTATCCCGGGAAAGAATTTAAGAAGGGAGAGGTGATTGCTCGAGGACACGTCGATACTGGCGATCAGGTGATCGTCGATAAAATGTCGTATCACTTTTTTCCCCCTAGCCGGGGAGAGGTCTTCGTTTTCACCACGAAAAACATTCGCGGAATCAGCGTGAATCCGAACATGGGCAGCATTCACTACATCAAGCGTTTGGGCGCAGTCCCTGGTGATCAGGTCACCGTGCGTGAGCCGGATCTGTTCATCGATGGAGAGAAGGCGAAAGAGCGGGGTTTCCGCAATGTGATGTCGTTAGAAAACGGATACCGGGGTTACCAGGGAAATTGGGACCGTGAAGTGCCCGAAGATCGGTACGTGGCCCTCGGAGACAACAGCTTCAACAGCTACGACAGTCGCGGGTGGGGTTTCGTGCCTGAAGAGAACCTCGTGGGACGGGCGTTTCTCGTTTATTGGCCGTTTAATCGGCACTGGGGATTGATCCGTTAGGATTTCTTGGGAGGACCGCTTGCGTCTTGAGTTTCTTTCAACCAATGGTTCTGGGTTGAACATTTCCTGAGCATGAGCGCCCCCCTCCAAACTCTCATTTTCCTTCTTTCGCTGGCTGGTTTTGGCTGGGGGGAGACCGTCGTTTACACTTCCCTGAGCGGGGAAGATGCCATCGCGATCCACCGGATCGATGAAGAGACGGGAGAACTCTCATTGCTAGACACTGTGAAGGCTGAAACGAAACCGGGCCCCCTCACGACCAGTCGTGATCAACGGTTTCTCTACGCAAGCCTTCGCGGCACATCATCCGTCGGCGTGTATGCCATCCATCCTCAGACGGGTGGCTTGACGCTGGTGAAGGTCTCTACCCTTCCGGGAAATGCAGCCTACCTCTTCGTGGATCATACCAATCAGTTTCTCCTCAGCGCCTATTATGGCGAAGGAAGAGTGGCCGTAAATCGAATTGCAGAAGATGGCTCCGTGCTGGGCGGTGACCTTCAGGTGATCGACAATGGATTAAAGGCGCATTCCGTTCGGGCGGATGCCAGTAATCGCTTTGTCTTCTGTCCGCACACCGGCGAGGTCAACAAGATCGACCAGTATGTGTTCAATGCAGAGACTGGTCGACTTTCTCCTAACCAACCGGCTTCGGTTTCCATGCCCGGGGAAAACATCGGCCCCCGTCACTTCCAGTTTCACCCGACGGGCGAGTGGGTCTATTTTGTGAACGAACAGGGTGGTAGCATCACGGGATACACGATGGATCCCGAAAAAGGAACGCTGACCCCCTTCGAAACGGTGTCCACCCTGCCCAAAGACTATGAAGGGAAGAATTCCTGCGCGGACATCGAAATTCATCCCAGTGGGAAATTCCTCTATGCTTCGAACCGGGGACACGACAGCATCGCCTGTTTTGCCATCGACCCTGAAGGCGGGGCGCTCATCCCCTTAGGCCAAGTCCCGACCGAGACCACTCCCCGCAGTTTCAATATCGAACCGGGAGGCGATTTCCTCATCGCAGCAGGCCAGAAATCCGGAAATCTACTCGTTTATCGAATAGATCTGGAGACTGGCAAATTGACCGGGCTGAAATCTTCTGAAGTTGGCCAAAGTCCCTCCTGGGTCGAAGCCGTGAAACTGAGGAACTAACGCATCGCGACGGGGCCGCTAGCTTCCGCGTAAGCCTTTAATTTCCGAAGCATGTTCGGCAAGTCTTTGCGGATGTTTTGGCGGACCATTTTGCCGGGGACCAAGCCTCCGGGATCGAGGTAGATCTGGTAAAAGACGATCGTCCCTGACTTTAGCCCGAAATCGGTCCCGTCATAAAGCTGCCAGTACCCCTCGAATTCCCGCAAATCTCCTTCCAGCATCTTAAAGTGGATGTTCCGACGCCCGTGATAGTTTGCCTGGTAGGTGTATTTCACGGTCATCGGTAGGAATGCCATCTTCACTTCGTGAGCGATCACTTGATGACGGTTGCTTTTCCTGAGCGAAACCGATTTGCGCACGTTCTTGAGATAGCGCGGCATCGCTCCAGCATTCGTCACCACTTCCCAAATGGCATCGGGTCCCGATTGAATCAGAACGGCACCGGCCAAATGCCCTCCCCGACTCTCGGTCCCCGGTTCAAACGTCACTACGTTCCCGTCCGCGAGTACCGCGAGGTTTTTGGGGCTCCAAACGGGTGGAATCTTGCCTGGTGAATCGGCCCAGAGCCCGATTGGAAAAACGGTAAAGGCAAGCAGGGTTGAGGCGTAAACGGCGCGATCCACGATGATTTTCGGTGAAATGAGAATTTCAACCTCGGAAACCGCATTGGCAGTCACGGCAGCAGCGAAGTTGGAGAACCGGGAACGGCGACTTTGAGAACCATCGCCCGGAGATTGCTAATTTAGCAAGGATATCAGCAAAACTTAACAATTGCAGCGAGGAAACTCCACTTTTTTGAAAATCTTCTGCCAGATCGGGCTATTCGGCCGCTTTCAACTCCACTTCGAGGGAACTGAATTCCTCTCGACCTCGTTGGACCTTAACCGTCACCACATCCCCGACTTTCCGGCGGTCCAATGCTTTGTAAATGTCTTCGGATTCGTTGATTTTGCGACCGTCCACTTCCACGACCAAATCTCCAAGAATCAATTGCCCCCGCGAATCGCGCGACGTTCCCCGAATCCCGGCTTCTTCCGCGCCACTGCCTTTGACGACATTGAGCACCAGAACCCCTTCGATTCCCTGGCGTCGCAACACCGCTTCGTTTGCGATTTCGATCCCCAGAACCGGTTTGATCACCCGTCCAAAATCTATCAGTTGAGGAACCATCCGATTCACAACATTCACCGGAACCGCAAATCCGACGCCGGCGTAAGCTCCGGAAGGACTGAAAATCGCGGTGTTGATCCCGATCACCCGCCCGGAACTGTCCAAAAGCGGACCACCGGAGTTCCCCGGATTGATCGCCGCGTCCGTTTGAATCACGTCTTCAATCGTGCGCCCGGTTACGGCTTCAATTTCCCGTCCCAAGCCACTGATGACCCCCGTGGTCAGGGTTTGATCCAAGCCAAAGGGATTCCCGATGGCGAAAACGCTCTGCCCGACCCGTAAGTCACTGGAGGTTCCGAGCAAAATCGGCGTCAATTTCTCCACCGGCGCGTCAATTTTCAGCACCGCTAAATCCTTATCCGGCTCTGCCCCCACCAATTTCGCGTTCCAGGTAGTCTGATCGTTGAGGATGACCTTGGCCGCGTTTGCTTCTCGAATGACGTGGTAATTCGTGACAATATGCCCATCGCGGTCCCAAATGAATCCCGTCCCCGTTCCCGCAGGAATCTTGGTCAAATTCAGGGTCGAGAAGTCTCGCCGCACCGAAATGCTCTCAATGTGAACCACGGATGGCGAAGTCGTCTCGAAAAGATTGATCGTCGCCTGCTCTTGGGGGAGAAAATTGACTCGGGGAGCAACGGGACGGGGCTGCCCCTGACCGACCAACCACATGACACCAAGGAGAGTGGCAATCGAAAATCCTGTCACAGTGGGCCAGTTTCGGCGAATTAATTTCATAATGTGCAAAGTCAGACGGCTAGGCAAAGTTCGTTGTTCGGGCGGATTCCTCCGATGAAAATGAAGAACGATACACCCTGATTCATGAACCAAAAACCTCGCCCCGCAATCTCAACTCCTTTTTCCGAACGAAACCGGTGGCACGAAACGTATGAAGCTTTGACTGGCCAACTCCCTTTTTCTTACCTAATCTACGTATCAACCTCCAAGGGTCGCTCATGAACGATAACCCTTCGCCAGACCAAGCTCTGGACCTACCTCCCAACTTAAGAGCGCGTCTCGAACGATTTCGCCGCTCAGTCTGGGCGGTAAAAATAGCTGAGGGGCTGCTCGCGGCTGTCTTTGGCTTGGCCTTGTCCTACCTGGTCGTTTTTGCCCTGGACCGCTTCTGGGACACGCCATCCACCATCCGGGCTCTCATTCTGGTGGCGGGAGCTTCGGGATTCGGATTCTGGTTTCCCACGAAGTGCCACCGCTGGGTCTGGGAACAGCGAAATCTGGAACAAGCCGCTCGCCTGCTCCGCCACAAATTCCGGCGAATCGGGGATCAACTTCTCGGCATCGTGGAGTTGGCCAAGCATCAATCCGGCTCCAAAGCGTTGATTCAAGCGGCCTTCAAGCAAGCTGACCAGCAAATTGGAGATCGAGATTTCGCCCAAGCGATTCCCCAGCCCAATCACTGGAAATGGGCCGTGGCATCGACCCTCATCGTTGCCGCAGCCATCGCCGCCATCGTCGTCGTCCCAAAAGCGGGCAAGAACGCCGGTGCGCGTTGGTTTCAACCCTGGAAAACCACAGAGCGTTACACCTTTGCCCAAATCGATCAGCTCCCGAGCAAGTTGATCGTCCCCTACGCGGAACCGTTCGAAATCAACGTCGGCTTGAGCGAAGACACCGACTGGAAGCCGGAGCAGGGCACCGCCCAGTTTCCGGATCAACTTCCGATCGAAATGGCGCGTGACGGGGAAGCGTTCAAGTTCCCCCTATCCGGACAAAAAAACGCCGCACCCCTGAAGTTTGCGGTCGGCGATGACCGCGAAACGGTGCAAATCCTTCCCACCCCTCGACCCGAACTCACGTCCATCTCGGCCACCGTTCGGCTGCCTGATTACCTGCGCTATACTCACGAACCCGCGATCGAGGTTCGTGACGGTACCCTTTCGGTTCTCAAAGGGAGCGAAGCTTGGTTCTCGGCGGAAGCCAGCCGGAAACTCGCCCTCGCGGAATTGGACGGGAGCGCCCTCGAGATTCGAGAAAACGAACTGACTACCGCTCCGTTCTTCGTCGCGGACTCCCAAATGCTGACCCTGACCTGGAAAGACCATCTGGGACTTACCGCAAAGGAACCACTCCAGCTTCGCATCAACGCGTTCGAAGACTCGAAGCCGAATGTGATCGCGAAAATGCCTACTCGTGAGCAAGTCATCCTGGTCGATGAAACGATCCAGCTGGACCTGAAAGTGGATGACGACTTTGGCGTCCGGGAAACCGGATTGATGTGGGTGGGCTCGCTATTCCGCCAAGGCCGCGATCCCGATCGTGGTGCCAAAGTGGTCGCTGCGGGATCACCGGAAACCAAGGTCATGGAAACCAAGGCGACGTTCAATGCCCGGCGTGAGCGCGTGAAACCCCAGACGATCCAACTGGTCGCCTACGCGCAGGATTACCTTCCCGGTCGCGAACCGGCGCTTTCTCGCCCCTTTGTTCTCCACATTCTGGAATCGGACGAGCATGCCCTTTGGATCACCGACCAAATCGGTAAATGGTTTCGCCAAGCTCAGGAAGTTTACGAACGAGAGAAGCAGCTTCACGCCACCAATCAGGAGCTAAGAAACCTGTCTCCCGAAGAGCTCGACCAGGCCGAAAACCGCAGTCGCCTCGATGCCCAGGCCCAGGCAGAAAACAACAATGGAAAACGCCTGCAAAACTTGACCGAAATTGGCAAGGAACTAGCTGAACAGGCGACCCGAAACCGCGAATTCGACGCGGAACGCCTGGAGACCTTTGCCGAAATGCTGCAGCAACTGAAAGACATCGCTGAAAACCGGATGCCTTCCGTGGCCGATCTCCTCAAAGATGCGGCCCAAGCTCCGCAGAGAGAGCCCGCGCCACCATCACCGCCCAAAGAATCTCAGGAAGGCGGTGGGACGCCATCTAATGGCGGCGAACCTCCCCAACCCGACGAAGAGCAGTCTCCCCCGAAATCCGCTGCATCGGAACCCTCTCCGCCGGAGGAGAAAGGGCCGGAATCGCCCAAGCTAGAAACCAAGCCGGAGAGTGGCTGGATGAAGCCCGTCGAAAAAGATCCCAACGCTCCCAAACCTCCCGAGGGATCCGGTGGACTGGGCCTGCCTTCTACCAATTTAGCCGCAGCCCCAAAGGAACCGGAACCGCCTCAACCCAAGACTCCGGCCCAACAGAAAACCGATGAAGCCGTTGTCGAACAAATCGGTCTCCTCGATGAGTTCGCCAAGATTTCCGAAGCGCTGAAACAATTGCTCAGCAGCATGGAAGGAAGCACCTTCGTCAAACGGCTCAAAGCAGCCTCCCGGGAACAAGTCGCCGTGGCTAGCGAGCTCAACGAAACGCTGAATGGCGTCTTTGGAATGCCCGAGAGGCAGGTCACCGCCGAAATTCGCTCCCACACCGATGCCATCGCCAAGCGCGAAATTGAGCAGAGCGAAATCGTCCATACCATCCAGGCAGACCTCCAGGCCTACTACCACCGAAAGCAGGACTTGCGCTACAAGCGGATTCTTGAGCAGATGCGGGAAACCAGCGTGGTTTCGGAAATTCGTGAAATTGGAGACGCAGTCATGGTGAATCTGAATGGACGCTCCATCGCCGCAGCCGAGTATTGGGCTGATGCCTTGGATCGCTGGGCGGAAGAAATGGTTCCCTCCCCCGAGGGAGGACCAAGCGAAGGCGATAGCAAGGACTCCGACAGCCTTCCACCCGAGGTGGTTCTCAAGGTCATGCAGATTCTACACGATGAGATCCAGCTTCGGGAAGAAACTCGGGAATTGGAGAACGCCAAGCCGGCTCTTGAAGCCGATACGTTCCGGGAAAAGGCTCTCGATTTGGCCGAATCTCAGAAGTCGCTCAGAGATCGGACCTATGCGGCGGTCAAAAGCGTCGAGTCGCTGCCATTTGGCGAGCGTCGCTTCCAGAAAGTCATCCAGCTATTGACTGAGGTCTCCAAAATCATGGGAGAAGCGCGCAACATCCTCGCGCAGCCCAACACCGGACCAGAGGCGGTCGCCGCTCAGACGGAAGCGATCGAACTGCTTCTGCAAACACGCCGTTCTGATCCCAATGGGGG
>CAYGQD010000183.1:0-14635 GCA_964351855.1 uncultured Verrucomicrobiales bacterium
CCTTCGTCGGATGACCGAACGCGCGGAGAAATTCGTGCGAGGTCACTTTACGATGCGTCTCCCCATCCAGCTTTCCCTGTGTTTCCAAAATCCACTCCCGCGCGACCAAAGCCAGGGCGGCATCACCAATCCAGGCGAGCTGGCGATCTTCGGGGGATTCGGTCGGTTCGAGTCTAGCCATGATGAAGGGCGAGGTACTTCGCGCGGTCTTCTTCGGCCCTTCGGGCCCAGGTTGCGAAGTCTTTTTTTCGACCGCAACGTTTCCGGCACCAGTCTTCCAGCTCGAAGGTCAGGCTCGACTTGGCAAGTGGATTGCGGTTTCGCTTGGCTTTCGCCCGATCTCAAACTCCATTCTGAGAATGGCCTCGAAACTGCCGATTTACGATATCGAAGACGCGCTCGTCTCCGCCTTGCGCGCTCAACCGGAGTGCCCGCGACTGGTTTTGGAAGCGCCCACGGGATCGGGAAAATCGACCCAGATTCCTCAAATGCTCTTGGATCGTGGTCTTTTGGATTCGGGTGAAATCGTGGTGCTGCAGCCGCGTCGGGTGGCCGCTCGGATGCTGGCGCGGCGGGTGGCTCAGGAGCGTGGCGGGCGAGTGGGCGATGAAGTTGGCTACCAGGTGCGTTTTGAAAATCACGTCGGCCCGGAAACGCGGATTCGTTATGTTACGGAAGGCGTGTTGCTGCGGCAAATCCTGACCGATCCCACCTTGAGCGGCGTTTCCGCGATCCTGTTTGACGAGTTTCATGAGCGCCACTTTTTCGGCGATATCACTCTGGCCCGAGCGGTTCGGATTCAGCGGGAATCGCGGCCGGATCTCGCGATTTTAGTCACTTCCGCGACACTCGATGGCGAACGCATTCAGGAATTCCTCGAAGACTGTCCCCGGCTCTCTTCCGAAGGCCGTACGTTTCCCGTCGAAGTCCGTTACGCGCCGATTCGGGAACGCCAAAAGGGAGAACTCTGGGATCACATCGTCCGCACTTATCTCGCCCAAACCAAGAATCAGAGCGACCCCGGCGATTGCCTTGTGTTTCTCCCCGGGGCGTTCGAGATCCGCAAAACGGTCGATACGTTCCGCCGCAACGTCCGCAATGTCGATGTGCTCCCGCTTTACGGAGAGCTGAATCCTCGGGATCAAGATCGGGCGATTCAGCCGGGGACGCGTCCAAAAATCGTCGTTGCAACCAATGTGGCAGAGACTTCGCTCACGATTGACGGGGTGACGTTGGTGATCGATTCCGGGCTCGCTCGGATCGCGAATTACGACGTCCGGCGCGGCATCAACACGCTCACCATCGAAAAAATCTCTCAGGCGAGCGCCGATCAACGGGCTGGTCGCGCCGGTCGAACGGCTCCCGGAACCTGTCTTCGACTCTGGAGCCCGGAAGATCAGGCGAAACGTCCTGGTCAGACGCCGCCGGAAATCCACCGGATGGATTTGGCCGAAGTCATCCTCACCCTCCTCGTTTCCGGGATCGACGATCTCGAAACCTTCGAGTGGTTCGAGAAACCGGACGAAGCCGGGCTGGAACGCGCCTTCCGCCTCTTGATCGATCTGGGAGCGCTGAAGAACGACCGCTCGCTCACGCGACTCGGTCGGGATCTGGCTCGGTTTCCGGTGACCCCGCGTTATGCTCGCGTGCTTCTGGAAGGGGCGCGGCTTGGTTGCTTCGGGATCACGGCAGACATGGTCGCGTTGACCCAAGGGAAGCCGCTCTTTCCGCGCCGTGGATCGGGACGCGAAGAGTTCACTCAGCCGGACGATGGTTCCGACTTTCAACCCGCGCTGCGAGCTCTGGCTACGGCTCGCGATTTCGGGTTCGACGTGGGTCGTTGTGAATCGATCGGAGTTCAGGCGAATGCCGCTCGCGAGGTTGATCGGTTGGCGAAATTGCTGCGTCGCTCTTATCGCAAATCGGAAGCGGATGGCACCGCCGCGCCTTCCCCGGGGGCGCCGTTTTATGCGCTCCTTGCCGGATTTCCGGATCAAATCGCGAAACGGCTCAATCGCTCGAATCGTGCCTGCGCGGTGACCGGAAACCGCCGGGGCCAGTTGAGCGATGAAAGCTGCGTGACGAATGCGGATTTACTGATCGTCACGGAGATCACCGAGATCGAAGGCCGCGAACTCAACGTCCTTCTCAATCTCAACACCGCCATCACGCGTGAACTCCTCGAAGAACGCTTTCCCGAAGCGATTCAGGCCGGGCAAAGCGCGGAGTGGAATCCTCGCGAGCGCCGGGTTGATGCCCGCGAAGTGGTGCGGTATCGCGACCTCGATCTGGAAAGCAAGCCGGCCAAGGATCCGCCGGAAGCGCTTGCTGCGGAGATTCTCGCCCGAGAAGTCGTGGCCGGAAATCTGGTCCTGAAGAAGTGGGACCGCAAGGTCGAGCAATGGATCGCCCGGCTCAGCACTCTCGCCAACGCCATGCCGGAGCTGGAATTGCCAACGTTCAGCGAGGAAGACAAACTCTCCGTCATCGAGCAAATCTGCCTTGGGGCCTTCAGTTATAAGCAGATCAAAGAGCGCGAAGTCTGGCCTGAGCTGCGTCAGTTTCTCGCTCCCCACCAGATTCCTCTGCTCGATCAACTGGTGCCAGATCGGATCGAACTTGCGAACGGGCGCAGCGCTCGGATTCGCTACGAAATCGGGGCAAAGCCCGTCCTCTCCGCTCGGCTCCAACACCTCTACGACATCCCGGAAACGCCCAGCCTGGCTCAAGGTCGCATTCCGCTCCGCATCGAAATCCTGGCTCCCAATCAACGGCCGGTCCAAATCACCGAAGATTTGCCTGGATTTTGGGAAAACAGCTACGCTGCAGTGAAAAACGAACTCAAAGGCCGTTATCCGAAGCACGAATGGCGCTGATCGATTCGGCGTGATTTCGCCTGACCTCGTCGCCCTGAAAAGGAAAACGGACGCGCCTCTGGGGAGAGGCACGCCCGTAAGCCACGCGCACATTCAACACTTTTGAAGAACCCGAGGATCGAAGGGAGGTCTAGTGGTTCCACTCTTGCGAGTCTCGGGGTAAAATTGGTTCAGCGATCACTCGCTGGTTACATCAATAGAGCGAGGCAGAGATGAGAGTTTGTTTAAATATTGATAAAAAGTTTCAAGAAACTCCTAAATCGCTCATCATCAGTAGTTTGCGGAATTAGTCTTTCGCGGTTTTGGCGGATTCTTCCGGCGACGGGCGTTTGAGTTGCCATTTCTCGTTAAAGAAATCCGCCGCGACGACTTTTCCGGGGCCTTGGCTCGTCATCGGGGTGCGCGTATCGATGATGGCCCAGTCCGGGAGCTTCGGGACTTGGCGGGCATTGTTGAGATAGTCGTATTCGCGATAGGTGAAGCCGCTGTTGAGGACGACGTAGCGGTCCGGGTTCAGCGGGTTGGGATAAATGAGGAGAAGGGCGTGGTCTTGGGCGGAAAAGGTTTGCTGGCCGACGGTGATGGACTCTGCGGTCCAGCCGATGGGGAGCTGATCGACGATTTTCGCGAGGAGCGCATTGCTGGACGGATCTCCCCAAAGCACCAGATGATGCTGGGCAATGTCTTCGGCTGTTACCTCGGTATCCTGCTTGATCCGGGCATCGCCGCGAAACTGTTGCCGCCAGTGGGTTTTGGCGTGGTTGAATTCGCGGTCAACAAATTCACCAACGGCCTGATGCTGTGGCGCGCCACTCGGTTTGACGAAGAGAAACGAGTCCATGAAGGCGTCGTCAATCGGGCCCTGAAGGCCATGGCGCTTGACCAAGCCCCTCTCGTTTCCTCCGGGTTGATCGACGATCTCCCAAGCGTCGCCCGTTTTCTGAAGATGAACGCGGAAGGACCGATCAGAGCCGACCCAGGGACCGACCAGCTCCTTCGTCTTAATCCCGAGTCCGAAGCGAATCTTGGGCTGCCAGGCGGGGGGAAGTTCGATCGAGCCGGCGGGAAGATCGATTGTGAACGCGGTGACGCCATCCGTCTTGAGGATGGTGGTGATGCCGGAACGGGGATCGATCACGGCGTGGATCTCCGCGGGCTCCCAATGTTCTGCGATCCGGTCGATCGTGAACCAGTGCATGCGGTTGTAACGCAGGGTGTAGGTCTTCAGTTTGACGGCGGAGGGGAGGGGATTGCGGCCGATCTTGGCGATAGCGTCGAGCCGACGCTCGATTTCGAGTTGGGAGTCGGGATGAATCTTGTGAGCCGTGTCCGGACCGATGATGTGAGTCAGGTGAAGGCTGCGTTCCTTCATCTTTGCCGCCATGATGTCGGCCGCCTGCTTCTGGCGATCGATCTCGCCGCTGTAAGCCACGGTCGGGATGTTGAAGATGTTGACGGCGACGTCGGTGCAATCGTAGAGCCGCCAGAGTTTGCGTTGATACCAGGTGGGATTCAGGGTTTCGCCTTGAAAGGATTTGAGGAACTCCGGCGTTTCGGAAAACCCGGCTCCGGGATTGGCCGCGCACCAGCGATCCGCATAGTGAACCGCAAAATTCCAGCAGGCCGCGCCCCCCATCGAAAAGCCACGGACCAGAATGCGATCCTCATCGATCCGGTAGTTCAGTTGGACGTGTTCCAGCGCTTCGAGACAATCGATCTCTCCGGCGAACTTGTTTCCGTTCGAATACCGGGCGTAGGGATGCAGGACGATGGTGTCGCGCGGCTGATAGATGCCCGGCGACTTCAGCCGTTGTTGGATGAAGCCCAGCTCGGTGACCTTCTCGCCCCGACCGTGAAACCAGAAATCCAGCCGATGCCGAGCCGCGCCCTCGAAGGAATAGCTCTCCGGGATCACCAGGCCGTAGGGTTGCACGGAACCGTCGAGCTTCGACCGGAAGCCCCGGACGACGAGGCCCGTCTGCAAGGTCCAGGGAGCTTCTCCCGCTTCCAGGCTGGCGAGGCGTTCGCGCGCCAGTTCCAGCAACTCATAAGCCTGAGGAATCTCCTGCGGTTTCTGAATTTCCTGATGCTTGAGCGGATCTGCGACCGCCCGGACCAGCACTTCCACATCCGGCAACAGCGGCGCGAGCACGTTCTTGGCCGGGAACTGCCGAATCCGATTCGTCAGTTCCGCAATCTGCGCTTCCAACGCGCTCCGATCTTCCGGTGGAACCTCGATTCCCTGTGGCGGGACCCGGCGGACGTTCTCCGGAAGGTTGTCGGTGGGGCCATCTGCCGCGACGGGCAGAATCAGGAAAACCAGCGAGGCGGCAAGGATGAAGGAGGGGCGCATGCCCTATTCCTAGAAGAAAGGCTCAGAGGGAGCAAGACTTCCCGACGCCATCCATCGGTTCCAATTCGCTTTCCGATGGCTGAATCGAGACGTAGCCGGGCGAGTGCAGAGACACTTCTCCCTCCACCTCCGGAGGATCGCGATGGGGACCGGCGAGGCGGGCTTTGTAGTCCTCGTAGCCGAGGGCGGACACGACGCGGAAGTCGCTGGATCGGGAATCGTATGTTGCGATCGAGGGCGGCTTGAGCCCGTTGAAGTTCGTAGTCTTGACCATGGTGTAGACAGCTTGATCGAGGAACATCAGCTTTTGGCCGATTTCGAGCGGCTGTTCGAAGGCGTAGTCGCCGAAGATATCGCAGCTCAGGCAGGTCAAAGCGCCCAGTTGATAAGTATGCGGGGTCTCGCCCGGCTCTTTCGCGCCTTGGATCTCCGGCCGATAGGGCATTTCCAGAACGTCAGGCATGTGGTTCGTCGCGGAGGCGTCCAGAATCGCGAACGATTCATCTCCCCGCTCGACGACGTCTAACACCGTCGTGATCAGCGTTCCCGCGTGGAGGGCCACGGCTTCTCCCGGTTCGAGATAGACTTCGACATCATAGCGAGCCCGGAATTTGCGAATCAGATCGACCAATCCTTGCACGTCGTAGCCCGGATGGGTGATGTAGTGTCCGCCCCCAAAGTTGACCCAGTGACACTGGTGAAGCAGATGACCGAAGTTTCGCTCCACCACGTCCAGAGTCCGCTTCAGCGGTCCGAGGTCCTGCTCGCAGAGATTGTGGAAGTGGAGGCCGGTCACGCCGGGAGGAAGCGTTGAACCCATTTCCGTATGGCGAACTCCAAAGCGGCTTTTCGGTGCGGAAGGATCGTAATTCGCATGCTCGGAGACACGGCATTCCGGATTGATCCGCAGTCCCAGTTCGATCGCGCGCGGCGCGTTCATAATCTGTTCCGCGAACCGGTGACACTGACCCATGGAATTCAGAACAATGTGGTCAGCCACCAGCAACGCCTCGTCCATCTCCGCCTGGGAAAAGGCGGGGGAGTAGATGTGGACCTCTTTGCCGAATTCCTCGCGACCGAGCCGCGCTTCATGCACCCCACTGGCGCAAGTTCCCGCGAGAAAGCGGCGAATCTCCGGAAAGGCGGACCACATCGCAAAGGCTTTGAGCGCAAGCAGGATGTGGCATCCCGCCTGCCATTGAATCTCCGCGAGCAACTCGCAGTTCGCTCGCAGCTTTGCTAAATCCACCACATAACTCGGCGTTGCGATGAGGTCTAAATTCAACCCTCGCAACGCGCCATCAGACGCAGTTGTTTCCATGATCTCTAAGGTTCTTGTTCGACGGGAACGGCGCTTGCCTTCCCGTTTCCTAACTCCGGTTTCGGATCTTCTTCTCCTCCTGGCAGAGGTAAAGAGATACAAAAACTAAACAAAGCTCAAACTTCCTGGCAAGCTTTTCTGTTCTGAGGGCAAACTTTTTGATTCGTGACAGGTTTTTCCTCTACTTTCTCTCAAATCCATTTTTTGCTGGCGCATCGGGCGCAATTCCCTACTTCTGTGGAAACCCTACTTCTCGACTGAATGAGCCAGGAATCCCACGAAGCCCCCATCTATCCGCCCTCTGCCACCTTTTCCGCGAACGCTAGTGTCTCGTCGCTAGAAGATTATCGCGCTCTCTACGAGCAGTCGATTGCCGATCCCGATGCTTTTTGGGCCGATCAAGCGCGTCACCTGACCTGGTTCCAGGAATGGGAAACGATCAAGGACTGTGATTTCCACAAGGCGGAGATTCAGTGGTTCATCGGAGGCAAGCTCAATGCCTGTTACAACTGCGTCGATCGTCATGTCGAAACAGGACACGGTGCGGAGGCTGCCCTCATCTGGGAAGGCAATGATCCCACGGAAAGCCAGACGCTGACTTATGCCGAACTCCAGGCTGAAGTCCAGAAGGCGGCCAATGCCCTCAAGAATCTCGGCATCGAAAAAGGCGATCGCGTTTGCATTTACATGCAGATGATTCCGGAACTGGCCATTGCCATGTTGGCCTGTGCCCGGATCGGAGCCGTTCACTCCATCGTCTTCGGGGCGTTCACCGCAGATAGCCTCGTCACCCGGATCAATGATTCCGGCTGCAAAGCGATCATCACCCAAGACACCGGAGTCCGCGGCACCAAGCAGGATATTCCGATGAAGGCGAATGCCGACGCCGCCATCGCCAAGACGCCCACGGTCGAAAACATCCTCGTGGTGCGCCGCACCGGCACGGCGGTCGAGATGACGGAAGGGCGCGATGTCTGGTGGCATGACGCCATGGCCGCAGCGGATCCCGTCTGTGCTCCCGAGCCGATGGACGCGGAAGACCCGCTCTTCATTCTCTACACCTCCGGTTCGACCGGCAAGCCCAAGGGCGTCCTCCACACCACGGGTGGCTACCTCACCTACGTTGCCACCACCCATCGCTACATCTTCGATTATCATCCCGGCGATATCTACTGGTGCACTGCGGACATCGGCTGGATCACCGGCCACAGCTACATCATTTACGGTCCACTCGCGAACCGGGCCACCACCATGATGTTCGAGGGCGTGCCGAACTACCCGGACTTCGGGCGCTTCTGGAGCATCGTCGAAAAGCACCGCGTCAATATCTTCTACACCGCTCCCACGGCTCTGCGCGCGCTGATGAAGGAAGGCGATTCCTGGCCCAACGCGCACGATCTTTCCTCCCTGAAGCTCCTCGGCACCGTGGGCGAGCCCATCAAATCCCCGGAGTGGACCTGGTACCACACCGTCGTCGGCAAAGAGCATTGCCCCATTGTCGATACCTGGTGGCAGACGGAAACTGGCGGCATTCTCATCTCCCCACTTCCCGGCGCCATCCCCACGAAGCCGGGATCCGCCACCTTACCCTTCTTCGGAATCAAACCCGCTCTCGTCGATGACGAAGGCACCATCCTCATGGGCAACAACGTCCGTGGAAACCTCTGCATGCTGGAATCCTGGCCTGGCCAAATGCGCGGCGTCTACGGTGACCACCAGCGCTTTTTCGACACCTACTTCGCCCGTTTTCCCGGGAAATACTTCAGTGGTGATGGCTGCCTGCGCGATGCGGACGGCTACTACTGGATCACCGGTCGCGTCGATGACGTCATCATCGTCTCCGGCCACAACCTGGGCACGGCCGAGATCGAAGGAGCCATCGGTGGCCATCATCAGGTCGCCGAAGCCGCTGTCGTCGGCTATCCCCATGACATCAAGGGCAACGCGATTTATGCCTTTGTCACCCTCAAGACCGGTGAAACGGTGACCGAGGATACCCACACGAAAATCATCAAGCACGTTCGCAACGATATCGGCCCTCACGCCAGTCCCGACAAGATCCAATTCACGGAGGGGCTTCCCAAAACGCGCTCTGGCAAAATCATGCGCCGCATCTTGCGGAAGATTGCCGAAGACGATGTCGAAAACATCGGGGACACCTCGACCTTGGCCGATCCGAGCGTGGTGACGTCTCTGGTCGAAGGTCGCGTCCCCTGAACCATCCGTTACGGAACGATCTCAAAGACTTCCTGTGGCCGAAGCGCCATCGCCTCCTCGATGAGCTCACGATCAGAGGACTCCGGAAAGCGATCCAGGAGATAGCCGTAAAGGAAGGCGTCTTCCCGGAGATTTTTGATCCCGGTGAGAAGGATAATCTCGTCGAGCGACTCCGTCTCATACTGGCGTTCGGCAGCTTTTCGGATCGCCTCGTGCTTGCCCAGTTGCTCCCGCATCGCGTTCTGAGCCGATTGAAAAATCATCAAGCGACGGCGCGCTTTGCGGTCGATCACCGCCCGGGTGATGACGTTCCCCATATCGTCATCCAATTCTCGAAAGAGGTTGGGATCGCGCCGGAAGAGTTCCTCGACGGCTCGCTGTTTCGTGGCCAAATCTGCCTTCGGATCCTCGATCACGGAATCGGCGACAGTCCGGGCTCCGAGGCCTTGGACCAAGCCGGGGATCTGCATCCAGCCCGGCAGCGCCCAATTGTAGTTGATGTAAACCCCGGAAAGGATCATTCCGGCGACGATTCCGAAAATGAGCTTGGTGCAACCACCCTGATCGGAGGGACTTTTGCCTGCGGTAGACTTGGCCATGGGAATATCCTAGCGCAAGCTCAGAGACCAGCACAACCAGATTTCTGGTGCAAAAAAAGAAGCCTGGAGAAACATTCCCCAGGCTTCTTTCGAAAATAGATGATCGAAAGATCGATCAATTAGCTGGTCTTCACCGCAGCAACGGAGTCCGCTTTGTTGTGCTCGCTGACGATCTTGACTTTGCCACTGGCGATGTCTTCGATCGTGGCTTCGTTACCGTCTGCGTCCTTGATTTCGGTGGAGGCAAGGATCGTGACAGGCTTCTTCAAGCCTTCACCCGTGAGGGTCTTCGTTTCGGGATCGTAAGTAAACGTTCCGACGTTTTCGACTTTCTTGCCGCAACCGGCGAAGACGGAACCAGCAGCAAGGCTGAGGACGGCGAGGATTGAGAGAACCTTTTTCATAGAATTTTAGATTGAGGATTTTTGAGATTTCGCGCGAGGATTCCCGCACGACCATCACGAGCGATGATACTCGGCTTTCTCGCAAGGGATTTTTTTGTAACGGCTGCCCGGCAAAACCCTCGGGCGCAGGTTGCTGAAGCTTGGAAACGCGTGGAGTCTGCCGGGGACGATGCGCTGGAATCTCTACACCGTTGGCAAGCCGTCGCTCGACTACGCAAAGTCGGGCGCGGACGAGTATTTGAAGCGCTTGAGCCGTTCCACCAAGGTCGATTGGCAGACGATCAAAGAAGGTGGCCAAACTGCCAATAGCGAGCAACTCCTAAAGCTCAGCGAGGGAAGCCTGCGGATCGTGTTCGACGAGCGCGGAACCCTGATCACCACCAGAAAATGGGTCGAACAGATCGACCGCTGGGAGCTGGACGGGGTCAAAAACGTCAGCCTTCTCATCGGCGGCGCGGAGGGTCATTCGCAGGAACTGCGGGATTCCGCGAGCCAGCTTTGGAAGCTGAGCGGGCTGGTCTTGCAACATGAGCTGGCGCTCGTCGTTGTTCTCGAAGCGCTTTACCGATGCTACACGATCAAGCGGGGAGAGCCGTATCATCGCGACTGACCGAGCAGGAGGTCGATCAGCAGTTGGCGATGGTCAGGCGCGATCCGGACCATCCGTGACCCGACTTCCGGATGCCGCCGGGGCGCTTCCCCCGTAAACACCGCGTCCAGCTCCTCGGCCGAACGCCGCTGCCCCACGGTTTCCAACGCAGGAGGAAGAAACGTTTCCCGATCGAGAGCCCGAGGATCGAACGCGCCGAAAAACGGTTCACGAGCCAGCTCCGGACCTCCCCGTCCATCAAAGGTATGGCACGAATAACAGTCCCAGCGCATCAAGGTCTGGTGAACGGGATCCGGTTGGAACTCGGTCCCCTGCTGCAACCCTTCGAGCGCGAGCTTGATCGCGGTGCGTTGGGTGTTGCCCAGGTAATAGTAAGGGACCGCGCCTTCTTGAGGGAACTCCGCCAGGCAGCCACGATCTTCCGTCGAAAGCTCGAGCAAACCAGGGAGACGCCGATCGGGTTGGTCGAGCCCGAGATCGTGACAAGCGACGCAGTTCTTCGCCTGAAACAGCGCACGACCTTGCTCGACCAAACGCGGATCGGGTTCCGGCAAGCTGGCGTTGGGATCGGTCAGTTCCGGGCCCGCCTGGAGATAAGCGGCGAGGTCGGCAGCTTCTTGCTCGCTCAGACCGAAGTTCGGCATGCGATGCGCCGGCTGGAACTTGCCGGGATCCATCAGATAGCGGGTCAGGTAATTCGTGGACCAGTAAACCGCCAATCGGATCGGGAGCGAAGGCATCGCCGGATTGTCCAGCACCGCGTCTTCCGGCAAGGCTGCGGGCCGATACTCAACGTCCGGCGCGTGGCAGGCGATGCAGCCGATCGTGTGGTAAATCTCCTGACCGCGTTCCGGGAGTCCGATCAAGAGCGGCTCCTCCTCGGCTTCATCGAGGGAGAGCAGAAAGTGGAAAAGCGCGTCTAACTCATCCAAGTCGCGATCGGCAGCGGCGAAGAGGCTCGGCATCCGCGTTCCGCGTTTCAGATAACGGGGATTGCGAACCAAAATTTGCAGCGCGGCAGGATCCTGAACTCGCGCCGCCACCCCGCGCAGATTCGTCCCGGGAGAGCCGGGAAAGTGGGCTTCGAGCTCATTGGGAACCGCATGACAAGCCACGCAGTTCAGCTCGCTCAAGAGCAACTCGCCACCCTGCCGCAAGTAATCCGGAGCATCGCCTTCCGCGAAAAACCGCTCGAAACCGGCCACAAAGGGATGACTCACGTCCTCGGCATGAGCCGGATGGGCCTGGCTGGAGGGAACAGCGAACAGAAAGAGGCCCGCAAAAAAACTGAGGAGGAGGAAGCGGGGAGGGGAGGGCATTTCAGGAAATCGAAAACGAGTGGTTGAGACTTGAGAATCTAGCTTAGGACGAAGTCCGACCAATCAGAATTTGAGGGTTCAGGCAATGAACGCCTCGCCAATTGCCAAACAAACAACGATTGCGCGAAGGGCGTGCCCCCCTCATTGTTGGAACGTTGGGGCAATCTGCTCATCCAAGCAGTTCTTTCTCAACCTAGAATTTCGCGTTCGCTAGAGCTCGAATGTTGGTCGTTAACTCGAGTGGGGGGTCCCGCGCAGGTGGGGCTCCCTTTTTGATGGTGAGCGGAATCCGGATTGCGATCCTGAACGCGTCTGCGGTTCCCTCAAGCGACGATCCCGGTGAAGGACTCACCACAAAAAAGCCGATTGCTGGATCGCAATCGGCTTTTTTAATCGCGCGGGCTCTTCCCGAGTCGATAAACTGAGGGGGCAAATGCCCCCGGTAAGTGTAAATGGATGTTTGAGAGCGGGAGTTCTAGTGGCTCCCGCCTTCAAACTGGAGTTAGTTCATCCCGTGAAGAGGATTGGTGTCGTTTTTAGAGCCCAGTGCCAGCAAGAGGTGAGTCAAGCTGGGGCAGTAGCGGACAATATCTTCGGCCAATTCGCGCAATTCTTCTTCGCTGGCGATCGGTTCCGTCAGTTCACGGTCGACCTCGCGAATAAGATCGTAGGTCTCAGGGTTAGGTTCGTTGAGGTTCATTGGGTGTGGCGTATTTGGTTCTTCTGTTTGCAACGTCCGTGTGCACATCTCTAACTTGTGGTTTCGTTAGGGGCACGTCCAAGCTCGCCAGATTTTCGCAAATCGCGAATCCTTTCTCCAAGAAGAACGTTGGCTGTTTCAGCAACGTTTTTCCCATAAAGCCCCGAACCCGTGAGTTCCTCAAGGAAGTCACGGATCTGGGGGGTGGTCGAAACTGTGATTTGGACAGCTTCGACCAGATTTTTAGCGCGCGCCATCTGGCTGGTGTTTGGACGTTATGTCGTGAAAAGAATGGCATTCTTATCCTATTTAAGTCAATTAACTTTCTCGTATTTTTTCGAGTAGCTACAATGATCTGGTGTTCACGGTTTAGATGGTGATTATAAGAAGTCAAGTAGTTTAAATAACTCATCTGTTCTAAAAGTTGCTTTTTTACCAAAAAGAATGCCTCTTTCTAACATGAATCATGATTCCCAAACTGAAGTGGCGACCCTGGGCGCGGGTTGCTTCTGGTGTGTCGAAGCCGTGCTTGAGCGTCTGGACGGCGTCAGCGATGTGATGAGCGGCTACATGGGAGGGAGCATCGTCGATCCGACCTATGCGGCGGTCTGTGGCGGTCAAACCGGCCATGCCGAAGTCGTCCAAGTTACCTTTGATCCCGAAATCATCAGTTTCGAGAAGCTGCTCGAATGGTTCTGGCAATTGCACGATCCCACGACCTTGAATCGGCAAGGTGGCGATGTCGGGACGCAGTATCGTTCCGCCATTTACTACCATTCCGAGGAGCAGAAAGAGACGGCGGAGCGCTCAAAAGCGGCCGCATCAGGCGATTTTTCGGATCCCATTGTGACGGAAATCACCGCCGCATCGAAATTCTGGCCTGCGGAAGATTATCATCAGGACTTCTACCGGCTCAATCCTCGCCAGCCTTATTGCAACGCCATCATTCCTCCCAAGCTGAGGAAATTGGGACTGGATTAGACGCGCTCGAAAGAGTCTTAGACCTTATGCGGTTGCTTGCGGAGTCCGGCGACGAACTCATCGATCTTGCGGGCTGCCGCTTGGTAGGAGTATTCCTCCAGCAGGGTCCGCTCCGCCTGGTTGATGACCAGACTGAATTGATCGGCGTTTTCAAACAATGCCAGGATTTGGGTCGGGGTCGTCAATGCGTGATCCGCTCCGCTTCCCGAGGCGATTTCCGGGAAAAACGTCCGCAAGGCCTTGGAATCCCGAGCGATCAGCAGGGTTCGAGCAAGCAACGCGTCCCGCAGGATGGGCGTCTTGAACTCGATCGGCTCGAAGGTGACCACGGCGAGGTGTCGTCCAAGAGTCGAAAGCCGGTCTTTATAAGTCGGTTCGGGAATGACGGTGACCCAGTCAGACCCCAGACCCAGAAGTTCCATCAGCGCGTTCATCGTGTTTTCGGGGAGCTCGGGAATGGTCAGCATCTGACGGGACGCTTCAATGATTTCTTTAAGTTCGGAAGCGAGGGCCTGGTGTTCCAGGTTTTCTGGGCGGAACTGGCTCGCATCGATGAAGATTCCTGCTCGATCCTCGAACGGTTGGCGGGCGTGGGGATTCCAGGGAAGGGCGGGCGGCAGATAAAGAAAGCGTTTCCCCTGATTGAGGGAATCGAAATACGTATTCATGTAGGGATCCGTGGTCACGCTCCCATCGGAAAGGGAGAGCAGCGCGGTCAGATCCTGGAAATGGCTGTCTTCGTCCAGGGTTTCGGTCATGCTGACAAAGGTCTCGGGGCGCCAGCCCAGCAATACCAATTGTGAGGGGAGAGCGGAGCGCAGCTTCTTCAACGTCGCTGTGTTCATCTCTAAGTTGTCTCCCGGGACGAAGAGCACCGGCTGGTTCAGCTTCACCGTTTGGGCGAGAGAGGTCACGAAAGCGCCGCTGGTGGCTGCGGCCAAGCCCTGGAAGCCGACCGGCATCGGCGAATCTTCGACGTTCGTGCTCCCGTTTTGGGCGAAATCGATCAGATCCCCGTTGCTCTGCGGGTCAAAGACGGAAAGCCGGATGCGACGGTTGAGGAAGTCGTGGTTGCCGTTGACCGGAGGTGGGCCTGAAGGATGGATGCGCTGCTGGATTTCCAGTCTCCCTGGCGGTTTATCGACGATGATGGGCCGGTGCCGACTGTTGATAGCTTTTTCGATCTGGCGGACCTCTTCATCGACGCGTTGCTCCAGTCGAGCCAACGCTTCGCCCTTGGTGGTGAGGGTTTGGG
>CAYGQD010000184.1:0-14602 GCA_964351855.1 uncultured Verrucomicrobiales bacterium
ACTTTGAGCTTCCGCCGATCGACGAAACGGAATCCACCGATGGACCTCGTCCGATCGAGTATTTTTATGGCGGGACGCTGGGCAACATCGCCCAGGTCAGTTTCTGGATTTCCCTGGCGATTGGGGTCGGCATCGCAGGACTGTTCATGTTGGGAATTTTCCTGTCGAACAGTATCCAACCAGACAACTACATGTACCAGCTGTTCTTTCAGCGGAGTTGGGTTCAGTTCGTGACTGTGGGATTGGCGGGATGGACGCTGGGCATTCTCATTCTGAAGACGCTTCACATCAAAAAACAGCGGCGCGCTATGCTGCTGGATGCCCTGCCCCAGGAAATCAGCCCGGAGATCAACATGTACAACGTGGCGGATTTCTACGATCACGTCATTCACCTGCCCCGCAAGCTGCATGACAGCTTCATGCACAAGCGCCTGCGTAAAGGGCTGGAGTATTTCTACATTCGGGAAAGCAATACCGAAGTCGCCGGAATGATGTCTTCGCAGTCCGATATCGACGCGAACTCGATCGCCAGCAGCTACGCCCTGACCAAGGTCTTCCTTTGGGCCATCCCGATCATGGGCTTTATCGGAACCGTTTTGGGGATTGGAAGCGCCATTGGAAGCTTCGCCTCGACCTTGGCCAATGCATCTGACCCTGAAGCGATGATGGGCGGCCTGCAAACCGTTCTAGGAGGATTGGGAACGGCGTTCGATACCACGTTTCTGGCTTTGGCCTTCAGTATTCTCTTGATGATTCCGGCCAGTTCGCTGCAAGCAACAGAAGAGGATGTCCTGAATTTGGTCGACGAATACAGCAACGATAATCTCATCAAGCGCCTGAATGATGGCGGTGCGGGAGGCCAGTTCAATGACTCCGCTGCTCTGAAGTCGCTCGGTGAAGCGATTGCTTCGAGCAACAAGGACGTGGTCGGGAAATTCGCCGAGATTCATGGGAACATGAAGACGGTTTACGATCAGCAGACGAAGCACTATCAGACCGTGGCGGAAGCGGTCGATAAGCAGCTGGAAGCGATCGAAAATCGGGCCAAAAATTACGAGACCAAACTCGATGACGACATTGCCGGCAGTGTGAAAACCCTGGCGGAAGGCATCGCGAATCTGAACAACGTCCTCAAGGAACTGGATGGGAAGCAGATCGTGGTGAAGAAGAAAATGTGGCCGTTTGGTTGATTCCAGATTAATCTGGAGAACTTCGAACAATCCTCATGGGAAGACGAGCCAATAGCGGAGCCAAAATCTCCCTGTTCCCGTTTTTGAGCATCCTGGCCGCGCTCATCGGGGCCTTGGTCGTGATCATTGCGGGCATGGCCATCATCCAGATGCAGAAGGCGGACGCGATCGAGCCGGAGGAAGTGACCCGGACGGAGGAGAACAAAGAGGTTCTGGCCGAGAGCGAGCAACTGAAGAAGGAGAACGATGAGCTTCGCCAACTGCTCGACACGATTTCCGAAGCGATGGATCAGCTGACCCTGTCGATGACGGATCGCAATCGGCTCCGTGACATCAAGGAAGACGTCGAGCAATCCGAAGGCACGCTGGCGGAAAAAGATCGCAAGCATAAGCAGTTAATCCAGGACAACGAGAAGCTGCTCGCCGCCTACGAAGCGTTGCTCAAGGAGATCGAAGAACTTCAGAAGAAGGTGGCTGCGGAAAACCGACCCGAACAAGAACTGCCGCCCATCCAGGTTCGCCCGGCCGGATCAGGGCGGGATCTGATTCCGTTTTTCATCGAGACTTCGGCGCAGACCATTTCGATTCTCCGAAAGGATGAAGAACCCGTGGTCTTACCGACCAATACCTTGAACACGGACGCGAAGTTCATGCAGTTCCTTGATTTCATTGATGCGAACCCACGCAGCCAGATCGTCTTTTTGGTGCGCAATAACAAGGCTTCGATCGATGCCTACACGGCCGCCAACGCGGTGGTGGGAACTTACGCCGCAACGAAGGCACGGCGCTCCAACTTTCGAGCTGGAAAACTTCCTCTCCCCGGGGAAGGCGAGCTGGACTTGAGCTATTTTTACAACTTGATGAAATAACCCTTACGGAGACTGAACGATGGCCCGCCGAAATCGAGGAGATGAAGAAGCGAACATGGATTCGCTGCTGGACGCACTTACCAATGTGGTGGGAATCTTGTTGTTGGTTCTGATTCTCACCAGTATCACGATGAGTGATGTGGTAGACCGCATCGTTTCGGAACTGAAGCCCGTCACTCCGGAAGAACTCCAAGCCAATGTCTTGACCCGCGATAAGCGACTGGATGATAAAGCGAACTTGAAGGGCGCGCTGGAGCAAAACCGCTCGCTTGAGGAAATCATGGCTCAGAAAGAGCAATTGGATCTCCAACTGGAGATGCTCAAGACGGATGAATCCGTTGAGGATCTGGAAAACCAGATGAAGGCGATCGAGTTGGCGATTCAGCAGGAGGAAGAGAAGAAAGAAACTCAGACCACGGAGAATCTGGCCAGGAATGAAGAATTGAGGAAGTTGCGGGAGCAGCTCGCCGTCGTGATGTCCGATACGGGTCCGGAACCCACTGTCGTGAGCTTACCAAACCCCCGAGCCGCCCCGGATAACTCTGAGCCGCGCTATGTTTTATGCGTCAATGGGAAAGCTTATTGGATTGGTGATATCTACGATCACGCCTTTCGGACGCGTGATTTGATCGACGCTGCCTTTGCGGAATTGGTCTACAGCGGTCCAGAGAATGGATATTATACGCACGGTATGAATACCGATAAAAAGGATCGCGATGGTCGTTCGATTGCGCTGAAGGATCGTGATGATCGGTATGCCTTCAGAAAATTCCGCTATGATGCGAAGAAGCTGAATGCCTACGTGAAGGCGAATCCGGACAAGTTCGGCACCCAAGACGTTATTTATAACGCCATTGTCCCGGGGGGCAAAGACACGGTAACGCTTCGTTTCACGCCTCGGGAAAGCGGCGGTGCGACCATCAGTGAATTCCGGAGTTCCGACTCTTCGCTCGCGAATCAATTCAAGCGGGTGTTATCGAATCGGAATTACATCATGTTCCACGTCGCTCCGGATAGCTTTGACGTTTACATCGCGGCGCGAGACATGGCGAATGCCATGGGTGGAGGAACGGGGATTCCGAATGGTTGGAGCCCGTGGCCGGTAGAAGAAGGTCAGGCTTTGGTTTTCACGCCGGATGTGCCGGAGGCTGTCAAGCTGAAGCGGGAAACGGCGACGTTGAACTTTGCCTCGGAATACAAAGTTCCTCGGGACATCTCCTTGGCGCACGCGAGGACGATCCAGCCCATCCTCGAGAAGCATTCCCAAGCCGCCGCAGATGCCTTGCTCAAAGTCACGGACCCCAAGATCAAGGTGGCGGTGGATCGATGGGCGAAACAACACGAGTATCAAGTTTCTGACGTCGTCAATCACCTGACGAATTTGGATCCCAAAGACCTGGGGACCGAGGGGATCCTGGTCAGCCCCCAGCTCCCCCTGGTTCCTCACATTTACACCTTTCGAAGCCTAGGCAAAGTCCCGACCGAACCCCTTCCCGAACGGAAACCGCCACCGAAAGGGGAACCAGGTGGAGCTGCGCCACCGAAGAAAGATACCTTGGATTGATCGAGGGTTTCTCGAAAGCTGATCAATGACCATCGACTCCCACCATCATTTTTGGAACTACACTCCGGAAGAATACGGATGGATCGGTGAAGGGATGGAAGTCCTGAAGCGCGACTTCGGAACCGCTGATTTGGCGGTGCTGGCAGAGGCGGCGAAAGTGGAAGGCGTGATTTCGGTGCAAGCTCGGACCAGAGTCGAGGAAACGGATTTTTTGGTCGCGACCGGTAAATCGAATCCCCTGGTCAAGGGAGTGGTCGGCTGGGTGGACCTCACCGATAGCCGCGTCGAAGGACTCCTCGAACGATATTCCACCGAACCGCTGGTAAGAGGCTTTCGCCACACCTTGCAGGGCGAACCGGATGAGCGCTACATGCTGCGGGAAGACTTCAATGAGGGAGTCGCGATGCTCCATCATTACGGCTACGTTTACGACATCCTCATCAAGCATTTTCACCTGCCGCGCGTCCCGGCGTTCGTCGACCAACACATCGGGCAGACCTTCGTCATCGACCACATTGCCAAGCCGAGCATCGATTCGAACCAACCCGATCCCGCATGGGTAGAAGGGATGCGCGAAGCTGCCCGACGCGAAAACGTCTTCTGCAAAGTTTCCGGGATGGTCACCGAAGTGGCGGACGGCGTGACCTGGACGCCCGAACTCCTCCGACCCTACTTCGACGTTGTGCTAGAGGCCTTCGGAGCTGATCGGCTTCTCTTTGGCTCAGATTGGCCGGTTTGCTTGCTCGGAAGTGAGTACGGCCGCTGGCTCGAAGTCGTCCGATCCTGGATTCAGGATCTGTCGGCGGATGAGCAAGCCGCAATCATGGGACAGAACGCGATTCGGGCTTACAATCTGGAAATTTAGCCGACCTGAAATCGGTAGAGGCCGGTGCAGCCAAAGCATCCCCAGTATTCCATGGTATGAGGGCTCAGTTCCGCAATGGCATCGACGATTCCGCTGACCACACCGTAGTCTTCTTTCCGTTCCGAGAAGTTGCGGGTGTCGTTGTAGTCATGAAAGAGGACAAAGGCATCGTCGTTGAGAACCTCAGGGAGAAGTTTGACGACCGACTTCACAGGTCCGTAGGCATGGGAATGGTCGATGAAGGCGAAATCGAACCGCAACGCTCTCCCGGAGAGTAAGCTCACCCCGTCGGCACCCTCTGACTGAAGCGTGAAGACCCGGGCTCCCAATGCATGCATCTCCAGGTTCGCCCGAGTGGTCTCAATCGCCTTCCGGCTGAGGTCGATCGTGTAGACCTCTTTCCGGAGTCCAGAGGCATGATTCGCCGCAGAAAGTAGGCAGGTGCTGAGCCCGTGAGAGCAACCCAACTCGAGAACATTCCCCTTCGCGAAGTAGCCGAGTTCGTAAAGCTTGAGCGCATCTGCTAACAGGAGCTTCCCTTTCACGCCCAAAATCTCCGTAATGAACCCCGACGCACCAATCTCGCGAATCTTCTCGTGAGTCGCATCAATGCTGTCGCCAAATCCCTGGTAGGTCGGTCGGTAGGAAGAATCCAGTTTCCCTACCGACTTCTGATCGACAACCCGCTCTCCGTGGGAAACCACACCTCCTGGGTTCGCCGTCGAAATCATCCCGCTGTTGATCCGTTTGGCTTTATCAAACACGTAGCGCTGGGGACGGTTATTGACCGGAAGTAATCCTTGAGTCGGTGAGTTCGGGTCTGCGTCCGCGTGTTCGGTTAGGAACTGAAGCGGTGGGGCCATTCCTTCGATCAGCGCGTTGCTTTGTCGGTCGAGCGCCGAATGAAATTGGGTCTGCAAATCGCCGAGGTGGCCCTTGCTTTCCGCCCGAGATCGCTTCAGCTCTTCTCGCAGTACCTTGCGAAGCTCTTTCTGCTGATGTTTTTGCGTTTTTTCCAATTCAGAAAGACGCTGTTTCAGACCGGTCGTTTTGCGATCCAGGTAATAGATCTGAAATGCCGAAAGGACGAGGATGCAGATGAGAAGAATAACCATTCGTGTTTTGCCTCAACGGCGACGGGCATGTTAGGGGACTTCGGATGGCGGACAAGGCTTAAATTGAGAGAATTGACGGGACTCTCATTTTTGGAGATGCTAAGGATTCGTGGCATGAAACCCACCGTCCAGATTTCGCTCGACCTCACCAATATCGATGAAGCCCTGGAAACGGCGGCGTTGGCGATGCGGGCGGGCGTCGATTGGCTGGAAGCGGGAACGCCGCTCATTCTAGCGGAAGGTCTGCATGGCGTTCGCGCGCTGCGTGATGCGTTTCCGGACGTCCCGATTGTCGCCGATCTCAAGACGATGGATGGCGGCTACCTGGAAGCGGAGATGATGGCGAAAGCGGGTGCTACTCAAGTGGTGGTGATGGCGCGGGCTCATGTCGAAACCATCAAATGCGTCGTTCAGGCCGGGAAAGACTTTGGCTGTGAAGTGATGGGCGATAACCTCGGCTGCAAGAACATGATCGATGGGGCCAGGCTGCTCGAAGACCTCGGCTGCGACTACGTCATCCACCACATCGGCTACGATGAGCGCCGGGGCATCGCCGCTGCGGGAAACCGAATGCCCAGCCCCCTGGATCAATTGCGCGAAGTCGTCGGTGCCGTCAGCATTCCCGTCCAAGCCGTTGGAGGACTCAGTCTCGAACAAGCAATTCAGTGCCCCCAACTCGGAGCGCCGTTAGTTGTTTTAGGCGCGCCGTTGACGATTGATGCCGATGCCTTCAAAACCGCCGATGGAGATCTGGAAGCATCGTTGCGCATGATTTGCGACGCGATCCATGCTCAAGAAGTGAGCGTCTAACCCTGAACGATTATGAAATCTGCCGCTGTCGTCAACTACGCCCCTGAAAAGGGTGCCGTCGAGATCCGAGAAATCGAAAAGCCGGAGATCGGTGAAGAAGACGTCTTGCTGGAAGTCGCCAACGTTGGCGTCTGTGGCAGTGACCTCCATCAATGGACCGCCGATCATTCCTGGCCCGTCCAGTATCCGGTCGTTCTCGGCCACGAATTTGGCGGCCGCATTGTGGAAGTCGGCAAAGCGGTCACGGATTGGAAAGTGGGTGATCGCGTCGTCAGCGAGACCGCCGCGATCATCAGTCCGACCAATCCGATGACCCGGCGTGGACTCTACAATCTAGATCCCACCCGAAAAGGGTTCGGCTATGGCGTGAATGGCGCGATGACCCGGTTCGTCCGCGCACCGGCCCGCATTCTCCATCACGTTCCCGACGCCTTACCCTTTGATCAGGCTTGTCTCACGGAACCCTGCTGCGTCGCCTACAACGCCACCGTCAAAAACGCCCGCATTGAGCCGGGTGACCGCATTGTCGTCCTCGGGCCAGGAACCATCGGGATCCTTTGCGCGGCCATGGCGAAACTTTGCGGTGCCGAAGTCGCCATCGTCGGCCTAACCAGTGATCAACACCGCCTGGACATTGCCGCGGGTTACGGCTGCGAAGTCATGATCGGCGATGCCGAACCCTGGGCGATGGAGCGCGACGGCCTCTGCTGCGACGGAGTGATCGACGCCGCCGGTGCCAGCATCACCCTGCAAATCGCCATGAATCTGGTTCGCCCCGCTGGTTGGATTAGCAAAGTCGGTTGGGGCCCCCAGCCCCTCGGCTTCAACCTCGATCCGCTCGTTCAGAAGAACGTCACCCTCCAAGGGAGTTTCAGTCACAACTGGCCCATTTGGGAGCGCGTCATCGCCCTCCTTGCCAGCGGCCAATTCGATGTCAAACCGATCATCGGCGGAGTCTGGCCGGTGACAGAGTGGCACGAAGCGTTCGAGAAGATGCACCGAGGCGAAGTCGTGAAATCGGTTCTGAAGCCGGTCTAGCCTGCCTTTTTCAGCTTTTCGATTCGACTCGTCTGGTCAAAAGCAAGAGCAACAAGGGAAGCATCCAGTGCGACGTCCGAACGGCTGTTTCCCAGAGCCATGGATCGAGATTCCCGTGAGCGACAATCCGGGCCAGCGCCGTCGCGGCACCCCATGCAATGATGTAGAGCAGGGCAGTGAAATGCAGCGGCCGAACAAAAAGGCAAGCCGCCGCGAGAACGTCGAGCCAACCGGCGATTTTTAAGATGAGGAAGGCGGAGTCCTGAGAGACAGACAAAATGTTCATGGTCATCGTCTGATAGGAGAGGGGAACGGGATGAAAGCCCATCGCGTAAAGCCCGTGACCAACGAAGGTGAGGGCGGTTGCGATGGTGACGGTGGTGATCCAGGGCCGGACGTTGTCCGGGAGGCTCATGGCCATGAACAGAGCAATCGGAGCCACCATTTGTAACGCATGTTCGATCGCCATGCCCAAATCAAAATCGGTGTTGATCCATCGCGCTGCGCTATCGAGCACGAGGAGACCGGCGAAGAACAACAGGGCCCAGCGCAGTTTTGGGAGGGCGGGCAGGAGCCAGGGAACCACTCCGCCTACCATCATGACGCATCCCAGGATCATCAACCCGCTGGAGATCGTAGGATCGGAGGTGGTTGCAAAGGTCGCCCAGTCTTCGACAACGCCGCCCCACCAGTCTTCTTTCCAGATGATGCCTCGAAAGGGGCTTTCCCAGCGCCACGTCAGCCAGCCGCGAGCAATCAGAGTGATGCTGACACAGAACTTGAGAGCGTTGATCCATCCTTTTGCCGTCATCTCAAAACTGGAGTTCAACGATCCGCCGGAACCACGAGAACCTCTCCTCCCTTCGCATCCCAAAGTTGCAGCCCTTTGGGATTCTTGAAGGGGTCCTTCGGATCAACTCGTTCCACCTTGGCAACGTTCTTCACCTTTACGGTTTTGATCTGGATATCTTCGGGCGAAACCCGGATCCAGTCGATGCCATTGAACGATGCCGTATCCAGCGTCCACGGCTTTGCATCATCGGCACCACGAAGTGGAGCGCCCCAGCAGCCTTCACCGATGTAGACCGTCGCATTCTTGTCACCTTTCTTCGCTGCGGAGAACCCCTCAAATCCGTCGGCGTCTGGCTTGAGCGGCACGGTGCGTTTCATGACGTGGGAATCGGATTCGAGGGACAGGTCCAAACCGTATCGATAGAAATTGTCTGCCCACTCCATCGGATTATCCCCTTCCGATTTGGCGCTGACATGAGGGCGCATCGGCTTGTGATAGCCCGCCACCAGATGCGTGGTCTTGCCGGAAACCTTCTTGAGTTCTCGATCGAGCCATTTCTCTTGAGCGCCGGTCGCTGGAATCTGGCTGTTCAGGGTCAAGTAATGAAACAAATCACCGCCGATTGAGAAACTGAAGTAGGCGTCTTCCGGCGTGTCAAAATAGTTGGGAACGGTCTCCGGGCGGCGCTCGTGATTGCCCCGATGCGCCACGATCGGAATCATGTTTCCGTCTTTTCCGATCGTGTGCTGCCAATCATCCAGCCATTCCTCCCATTCTCCGGCCTCGTCTTTGTTGATCATGTCACCGGTGAAGGCAACGAACAACGGTCGCAGCTTTTCGCACAGTTGGTTCGCCGCGATTCGGACGTCTCGGAAATTCCGGGAATCTCCACCCGCCACAAAGGTGAACGGTTTCGGCTTGTCCGGCGCGGTTCGGAACTTGAAGCGGCTGCTCGTGCTGTCCTCGTCTTTGATGATGAAGAAATACTGCGTATCCGGTTTGAGATTCTTCAGCCGAACAAAGCAGTTCTCCATGCCATCGTAATCCTTGATTCGATCGGGAGACTGAGAGTTTGGATAGCGCTTTGAAGATCGTTCATGATCTTCGGTGCCGAAATACACCTTGCCTGGTTTTCCGGATTGTTGATTCCAGGCGATGGTGGCTTCGGTCGTCGGGTCATCATTCCAACAAATGCGATATTTTTCGGTCTCCGCGAAGACGGAACCAACGAGAAGTGCGGCGGGGCATACCGCGTAAAGGAGGGGTTTCATGAACGTGAACCGCAAGCTTACGGAGACTTGCCGCAATATCAATGATAACGAAACCGTTGCGGAATTAGGGGCTTTTCACCGTTGCGTTGGTTTTGACGAAATCGACCAGTTCCTCGCAGTGGAAGAATCCCGGCCACATAGAGTGGCCCTGACCATTGGGGACGATCAGCTCCACGTGGCCGCCCAGGGCCGTGTAGCGCTTTTTCATCAAACCGGAGTTTTCTTCGAGCGGGACGACGGTATCAACGTCACCGTGGATCGCAAAAAGCGGAATCCCAGCTTCAGCGAGCTGGGCCAGGCGGTCGATGGGATTGTGTTGGGCAAGCTGGGCCTGCAACTCTGCAGGCTCGAGTTCAAAGGCTCCGGCTGCTCTCGCCACTCCCGGATAACTCGCGATGTTGCAGACTGGGTAAATGCCGACAAACCCGGCCAGTTTTTCCACATTCTCGGCCGCCCAGGCCAGAGTCATCAAACCGCCCCGACTTCGGCCAAGGAGAACCGGCTTTTGCGAGAACCCCCGAGCGCCAACCAGCTCGGCATGGAGCGCAGAGAAGAGCTTCCGACCAGCCGGACTCCCAAAAGATTCCCCAACATCAATTCCCGCGATGGAGATTCCCGCGTCAAGGAACTGCCAAAACATCCATTTCTCAGCCTGGTTGGGAAGATTCGGCAACGTTGGCGCATACCAAACCCAGGGCTTGCCTGGCGCCGTGTTGGTTGCGGGAATAAGGAAAGCTGTGTGGCCCTCAACCAGAAAGACTTCGCCAGGTAGTGGGAGTGACTTCTCAGGAGGCGAGTCGGTTTGCGCGTGGACTGCGAAGGCCAACAGAACTGGAGTGATTCCTAGAAATCGGGGAAGGTTGATCAGAAGATGATGGGCTGGCATGTCCTTCGACCTACGCTAAAATTTCGTGCATGACCTCTCCAAAGTCGCGCTCCAACCGCTTGCGACCCGGAACTTCGAGGCGACGTGGATCGAGGCCTAGCTGGTGCAGAACGGTGGCGTGGAGGTCGGTTACGTAATGGCGCTTCTCGACGGCATGGAAGCCGAGTTCATCGGTTGCTCCGTAGGCGAAGCCTGATTTGGTGCCGCCGCCCGCGATCAGGGTGGTGAAGCCGTGAGGGTGATGATCGCGACCGGTTCCGGCGACGTTTTTGTTATCTTTTCGGAACTCTGCTCCCGGGGTTCGTCCAAACTCGGAACCCAAGACGACCATGGTGTCGTCGAGGAGGCCGCGTTGTTTGAGGTCTGCAATCAATGCGCCGACCGGCTGATCCATTTCTTTCGCTCGCGTGGAATGGTTCCGGACGATGTTGGTGTGGGAATCCCAACCGCCCGCGTTCCCCGTGTAACCGTGGAAAAGCTGAACGAAGCGAACGCCGCGTTCGACAAGACGACGAGCCGCGAGACATTTCTGACCAAAGTCGTTCGTCGCTTTCTCTCCGATTCCGTAGAGCTCGTGGATGTGTTTCGGCTCTTTGGAGAAGTCCATCACCTCCGGGACCGCACTCTGCATTTCGAAGGCGAGTTCGTAGGATTTGATCCGCGCCTGCAGTTGTTGATCGTCGGGATACTCAATTCCGGCGAGCCGATTCAATTTTCCAAGCAGCGAAAAGTTTTCGCGTTGCTGATCCATGCTGAATTTTTCGTCTGCCGGTCGCACGAAGGACAGCGGATCCTTGGGATCGACTTTCATGCGAACGCCACCGTATTCCGGGCCGAGGTAAGCGGCTCCATGCGTCCAGGCTGCTCCACAGCAATCGGCGCTGGGATTCCCAAGGACGACGAATTCCGGGAGGTTCCGGTTGGCGGTTCCCAATCCATAACTGGCCCAGGAACCAACGGTAGGGTAGGCGCCTTCCGTGATCTTTCGGCCGGTGTGAAACGTCAGCTGAGCACCGTGGTTATTGTCGATCGTCCACATTCCGCGCGCCAGCGTGACATCATCGGCGCAGGCACCAATGTGGGGAAACCAGTCGCTGATTTCGAGGCCGCTTTTTCCGTAGCGCTTGTAGCCGATTTGCAGCGGCATGACTTGTTTGTAAATCTCGCGCTTGGCTTTGGAGGGATCGAGCAGCTTTTCGCTGATCTTCTTTTCGTCGAGGACCTCTTTGCCAAACGGCGTTTCATCAAAGGCCTTGCCCGCATACTTGTTCAGCATGGGTTTCGGATCGAAACTTTCCAAGTGGCTGAGCCCGCCAATGAGGAAAATCCAGATGACGGACTTGGCGCGAGGCAAGTGGTGAGGGCCAGATTCAGGGCCGCTGGTAGCCGCGAGGGCACCATCTTGAAAGAGCAGCGAGGAAAGAGCCATCCCGGTCACTCCCATGCCGGTGTCCTGAAGAAAGGTGCGTCGGGTGGTCATCGGATCGTTACGAACTCGTTGTGATTAAAGAGCACCATCACGAGTCGTTCGCGCGTGGCGCCGTTGGTTAAAAACTCGATGCAGAGTCGGCGTTCCTCGCTCTCCGGTAAGCGAGCCAGGACCCGGATGAACGCGGCGTCGACAAAAGCTGCGTCATTGCGATTGATCGGAGAAAGTTCCGTCGCAACCGCCTTTGATTGATCGAATGTGAGTTGGCTGTTGGCAAGAGCGAGCGCCTGATGAGGTTGGACCGTCGAATCGCGCTGATAACACTCGCTCACTTTGGGCCCGTCAAAGATCTGGACAAACTCGACGAGTTTCTCGTGAGCATGTCGAAGGTAGATCGAGCGACGCTTTGATTTCTGGGCATACGTGTGAGGAATATCGGGCCCGCCGAGGCTGCGGTCCAGCGTGTTGGCGATATGGAGAAGGTTGTCCCGAACGATTTCTCCCTCCATTCGTCGCGATGGCATTCTCCAAAGGAAGACGTTGTCCTGGTCGATCGCCGCGTTGCCAGGATCCAGAGTGCTGGACATCCGGTAGGTAGAGCTGAGAACGATCTGACGATGCATCGCTTTCATGCTCCATCCTTGGTCCATGAACTCTGCCGCGAGCCAATCGAGAAGAGCCGGGTGGGAAGGCGGTTGGCCGTGGGCACCGAACTCGTTCACGGTCGGGACAATCGCTTGCCCAAAATGGCGCAGCCAAATGTGATTCATCGCGACACGGGCCGTGAGCGGGTTTTTCGCATTGGTTAGCCACCGGGCGAAGGCCAAGCGACGACCGTTACTCCGGTCCGGATACTTGGCTTGTTTTCTTGGCTCATAGTTGGTGGTTACTTCCGCCTCCATCGCCTTTTCCGCTGCTGCGAGGAGCTTGTCGGCGTCGGCCACTGCTTTTTTGGCTGTGGTCATGGCTTTGCTGGCGCGGGATTCCGCAGTTTTGTCCTTCGCTTCTTTCGCTTTCGCCATGTCGGCTTCCGCCTTCTTCTTGGCTACCTGTCCAGATTCCACCTTCGACTTGGCGGTCGCCAGTTGACTGGCGCGTTGAAGCTGGACGAGCTGTTTGGCCCCATTTACCCACTCTGGAGTATCCTTTTTGCCTGAATCTTCCAGATCTTCGATCGCAATTTCCGATTTCAAGGTCTCCAGGCGACTTTGCGCGGCAACCCGCTCGAGTTCGGTTTTCGCAGCTTTGATGCCGGATTCCGCTTGAGCGATCAGATCGGCGCGGACGAACTCCCGGCGATCTGGAAGCCACGCTAACCGAGGCAATTTGACGGGTTCCGGGTCAAAATCGCCACCCAAGGCTAATGGTGGTGCTGGAGGGATGACTTCGTCTTTGAGCGGGTAGCGTTCATCGCCACGATCAAAGAGATAGGTTTTCGATTCCAAGGAGGCATCATAAACGCGTGGCAACCCCACTTTCATCACGTCCAGCTCGCCCGGCACGCGGTCCGTCCGAACCTGATAAGGTTCAAAGATCGCCCGCATCGCGTAGTAATCGCGCTGCGCAATGGGATCGTACATGTGGTCGTGGCATTTTGCGCAGCCCACGGTGAGGCCCAGGAAACCTTGCGCCGTGTGGCTCACCACGTTGTCCATCCATTGATTGCGCTCGGCAAAGTAATTCCGGGCCAGGTAACCGGTAGCTCGGAGCGCGTTTTCGTCCTCCGGGTAGAGTTCATCCGCCGCCAGCATCTCCACCAGCATCTGATCGTAGCCGTTGTCCGCATTCAGCGATTCGATGATCCAGTCCCGCCAATGCCAAATGTGACGCTGACTGTCTCGCAGCGCCTCTTTGTATCCCGCCCAGTCGCTGTATCGCCAAATATCCATCCAGTGGCGCCCCCACCGTTCTCCGTATGCCGGGCTCGCCAAAAGCCGATCAACCACCTTTGCCTCGGCATCGCTGGATGAATCAGCCAAAAAGACGGCCCGCTCCTCAGGCGTGGGACTGAGGCCGGTCAGATCGAGATGAACGCGGCGCAACCAGGTTTCCTTTTGGGCTTCAGGCCGAGGTTTCAGACCGCGGCTTTCATGCTCCTGCGCGATGAACGCATCTATCGGGCTTCGAATCTCGAACTCGGGATTCGCCAATGGCGGCTTCCCCGGCCGTTGAACCGGCAAAAATGGTCGCCAGGGATAGCGCTGTTGGAGTTTCGCGAACGCTTCGACGGTTTCGGCGTGGGGAATTTGATGGGATTTCGCATTTCCGGGAGCCGAACCCGACAGCAACTCATCCAGATTACTCACCCCATCACCATCGGAGTCTTCTTCTGCACTTTCTTCGATGCGCTCCCGCAAGGAACGTGCGTCGCCCAGTTTCGCCAATCGATCTCCGAACGGATTGTGAGGAAAGTCAGCCAGGCTCTCGGCACCGTCAGCGTGAGCCCGAACGTGGCACGTCGCGCAGGAATCCGACTCTACCGGCAGGAGATCGCCAAAATACCTCCCAAGGGCAGCCTTATTCGCGGGCGTGGCGAAACTGGTTACCGGCAGCCATGCCAGAATCATCATCCATTGGAAGCCTGTTTTGAGCAACGGTTTCAACATGCCGTGTTGATCACGGTCTCGGCATCATCGGTTTTTCAATCCCAACGATAAACCGCGTTTGGTTTTCATCACGTAGCAGCCTGTTTGAGCTGGTTTGGGAGCACTTGCCGAGGCTAGGAGTCTGTCGGACTTAGAGCGTCCTGGCGAGAAGATCGAGGTTCGAGTC
>CAYGQD010000185.1:0-14420 GCA_964351855.1 uncultured Verrucomicrobiales bacterium
CCAAGGCCAGTTGAAGCTCCCCGGCAGCATTCTGACCGAGCCCTTTCTCAAACTCGTTCCGAATGATCTCCCGAGTCTGATCAAAAATCTGCAAGGCCCGCTTAGAAAGATCGGTTTGCTCCTTCGCCGCGATCAGGGCGAACCAACCTTTTGCGGTTTGGGAAGCGATCGAAAGCTGCGCTGCACTAAAGTCCGCTTCGGAAGCCTGGAGATCCGCCAAGGCAGCGGATTTGGCCGCCGCGACCCGGCCCCAAAGGTCGAGTTCCCAGGTCAGATTGAGGTCGAGATTAAAGGTATTGGCCAAGGTCGTCTGGACCGTGGGCGCAACCGGCGCATCTCCCGCTGCCGCGCCTCCTCCTATTCCCCGAGGAAAACCGATGAAGTTTCGTTGGTTGCGAACGCCGTCCAATCCGGCGCTGACCTGCGGCTTGCGATCCGCTCCCGCGATCACTGCATTCGAGCGCGCTTGGCGAATTCTCGCCGCTGTCGATTTCAAATCGTAGTTGTTCTCCAGCGCTTCATCGACAATTTGGGACAATTTCCCGTCGCGAAACGAATCGACCCATTCGGCATCCGCGATCGGTTTGCTCGCAGCGCGCTCCGCCCATCCGTCGGGGATTTTCAGGCCCAGTTTCTCGTAATTGGGCTCGGGCGTGGTGACGCAACCGACCAAAAACAGGGCGCAGATACAAACGGCAACTCCGCGAAAGGGCGCAGTGACCTCGGGCTCGCTGGTGCGAGTCGAAACCTCAAGGTTGATCATCGTTGGTCGAAAAAACGGGTGGCGTGGTTCGGCCGAGGGGTAAAGCAATTTCGCACATGTGAGGGTTTTTACGAACGTAAAATGCGGTTCGGCCCGGAAAAACCCCTTGGCGGGCCGGAGAAGCTGGCGGAGTGCTCTAACATGGCCACTCCTGATACCACCCTGGAACTCGACTTCGCCGGTGACTCTGCCCAACCCGCCAAGCCGGTGACCCGGTGCGACCTCCACCTGGAAGATTGCGTCACGGGGATGCGGAAATTACCGGATGCGTCGGTTGATCTCGTCGTGACCTCGCCTCCCTACAATCTCGGGATCGACTACGGAAAATACAAGGACAAGCGGCCGGTCGAGGAATACCTGGAATGGTGTCAGGCCTGGGCCGCCGAAATCCGGCGCGTCCTCAAACCGGACGGCTCCTTCTTCCTCAACATCGGGGCAGCCCCGGCCAATCCCCTGCTCCCCCATCAGCTACTCCTCGCGCTCACCCCGGAGTTGTTCGTTCTCCAGAACACCTTTCACTGGGTCAAATCCATCACCGTGGAAACGCGGGCGGGGGAAGAAATCTCCGCCGGCCACTTCAAGCCGATCAACTCGAAGCGCTTCGTCAACGATTGCCACGAGTTCGTCTACCATTTCACCCTCGACGGCACCATCCCGATGGATCGTCGTGGCATCGGCGTCGAATACGTCCACAAAAGCAACATCGCCCGCTGGGGCCACACCGGCGGCCAGGATAAGCGCTGCCGCGGAAACAACTGGTTCGTCCCTTACGAGACCATCAACCGGCGCAGCAAAGAGCGGCCTCACCCGGCGACTTTTCCCGTGAAACTGGCGGCGATGTGCATCGGCATCTGCGAACGCGATCCCGCTGAAATGACGATGATGGATCCCTTCCTCGGCATCGGTCACGCGGCCACGGCGGCGCAGGAAGCGGGCGTGGGACGCTTCATTGGCTACGAAATCGAGGACGACTACTTTTCCGAAGCGGAATCCCGACTTTCCTCCGAGGCGTGAAACGGTTCACCAAAGGCGATCTCGACGGCTTTTTCGCGCTCGGGCTGGATAATTTGCTCATGCTCATCCTCATGAGCGGACTCTGTCTCGGCTTTCCGCTCGGGTTCGATCCGGACCTCTTCTATCACCGGGTTCTCCCCGGAACCGCCGTTGGGCTCCTCATTGGAAATCTGTTTTACGCGCGTCAGGCGCTTCGGCTCGCTCGGCGCGAAGGACGGACCGACGTCTGCGCCCTCCCCTACGGCGTCAATCTCATCACCGTGTTTATCCACGTGTTTCTGGTGATGTTTCCGGCGCAGCAGATTGCGCTGAGTCAGGGTTTGGAGAAATCGGCGGCGGATGTCATTGCCTGGAAAGCGGGTTTGGCGGCTTGTCTGGGGTCGGGGCTGATCGAGTTCGGCGGCTCGTTCATCGTGGATCGGATTCGCCGGGTCACCCCTCGGGCGGCCTTGCTCGCGGCGCTCGGAGGAATCGGCCTGGCGTTTATCGGGATGGACTTTGTGTTTCGGGCGTTCACCTATCCGCTGGTCGGGTTTGCCACCCTCGGGATCGCCCTGGTGGCCTACTTCGGGAAGGTCCGGTTTCGCTTCGGCGTCCCCGCCGGTCTCGTGATCGTGGCAGTGGGTTGCGCGATCGCCTGGGCCACCGGTGTCGCTCCGGTCGGAACGCCCACCGCAGCCGGTTTTGCACCGCCGATTCCCCGGTTCGGGGCGCTTTTCGATTCTCTGTCGAGTCTGTGGCCCTACGCTCCCGTCATCCTCCCCATGGGTATCATGAATCTGGTCATGTCGCTGCAGAATATTGAGTCTGCCGAAGCGGCGGGAGATCGCTATGAAGCGAAACCCGCCCTGGCCTTTAACGGGTTGGGCACCCTGGGAGCGGCGCTGTTCGGCTCCCCGTTTCCGACGACGATTTACATCGGCCATCCGGGTTGGAAGGCGCTGGGAGCGCGGGCGGGATATTCCACGTTGAACGCGGTTTTCCTAGCCCTGATCTGCTTTTCCGGGACGCTCAGCTACATCGTTTACGTCATCCCGCTCGAAGCCGGGATGGCAATTCTGATCTGGATCGGCGTGGTGATGGCAGCCCATGCCTTTCAAGCGGTTCCCCGCGAGCACGCCCCCGCCGTGGTCATGGGATTTATCCCGGCGTTAGGGGGATTTGCCGCGCTCATGTTAAAGGCGGGACTGGGCGCGGGCGGAGCGGAGTTTACCCCGGAAATCAGCACGACCCTGGCTCAAACCCGTAATGTGTTTGCTGAAGGGATTTTCGCCCTCGACCAAGGCTTCATCTACACCAGCATCCTCTTCGCCTCCGTCACCGTGGCGATCATCGATCAGCGATTTCGGATCGCCGCCGTCTGGTGTCTCGTCGGTGGGCTTCTCTCCGCGATCGGGCTGATCCACGCCCACCAATTTACCCCCGGAGACGTGGTCGGAAACTTCACCGGCGGCTGGCAGCGCGATGAAGCCGGAGCGCTGATGTTGGGGCCGGGCTGGAAGTGGGCTTGGGGCTATGTGGTGATGGCGGCGGTCTTTTTCGCCACTCCCTGGATCACGGAAAAGACCAGCTCGAACGATTTTTGAATCGCGCGAAATTCTTTTCATTTGACAGATTGAAAATCGGAAAGATCTGAGATGGTAGATCATTCAAGCCGCCGCTAAAACCCTCCTTAGCTTGAGCAGAAAGTGATTCCTCGTGTTTCTCTGATTCTTTCTGCTTTTCATGATTTCGCCGCTTCCATTGGTGTCGATTGATCTTCTTCCTTCGTGGACCTTCGTCGGTTCCGAACCGGAAGGGGGTTTCGTGATTGGCTGCGATTCAGACAACTCCCGGGAGATTTACGAATCGGAATCGCTTGACTCCCTGGAACGGGAAATCATCGAACTCGATGAGGAAACAGTGGCGGCTGACGGAGCCTGGAGTGAGCTGATTCCGTCCGAGCGAGAGCTTGCCGCCAAGGTCGCGGTGAAGCCTCCGCGTTGGAAGCGCCCCAGTGTTTTAACCCGTCATCTGACGGATTATCGCGTCCTCTTCGGAGGGCGGGATTCACGCGATCCCGAGTCGTCCGACGACGATCAGCCTACCCTGACCGGGTCACCGTTTTTTCACACCCGCCATCCCGACGGGATTCCTCGTGAATCCTCTCCGGATGCGGGTTTTTTCGTGCCTTTTTTTCGGGCCTAACCTGTTGCTTCACCTTTTAACGAACTCTTTTCATGAACAAAAACCCCAACTCTTCTTCTCAAAAGCCAAACCGCCCGCATCGTCAGTTGACCATCAAGCGTCCGCTGTTTGCCGAGCAGTTGGAAGCCCGCATCCTCTACTCCGCCGCCCCGGCGCAGCCTGCCCCGGAAGAAGGTGGCAACCCGGAAACGCAGCATGAGGCACCGAGCACACCGGCACTGGTTTTGGAGACCACGTTGGCGACTCCGGAATCCCTCGAAGTGACCGTCGCCCCGGGCAACGAACCGGAGGTTTCGGCAGAGAGCCCGGTCGAAGAAATGAGCGCGGAAACGGATGGCTTGGCGGTTCCGGATCTGGCAGAGGTGGATAACTTGGCGGAAGCGGCGCGGCAACGCTGGGTGAATTCCGGTGTGAGCGCGGAGCAACTGGAGGCGCTGAACCAGATCACCTATGTCGTCTTGAACCTGGAAGACGGCATCCTCGGCGCGACAGAGGGCCTGACGATCTGGCTCGATGACGATGCCGCGGGCCAGGGTTGGTTCATCGATCAGACGCCGGATGCGGACGAAGAGTTTTCCTGGCTGACGGGTAGCACCCGCGGTGTCGCCGAAGTGGATTCCGTGGCGAACGACCGGATCGACCTGCTGTCGATTTTGATCCACGAGCAAGGTCACGTACTCGGTTTGCTCGACCTCGGTTCTTCCTCCACCGGCAACGTGATGGTTGGCGTTTACGAGGCCGGCGAGCGGCGGACGCCGGAGTCGGGGCAGGCGGAAGGTGCCATCGCCGGAAGCTTGGAAGGTCTCCACTACGCGGTGATCAATCACGCCACGAATGGACCGGTGACGGTGACGGAGAACCAGGTCGATACCACGCCCTACGTTCAGGGGACCGACTCGTTGGTCTTCAGCGCCACCACCGGCGGCGTGATCACGGTGGATACCTCGGACGACTCGGACATCGTCGTCGCCGGGATCGAATTCGTGACCGATCAACACGACCCAACCAGCGCCGATGGCGAGCGCATCATCATCGCGGACGGCGGCCAAATTTCGATGTTGGAAGACGGGGACAATGATCACAACGAGTTTCTCCCGGGTTCCTACGTCCAGTTTGGCACCGCGCCGACGGGTCAGACCGGAGCGATCATCAACGAGGACAACATTGATATCCTCTACTTCCGTGGAGTGGTCGATGTGCAGGGCAACGCGATCACGATCACGTCTGGACAGGGCTTCTTCCAACTCGTGGACGGGGCGGCGTTCGACACCACGGACAGCGATGAAGACATCCGGTTTGAATCCACCAGTTCACTGGTCGGCAGCGGGCCGATCAACCTGACGGGCGACGCGTTTTTGCGCGTCTACGCGGACAACTCCGGGACCTACTCCGGTAACTGGACCGTGACCGGTGGTCAGGGGAATCCCACGCTGATCGCACAGACGACCGGAGCCTTGGGCACGGGTTCGATCACGTTGACCGGCATTGATCCACGGATCATCTCGGCGAATGGAGTCGATATTGGCAATGCCATCATTGTCAGCAACACGGGAGGCAACAAGATCATCCAGTGGGACGGGTTGCTGACCCAAACTCATTCCGGCAGCATCAACTCCGCCGAAACGACCTCCACCGACATCGACCTGACCGTTACCAACGCGACCAACACGGTGACGTTGAGCGGTCAACTTTCCGGTACCGGCTGGATCGACAAAAACGGGGCCGGAGTCTTGGTTCTGACCAACGCGAACAACGCCGGCCTGAACGGAATTCGGGTCGATGCGGGCAAGCTCGTCATCGGAGCCAACGGGGCGGATTCGGGAACCCAAGCCTTTCTTTCCGGCAGCGGACAATACCTTCTCGCCGACGGCGTCACCGTGGACACTACGACTTTGCGTTATGGAAGCAATGCCGGAACCAAGATCTACGGACTGCTGGATGGAGCGGTGAGCGGGACGATTTCCTCCACCATCAATTTCGAAACGGACGCCAGCACCAATGGCGTCCCGGCGCTCTATGCCGGAGCGGGAGGAACCCTGACCGTCACCGGAAAATTGCAAGACGCCAACCAGGACGAGGCTGCCGCCGGACTCGCCAAAATCGGTGCCGGAACCGTCATTCTGACCAATGCCACAAGCGATTACGGCAATATGGGCTTGATCACCGGCTCAACGACGACGGTGGCCCAAGGCACCTTGCTCCTGCGCTCCGGTGGCGCGCTTCCCACCACCACCAACCTGATCGTGGAAAGCGGCGCGTTCTTCGGCGGCGCGGGAACGGTCACCGGCATCGCCTCGGTCACCTTCAACGCGGGCTCGGGAATCGCCGTGGACGTGGACAGCTCCGGGACGCCGCTCCTGAATCTGGGCGCGGTGACGGCGACCGATTTGAATCTGAACCTCAACGTCGTCACCCTTCCGGCTGACGCGAATCCGGTCACGATCCTTTCCAATGTCACCGGCGAATTCGCCAACGCGGCGCATGGATCCAGCCTCATCGCCGGTGGGAATCAGTACACGGTCACCTACTCGGGAACCGACGTGCAAGTCGCTTTGGTCGGCGTGGCCACGGCGGAAACCGATGTGCGGATCGACATCAACGGCAACTTGATCATCGAGGACATCAACGGAAGCACCACAGACGACCGCATGGTCTTGAGTATCGTCGGGACGGACTACGTGATCACCGCGCAAGACTCCGCCAATGTGCTTCAAGCCACCTCCGGCACGGCGGACAACGCCAACCAAATCCGCGTTCCCATCAGTTCGGTCACCGGCGGAATTCAGTTCCTGGCCGGAGGCGGCGCGGACACCTTGACGCTGAACAACAGCCTGGTTCTGAATGGAGATTTCATCGTCGATTCGGCCGATCTCATCACGAGCCAGAACTATCTCAATATCGACACCTCGTCCGCGAACGGAAACATCCTCGTCGGCGGAACCATCGTGGTCGATGACGGATTGGGAACCCTCCGTTTCGATGCGGGCAGTGGAAACATCACCATCTCCGGAAATGGCAACAACCTTTCCAACTTCCGCAACGTCCAGCACAGCGGAACGGGAACCCTGACGATCGATTCCGATATTCTTTCGACCGGAAACATGACTTTCGATGGGGTCAACGCGACGAACGACTCGGTCTTCATCATCAACGGCGAGATCACCGGCAACGGGACCATCACCCTGCAAAACGACGCTCATGTCTCCGTGGCGGGCGACAACGTCGGTGGCGATCAGGCGGCTCAAACCGGCAACTGGACGATCGACGCAACCACCGGCAATACCCGGCTGAACGTGCTCCGTGAGGGCGGATTGGGCACCGGAAACGTGACCTTGAGCAACACCGGAGCCCAGCTCGGATTCGACACCGATGGCACGTTTGCCAACCGGATCACGATGAACAACACCGGCAACGAGAAGAACGTCTCCGTGGAAGCGGGCCGCACCGTGGAGCTGTCCGGACCCGTCGCGCTCAACGAGCTGGACGGCGGCAACCGCCATCGGTTCCTCGTCGCGGCAAATGCCTCGCTGACGATCTCCGGCCAAATTACCGAAGCGGGATCCGGGGACGGAATCTGGGTTTCCGGCGGCAATGCGAATTCGCGCTTCGTCCTGACGAACACCGCCAACGCCGTCACCGGCCCGATCAATATCAACTCCGGTTCTCTGGTCCTGACGAGCGATGCCGCAGCGGGGACACCGACCAAAATCAGCCTGCAGAACACTGACACCGCCCTGGTTCTGAGCGGGACGGATTTCGCGACCACGCCTCTTTCGTCCCCGGTTGAATTGACCGACGGAGGCAACCAGAAGTGGATTCGGATGGAGGACGCCACTCTCGCGATCATCGCGGCCACCGTCACCACGATCGAAGCCGGAGTGGGAAATGCCCGGTTCGACATCAAGGGCGGGGAAACCCTGCAAATCACCGGGGCCACCAGCTCCAATGCATCCGGTTGGCGGAAGCTGGGAGGCGGGACGGTCATCTTCGACAACGCGTCCAACACCTCGGCGGGGATCCTCGATATCGACGCGGGAACGGTGCAGGTCAACGGCACCTTCACCCTCACCAACGCAACGACCGGTGCCGACATCGCCTCCGGCGCGACGCTGGGCGGCTCGGGCACGATCACCAACACTGCCCTCATCAATGTGGCGGGTGGCACGATCCGACCGGGGGACGATGCCGGTGGGAGCCTGACGGTTTCCGGTGACGTTACCCTCAGTTCCGCTTCTACCGTGGAAATCCGGATCGACAGTCTGGGGAATGTTTCGCAGTTGATCGCCGGGGGCGCAGTGGATCTGGGCGGTGCGGTGCTCAACTTCGTGGTTGATCCCGCCTTTGTCCCGACGGCGGCCCAAACCCTCACTCTGATCGATGGCGCGCTGTCCGCGATCACCGGCACGTTCGCCAACAAGGCCGAAGGCGACACCATCTTCGGCAATGGGATCCAGTACCTCGTCACCTACGTCGGTGGCGTTGACACGTTTGATGTCGTCCTGACCGAGAACGGCGTCGCGCCGACCGAATTGTTAGTGAACCTGGACCTGAGTGGGAATCTGACGGTGACCGATCTGGGAGTCGGGATCGATTCGGCCGATACCCTGACCATCACCGAAACGGCGACGCACTATGTCTTCACCAGCGGAGGAGCGCGCCTTACCCTGGGCACGGACGACACCGGCTCCTCGGTGACTCAGGATTCGCCGGTTGTGGTTTCGGTTCTGAAATCCGCCGTGACCAATCTGACGGTGGAGACCTCGTTCACCGGGAACGAATCCGACGACCTCGCTGCGGACATCGTCAACCTGAACATTGATCCCAACATCGCGGGCACGCTCAGCATCACGGCGGACACGATCAATCTCAACGGCGCGACGGTGACCGCTGGTGGGAACATCAACCTGACCGGGACCAAAATCCTCAACACCAACGTCAGCTTGATCGCCGGCGGCGACCTGTTCCTCTTTGACGGGCACGACGCCACCGTGGCAGGTGGCGATCTGGATTTCACCCGTGGGGAAACCGTGCTCAACGGTCGGATCCTGACCATCGACGTAACCGGGACCGCCGGGAACCAGACCGGACGAATCACCGGCGACGGGGCCATCGTCAAAACCGGGACGGGCACCTGGAACCTGATGCCCTACGTGAATATCACGAACCTGCCCAACAACAACACCGCCCCGAACCAAAACCTGTTCAACAACTTCACCGGCACCGTCTCGGTGGAGGAAGGGACCCTGGAGATTTCCGGGGGAAGCGCCAACCAAAACCGGGCGATCCAGAGCTTGACGGTTACCGTGGGGATCGCGGCCGGGGCAACCTTTCACCTCAATCGACCGACGACCATCGCCGACACCGTGGTGGTCGATATCTTGGCAGGAGGACGCTTCCTCGTGAGCCAGGGCGATCTCATCGGAACGGTGACCGGCAGTGGCACGCTGGAACTGGACAACGGGACCTTTCAGATTCGCAACCAATCGGTCCTGACCGGCTTTAGCGGCGACATCATTGGCGATAGCACCCTGGCGCTCTACGGTCGCTACAATGTGGAGCGCCCCTGGATCCTGAATGAAACCGGGACCGGCACCTACACGGGCACGATCCTGGTTGGAAACTACGGCGGCGTAACTGGCGACAACAATCCGCAGCATGGCCTCTATCTCAACGGAACCACCGACGCCACCAGAGTCGATGTGCAGAGCCTCCGCGAAGACGACGGTGCCAAGGCGATCTATATGCCGACTTTTGGCGGGATCGGCACCCTTCAAGGAGATCTGGTGGCCGATATCCTGACGACGATTCAGCCCGGTCAGGATGGACTGGGAAGCCTTGCCGTGGGTACCTTCACGGTGAACGGGAACGTGAACCTCGGCCTGCCCAGCAGTGATGGGGCGATCAATTCGCTAATTGACGGCAACGGGATCCTTCAGCAAGACCCGGTCACGGCCGTCTTCCCTGCCAGTTTGGTCGGCCAAGTCGCCGCGACAACGCTGGAATTCCGGATCGACGGAGCCAATGACACCAGCGACCGATTCGTGGTGAACGGCAACCTGGATATCTCGAGGACAGTTCTCGATGTTTCCGTGCTCTCCGTGGCGGATGATGCACTTTACACCCTGGTCACTTACACCGGGGTGCTCACCGGCGAATTCGCCGCGCTCAATCTTCCGCCCGGATACGAGTTGAACCTCGAGAAGCCGGGAGAGATCCGCCTCGTCACGGTGGCCCCGGCGATCGTCAACCTGACTCCGGCGGACGACGACGGCGCGGTGAGCATCTTCCGAAACCTCACGGTGGAGTTCAACCAATCCGTCCTGGCCGGAACCGGAACCATCGTCATCAAGCGCCTCGCCGATGACTCCGTCTATGAAACGCTCGACGTCGTCACCAACGCGGACCGTTTCACCTACGCCGCGACCCGGGTCATCATCGATCCGGTTCTCGATCTGGAGCCGAGCACCGGCTACTACATCGAGATCGACGGCACCGCCTTCACCGACGGGACGAACGACTTTGTCGGAATGACCGGGAACCTGACCTGGAACTTCACCACCGACGTCGATCCCTTTTCCACTTCCACAGCGGACACCGGCCTCGTCATTCTGGACGACCGCCTTTTGATCAAGGACATCAACAGTGGCTCGGACGACCGGCTCACGATTCGTGAAGTCGGCGGTTTCTACGAAATCACGGACACCTCTGGACTACTGATCGACGGAACCCTCGTGGGCGCTTCCATCGGCACCACCGTCCAGGTGGACAAGGCGCTCATCACGGCGGGGATTCGCTTTCAGACGGATTCCGGCGCGGATCAGGTCACCATTCTGGGACCGCTCTCCGTGACCGGGCCGCTCCTGGTGGAATCGGAGAACATCGGTCTCTCCGGCGACATCAGCACCTCGGGAATCGTCATCCTCACCGGAAACGTGACGCTGGAAGCGGCGTCCTCGATCGACACCACCGCGATCAATTCCGCCATCAACGTGGTCGGCTCAATCAACGGGCCGCAGGACCTGACCCTTAAACCGGGTGGAGGAGCCATCACCGTGACCGGCGGTGTCGGCAGTACGGCCCGTTTGGGAACGCTCGTGATCGATTCCCTCGGAACGACCACCTTCCAAGGCGGAGTCACCGCGAACTCGCTCGAGCTGGTTCAAGGATCGGTAATCGTGGACAACGGGCTCGATATTTCGCTCGGTGTCAACGTGGTCAACTCGACCAGCGCCGTGGCCAGCCAGCTGAGTTACACTGGCTCACTCACGGTCACTTCCGGTGATGTCAGGATCGGCAGCGGCGGCACGGAAGACTTCTACGTGGCTCGCCAAAGCGGGACCAACTCGCCCGAAGCCATCGCCACGGTGGACTTAACCGGTGCGTCCTCAGTCACCATCAACGTGGACCGCTTCGACATCGGCAAGGCGGCCAGTGGCGGAGGAGCCGGGACGGTTGGAACGGTCTCCTTCTCCAACGCGGGACCGAACACGATCACGGCGACCGGGATCGAAGTGAGCGATTCTCCGTCTGATGGAAATACCTCCGTCACCAGTGCGATTCTCTTCGGTTCCACCGTCAACCACCTCTTCACCGACACCCTGGAGGTGGGCGGACAGAAAGCGCGGGGCTCGATCACCATCGCCGCCGGCGGCACCTTGAATCTGGCGGGCAAGTCCGGCGCGGCGGCGGATTTGTTGATCGGCTACAACAACGTCAACACCGGAACCAACACCGTGGGGACAGTCGATTTCACCGGCGGAACCTTTAATGCCACGATCGACGAGCTGGTGATCGGCTATCATACCCAGGGTGTCGGCACAGCGGAAGGCTTCCTGATTTTCGGGGCCGGTTTGCTCACCGCGAACTCCGTCATTCTGGCGAATCCGATTCTTTCGACCACCCCGGCCAATACCCGGGGAAGCCTGACGATGAACGGCACCGCCATCCTGGAATTCGTCACTCTGGACAAGGGAAATGCCGCCGGCACGGCGGAGTTCAACTGGAACGGCGGGACCATCCGCAACGTCGCCGGATCGGACCTGGCGATCGGGACGGGAATTCTCCTCACCGTCGCTACCAATGACGTCACCCTGGACTTGGCCGCAGGCCAAACCGCGACCATCGCCACCGGAGCGGGCCCCGTTTTCGGAGGAACCGGCAAACTCGTTCTCGACCTGGAAGTCGATGGAACCGGTGCGGGGAGCAGCGCGGTGGTGTCCTTCACCGATGCTTTCGATCTCGCCAATGCGAAGCTCCTCGTCACCGACGGCGTTCTCCTGGCGGACGATCACACCTACACCCTCGTCACCTCCGCCGGCGGTTTGAGCAACGCGTTCGACACCGTCACGAATCCGGCCACTCTGGCGGCGGGCTACGTCGTCGATGTGAACGTCTTTGCGGCAGACACCGTCACCTTGAAACTGGAGGCACCGGACATCAATCTCCAGGGCAACGGCATCTCCATTCTGACCGGCGATACCTCACCCGAAGCGGCGGATGACACCGATTTCGGCGCGGTCGGCATTACTGGAGGAATGGAAACCCGGACCTTCACGATTCAGAACGTCGGCACCACCGACTTGAACGGGCTCATCGTCGCAATCGATGATCTGACGAACTACTCGATCACTCAACCCGCCGCGACGACGGTCATCGCCGGAGGCTCCGTGACGTTTACGGTGACCTTCGATCCCGCGACCGAAGGGGCCCACGACGCCATCGTCACCGTGACGAGCGACGATCCGGACGAAGCCAGTTACACCTTCGCGGTGACCGGTCAGGGCTCGCTCATTACCAACCCGGACAGCACCGTCGCGGTGGTGAACGGAGTCATCGTCTTCACCGATATCAGCGGTGCCAACACCGACGACGACGTCCTCACCGTCACCCAAACCGGAAACATCATTCGGATCGAATCTGCCGGAGCGACCACGATTCAAGCGCTCGCAGGCGCCACCCAATCCGGGGCCAATGCCGTGGAGATCGACATCACCGGCGGAAACAACGGTCTGACCCTGAACACCTTGACCGGGACGGACTCGGTCCGGATTGCCTCCGACCTGACGCTATCCGGAAATCTCGTCTTCGACGGAGTGGAGTCCATCCTCCTCGGTGATGTCACGGTTTCCACCACCGGAGATCAGACCTACAACGCGCCAGTGACGCTGGAAGGGGACGCGATCCTCAACGGCGTAAATGTGTCCTTCACCGGGAAGATCGACGGGGCGAAGAGCCTCGCCGTCAACGCGAGCGGACAGGCCACGTTCGGTGATCTCGTCGGCTCGCCCACACCTCTGACCTCGCTCGATACTTCGGGCAGCGCCGCGACTCGTTTTGGAATGGCCACCGCTTCGGTGACCTCGGGAATTCTCCAGTTGAACTGGGATGCCGCGCTGGACCGGGCCAATGACAACGTCTGGCAATCGACCGTGAACACGCAGTCGACCCGGACCTCGTGGGATTTCGCCGGCACCGCCGTCGTCACTCCGGTCGATGTCACCGATCCCGTTTTCCTCGGCGTGACCAAGGCCTACAACTTCCCGGAAGCGGGCAATGGAGCCACCCTCTTTGCGTTCGAGAATGAGTTGTTTGTCCCGATCGACAACAACCCGACCGATAACAACGTCACCTTCGAGATCATCTTCAGCGCGGATAACTACACCGGCAGGCACGTCCTCTTCGAAACCGGTTCAAGCGGCAGCAATGTGGACGGCACCGTTCTCTTCCTCGACGGCAATGTCGTGACGCTCTACACCCGCGACAGCAGCACCACGGCGGAGGCCATCGCGACGGCTTCGATCACGCTTGATCCCCTTTCGGCGGGCCAATTTCAGCAGATCATCTTCTCGATCGATCGCGGGACCGGGGATTTCGTCCAGCTCTGGCACAACGGCGGCCCCCTCGTGGCCAACGGATCCACCCAAGTGGGCAACGCGACCGGAGCCCTGGCCTATGCCGACTGGGCCAATGCGGACGACTCCGGTCTCGGGCGGGTGAACGGTGGTGTGGTCGGCCCCCATGCCGCCAATACCTACACCGCTTTTGACGGAAAGATCGGGGTGATGCGCTTCTACCTGAACCAAGTGTTCACCGACGCCGACGCGCAGCAAAACTACCTCGCGGCCACGACACCGCGCTCGACCTTCGTTTCGGTTGCGACGACCGGGGCTCAGACCTACGGAGCGGGGGCTACGCTCGGAGCGGACACCACCTTAACCGCCTCCACGGTGACCTTCCAAGGCACCGTGGATGACGATGGAGACGTGGCTTCTCCCTCTAATCTGTCAATCACCGCCACGGCGGGAGATGTCCTGTTCGATGGCAACATCGGGAACGGAGTCGCACTTTCCAGCCTCACCGTATCCGCTACGGGAACCATCGGAATCGATGGCGCGGCGATGACAACGATCGGCGACCAAAACTACAGCGGAGCCCTGTTGAGCACCTCGACCAACAC
>CAYGQD010000186.1:0-14374 GCA_964351855.1 uncultured Verrucomicrobiales bacterium
CGAGCCCGATTTCCTTCGACTATTTCTCCGGCATGAAGAAATCCTGCGCGCCTATGCACGGACGCTGCTGCCCAGCTGGGAGGGGGTGGATGATGTGTTGCAGGAATCGTCGGTTGTCATGTGGCGCAAGCTGGATCAGATGGCGGATGAAGACGGTTTTTTGCCGTGGGCGAAGGTGATCGTACGTTACGAAGCGCTCAAGGCACTGCAACGGTGGGCGCGGGATCGGCATGTGTTCAGCGAGGACGTTCTGCAGCTGCTGGCGACGGAGGAGGAAGATCAACCGGCGGAGGCGCTTCACTCGGAATGGAAAGCGCTGAATCACTGCCTTTCCATGCTAAGCTCAGCGGAGCGGGAATTGGTGATGGCTCCATACTCAGGGCGCGGGCGAGTGACAGAAATGGCGGAGCAGTGCGGGCGTAGCGTAAACAGCCTTTACAAGCGAATCGGGCGGCTTCGTGAGAAGCTGGGAATTTGTGTGGAGCATCAACTTCTGGAGCAATCTTAAAATGAAGGAAAACCAACCACCTGAGCCGGATTCGAACCGTTGGCGGCGGATGATCGAACTGCACCTGCTGGACGAGTTGTCCGAAGCTGAGTTTGCCGAGTTGAATACCGCGATGCAAGAAGATCGCGAGGTGCGGGATCTTTATCGCCGGGCCTGCCATGCTGATATGCGATTGCAGCGGCTGAGTTCGGAGGCGGCGGTTACCCAGCCGATTTCGATGAAGCCGGCGAGTTTTTTCGCCCGGCCATTCGCAGCTGCGGCGGCGGGTTTGATGCTTGGCGTGTTTTGCACTTCGATGATCTGGGCGGCGAGCGAATCGGGGCGGGAAACGATCCTGACACTGTTTCAAGACAGCTTTGAGTCGGGAAACAGCCCGATACCAGCTGGCGGGCCTGTTGAGTCGGATGCGTGGGGCGGAGATTTTGCGGAGATTGTGGATTCGGGTGCGTTTTCGGAAGTCACGCCCGTAGATGGCAAGCGAATGTTTCGCTTTAGGCGCGCGGATTACAAAGGGAAGGAAAACCCTGTTGGCTATGTCGGTGACATTTACCGCGTAATTGATTTGCACGAGCAAGCTGCGGTGATCGCGGTAGAAGACTCGATTGTGATGGTGGAGGCCGCGTTCGGCTCCGTGCAATTTGAGGAGTCGGGTCGATTCGTGGGAAGCATTTCCCTGAATGCGTTCGATGCCGTGCCTCAGGATGGCGACGAATGGCGGGCTTTGATCGGCACTCCACGGCGAATGGAGGAATTCGCACTTGCCTCAGCCCGCCGTCGCGACGCACTATCTTCACAGGGATCGTGGCACCCAATTCGTCTCGAAATGCGTCTACCGCGAGGGGCGCGGTTTCTCCTCATCGGACTGCATCTTGGCGACCAGCGGGCCCCGCGGGAATATGGCAGCACTCCTCCTGCGGTTCAGTTTGATGGGCAGTTTGCGGATGATGTTAGAGTCACGCTGCGAACGGAACCAAACTAGCCACAAATTCGGCTTCTTTATGAAATTAGCTTTCTACTTCATCACTTTTGCCGCGATTGCGGCAACAACTGGCGCTTTCGCGGAAGAAACGAACAAAACCGACGCGGTAAACGCGACCAAGCCGAAGCCAGCGAAAACTCTGGTGCCATTCGGGATCGCGCCTGACGGACTGACCTCGCCGGAAATGAAGCGTTCGGTGGAACGGCTGTTCGAGGCCAGCTTACTTCCGGGCAAGCCAAGGCCGTTCACGCGGATGCGGTGGACGAGCGAACATCCGCCGAAGTTGTGGTACGTCGGCCTCTGGGGGCCGAATATCAACAACGAACTTATCGCGCTCACCGAGCACACACAGGACTTGACGGCGGTCGATCTCTACGAACCGCACATCGATGACGACGGTATGAAGTCGCTCGCGGCGCTGCCGATGCTTCGCTATCTGAGAGTCGATCCAATCGAGCGTTGGACGAAGCAAGGTCATCCCGAGCCGATGTATTGTTTTCCAGAGTTTACATCGAGCCCGGACCGGCCACGCGTGACGGGGAGATCACTGGCCTACTTTGCCGGGTCGGAAGCTCTGCAAGGCCTCTACCTGCTCGATGCGCAAATCTCGTCCTATCATCTCGCTCACCTGTCGAAGCTCCCGCAACTCAGCACCCTTGCGTTGCCCTGCGAGGTTGACGCCGAAGCTGTGACGCATCTGGCGGCGTGTGCCCGGCTGCACCGACTGACCCTCGGTCATGGCGAGATCACTGGCGCCGAAATCGAGCAGCTCGCCAATTGGGAAGGACTCAAGTATCTCACCCTAACCCATGCCACCATCACCAAAGAGGCACTCAAAGCAATGGCGTCGCTTCCTTCGCTAGTAAGCCTGGAAATCTTTGCGAGCGAACTTTCCGACGACACTCTCGCTCATCTTCACTTGCCTGACACGGTCACCAATCTGGGCCTAAAGCAAAACAACATCAGCGGCCCCGGCCTGGCGCAACTCGCGAAACGTGCGCAGAAGTTGGCGACCCTCGGTCTGGAATTCAACGACCTCACAAATGAATCCCTGCCCGCCCTGGCTGGTTTTACCGCACTGGAGAACCTTTACATTTCCTACTGCCCGGGGATCACTGACGAAGGCATTAGCTCAACCTCACTCCAGAAGATGAAGCAACTTCGGGAACTGCGGCTTCGCGGACAGAACCTCACCGATGCTTCTGTGGAAGCCCTGAGCGCAATGACCTTTCTGGAGAAGTTATCCGTCCGGGGGACTGGACTGACCTGGGACGGTGTGGACAAATTGAAAAAAGCGATGCCCGATACCTACATTTTCAAGTGATGCGAATTCCATTCATCTTCCTTTTTGCTGTCTCAGTTCTGCCATTCGCCAACGCCCAGGCGGTGGACGTTTCCATGCCTGCCGAACACCGCGTGCTGCTCGAATCCCACTGCACGAAGTGCCACCGCGCCGACAAGCAGAAGGGGAGCGTTCGGCTCGACGACCTGTCGTTCACCATCACCGACATCCAAACGGCTGAACTCTGGCAAAAGATCCTCAACACCCTTAATTCCGGCGAAATGCCGCCGGAGGATGAGGATCCCTTGCCGGATACCGCGAAGGCGGACTTTCTCGATGATCTCTCCAACCTTATGGTCAAAGCGCGGAAAAAGCTCAGCGATCAGGGTGGCGTTATCACGATGCGTCGTCTGAATCGCCGGGAATACCAGAACACGCTCCGGGAATTGCTGGGGGTAGAAATTCCGGTGAGCGAACTCCCATCGGATGTGGGTTCCGGGAGTTTCGATACGGTGGGGACGAATCTCTTCATGTCGGCCCATCAGTTCGAGCAATACCGTGCTCTGGGCTTGAAGGCGGTGGATGAAGCGTTTGGATGGCATGCGGTGAGATACGTGGAGCAGTCGTTTCGTTTTGAACCGGAATCGACGAACGAACACTTTCACAAATCCTATGCGGTTCTGCTGGATGCGACCGCCCGAGCTAAAAAATGGGCCGAAGCGGTGGAGAAGATCGCTTCGCGACCGGAGAATGCGGAGATCGTGGCCAAGCTCCGTAAGGAAGCCAAAAACGACAGGGAATTCCGGCGAATGTGGAAGCAGATTCCGGGTGCGCCCGCGCCGGAAGAGTTTGGCTTCAACACCAAGGAGAACAATGCCGACAAGGCAAACCGTGCCTTTCAGTATTCCACCGATGAAGGAGTCGGCGCGTGGCGGCCCTATCATGAGTACCTGCTCGATCTGCCTCACCGGGAAACTGGTGCCTGGATCACGACCTGGACGGGCGTTGGAGTCGGTGGCCCGGCCTACAGCCTGAGCACGAACGATGCGATGACCCTCTTCGTCCCGTGGGCCTGGAAGGAGACCTTGCCTGGAAAATACCGTGTGCGTATTCGCGCCGCCCATGCGGACGATGCGCCCCGGGAAAGGCGCTTCTTTGAGTTCGGTATCTTTCCGCGACACGGCCAGATTATGAGCACGCATGAGGTCACGGGAACGATCGACAATCCGCAGATCATTGAGTTTCCGCTTACCCTGACTAGCGCACACACCTCCAGGGAAAATCGGCAATTATACATTCGCCAAAAAGGCACATCCGATCACTTTACGCAGTCCCGGCGGGTGCTCAACGCGGCAAGAAAGGAGAACGGAATTGGAGTTCTGGCTTCGATCTGGGTGGACTGGATGGAAATCGAACGTGTGCCACAGAGCGACGAGCCTCTGCCAGAGGGAATGGGTGCCCTAGGTGACTTGGTGGACCCTTCTGATGAATCAACCGAGGAAGCCGTCCGACTGGGGCTGGAACGATTTTCAAAAGCGGTGTTTCGTGGAGAATCACCGACGAAATCTTATCTCGATGGTTTGGCGAAAATTTATCACACACGGATTTCGGCCGGGGACGCTCACCCCGGTGCGCTCAAGCACACCCTGGCAGTGATTCTCAGTTCGCCCCAGTTTCTCTACCTCTTCGAGCCTTCCGAAGATGGTGAGAAACGAACCCTGACACAACCCGAACTCGCCACCCGGTTGTCCTACTTTCTCTGGGGATCCCCGCCGGACGCCGCGCTTCAAAAACTCGCGGTGAACGGTGATTTAGCCAAACCGGAAGTCCTCGCGAAGCAGGTAGACCGGCTCATGGCGGATCCGCGTTTCCGGGACTTCATTACAGCGTTTTGTGATCAGTGGCTGGGCCTGGACCGGCTCGATTTTTTCCAGGTGAATCTGGACAAGCATCCACATTTCGATAACGCAACCAAGCTCGCAGCGCGGCAGGAGATCTACGAAACCGTGGCGCATCTTTTTCGGGAAAACGGCAGCCTCTCTGATTTGCTCAAGGCAGATTACACGGTAATCGACCCGGTGTTGGCGCATTACTACGGTATCGACGGCGTCGAGGGTGGATCGTTCCGCAAAGTGCCGCTTCCTGTCGATTCGCCTCGTGGTGGTCTGTTAGGGATGGCCGCGATCAGTCTCATGGGAGGCAATGGCGACGAAACCAGTCCAGTCGAGCGCGGCACGTGGGTTTTGCGCAAGCTCCTCAATGATCCGCCGCCGCCCGCACCAGCCAACGTGCCGCAGATTGCGCGTCTCGCTGGCAAGGTTCTTACCACAAGCGAACGGCTCAAAGTTCACCAGGAAGAAGCGCAGTGTGCCAGTTGCCATCGCAAGATAGATCCCGTAGGTCTCGGCCTGGAGAATTTTGACGCGGTAGGTGCATGGCGAACCGAAGATCATTACGAACTGAAAGATGACAACGGTCGGCCCGTGCCAAATTCGAAGAAAACCTGGGAAATTGACCCCGCAGGAGCGCTCTACAAGGGACCGGAATTTGCCAATTACTTTGAACTGCGTGATATCATTGCATCGCGGCAAGGCGACTTCGCTCGTGGCTTCTGCGAGGCCCTCTTGGAATATGCCCTCGGTCGAAACGTAGGGTTTAGTGACGAGGAATTGATCCAGGATATCCTTACCTTCACGAACAAAAACGAATTTGCGATTCGAGATTTTGTCCACGCTGTTGCCCAAAGCCAATCCTTCCAAACTCGATAACGCGGTAAACCCTCCATAATGAAAACCCGACGCCACTTCCTGCGATCTACGACTGCGTTGATTGCGCTTCCTTTCCTCGAATCCATCGGTTTCCGCCGCTTCGCATCTGCGGCCGAACCTCCAACCCCGCCAAAACGTCTGGCATTCCTCGGCTTTGGCTGGGGACTCACCGAAGAGACCTGGTATCCTGACATCAGCACCACCGGTCCCAATTATGTCCTGCCAAAAGGATTGAAGCCGCTGGAACGTCACAAGTCGGATTTCTCCATCGTTCAGGGATTATGGAACAAGTATTCCAACGAAGGACACTGGGGTAGCACCATGTGGCTCACCGGAGCCAACCGCTATGCGGCACCAGGGCAAAGCTTCAGCAATAGCGTTTCCGCCGATCAGGTCGCTGCGGAACAACTCGGTATCCAAACCCGTTTCAATTCGCTCCAACTTTGTGGTAGCGACAGCGCGGGTGGTTCTGGACACGGTCCGGGTCTATCGCTTGCGTGGGATCGCAACGGAAAACCAGTCGCCGGGCTCAATACCCCGGTGGAAACCTACCACCGTCTCTTTTCGAATGACAGCACGCCAATCGAGGAGCAAAAAGCTCGTCTCGCCGAGGAACGCAGTGTACTCGACACCGTTTTGGAGAGCGCTCGCAGCATGCAAGGCAGGCTTAGTCGAAATGACAACCAGAAGTTGGACGAATATTTCCAGGGAATCCGCGATATCGAAACGCGGCTGAGCAAGGAAAGAAAATGGATCGGTGTTGCCCGTCCCGATGCTCCGCTCAAAGAGCCGAAGCCGGACCTCGAAGGCAAGGAAGAGATTCGCCTCATGTATGACCTGATGATTGCCGCGTTCCAGACGGACAGCACGCGAGTCATCACCTACCGCCAGCCCGTCAGCACCCTGCTAACGAGCATCGGGGTCAATGTTTTTCCGCATGACATGAGCCATTACGCTACAACACGCGGGGAAAAGCTCGACGCCTCTCAGCGTCGCGATACGGCTCAAAGCGAGTTGCTTGCCGGGTTGATCGACAAGCTCAAAGCTACCCAAGAGGCCGATGGTAGTCGCCTCTTCGATCACATGGCCTTGGCTTACGGCAGCAACATTCGTTCAGGGCATCACCTAAACAATTGCCCAACCCTGGTTACCGGTGGCGGTGCTAGGATCAAGTTAGGGGAAAACATCATCGCGCCGAAAGACACCCCGCTCTGCGATGCTTGGCTGACAATGCTGCAGGGAATCGGGGTCGAGGCTGAGCGACATGGAGATAGCACGGGGGTGTTGAAACAGATCGTTGCCTAAACACAATTTCTCATGACTATCTCTCGCGGACTATTTTCCACCATCCTCCTTGTTGCTCTGCTGGTTCTGCCGGTTTCGGCCCGAGACGTCGCCATGCCTACTGAGCACCGTGCGATGCTCGAATCTCACTGCACCAAGTGCCACAACGCGGATAAGCAGAAGGGCCGGGTTCGGCTGGATGACCTGTCGTTCGATATCAGCGATATCGTGACTGCGGAGCGCTGGCAGAAGATTCTCGATGCGCTCAATTCCGGCGAGATGCCGCCGGAGGATGAAGAGCCCTTGTCGGATGCTGCAAAGGCGAATTTCCTCGATGATCTCGCGAACACGATGGTGTCGGCGCGGAAGTTGTTGGCGGATCAAAAGGGTGCGATCACGATGCGGAGGCTGAATCGGCGCGAATATCAGAGTACGCTTCGTGAGTTACTCGGCGTGGAAATTCCCGTCGGCGAGCTTCCGTCCGACAGCGGGTCGGGAAACTTCGATACGGTCGGTTCCAATCTGTTCATGTCGGCGAATCAGTTCGAGCAATACCTCGCCTTGGGCCGGAACGCATTGGATCTGGCATTCGCCAGAGAACTGGCAGCTGCGGAGGAGCGAATTTGGCGCTATGAAACGGAGGCGATTTCAGAGAAGGTGGCCAAGCATGTTGAGTGGCAAATCGATGCCCAAGCGCGGGCCGAGAAGTGGGTAAACGGATTGGAGGAGGCTGCCGCACGTCCGGAGAACGCCGCGATCGTGGCGAAGCTTCGCGAGGAGGTGAACAACCACGAAGGCAACTTCAGGCGTTTGTGGAAACAGATTCCCGGTGCCCCTTCTCCGGAATCGTTCGGGTTTGAGACAAAAGAGAACAACGCGGACAAGGCGAATAGCGCGCTCAAGGCGTATTGGCTTCCTTATCACCAATACTATCTTCAGCAGCCCGCTATTGATACCGGGATGTATCTTGCGATCCCAACGGAGCATCCTTCCGTTCTGGAGAATGGCGCGATCACCTTCTTATTACCCTGGAGTTATCCATCGGGAGTCAAATGGCCCGCAGGGAATTATATGGTCCGTGTTCGGGCTGCGGTCACCGGGAAGGGGACGTCGGATCGGCGCTTTATCGAGTTTGGCGTCAATCCACGTGGGAATCAGGCGCTGAGCGTTCATGAGGTCACCGGGACGATGGACGGGCCACAGGTTATCGAGATCCCGTTCGCGTTTGGCGATGGCGATGCCGAGCGTGCTGATCGCACCCTGTATCTGCGCGAAAAAGGGACGCATGATCACTATCTGGTGACCCGTCGCCTCCACAGAGAAGGAGCGAAGGAAATGGAGATCGGCATGGGTCGAAGCTACGCGTTATGGATTGACTGGTTGGAGATTGAGCGGATTCCGGATGCGGGTCGCACCAAACCACCGGGGCTTGCGATGCTGGGAGAACTGCCTCTGGATGAGAAAGCCAAAGACCTCGCCGCGCCTTCACTGGAGGCAGTGCGCGGTTCATTCGAGCGTTTCGCGAAGGAGGCGTTTCGCGGGAAAGAGCCGGGCTCGAAATTCATCGATGGGTTGGTTCGTAAATACGAGACTCGCCTCCGCGCTGGCAATCATCCGGTGGCTGCGCTGAAGGATAGCCTGGCGATTGTACTCTCTTCACCGATGTTTTTGTATCTTGCGGAACCGTCGTTGGAATCGAAACCACGAGCCCTAACCGATATCGAATTGGCGACGCGGCTTTCCTATTTTCTTTGGGGATCGCAGCCGGATTCCGAACTGCGAAAATTGGCTGAACAAGGTGAATTGGCAAAACCGGATGTGCTTGCCGAGCAAACCACGCGATTGCTCGATAGTCCACGGTCCCGAGGATTCAGCGATGCCTTCACCTACCAATGGCTCGGTCTCGATCGGCTCGACTTCTTCCAGGTGAATCTCGAGAAGCATCCTCGATTCGACAATAGCACGAAGCTTGCGGCGAGAAATGAAATCTACGAGACCATAGCTTACCTCCTTCGGGAGAATCGGAGTATTAAGAATTTACTCAAATCCGACGTTGCTGTGATCAACGCTGTGCTGGCCGAATACTACGGCATCCAGGGTGTGACGGGGGATCAGTTTCGCCCAGCCAAACTCGCCTCGGATTCTCCTCGCGGGGGTCTGTTGGGCATGGCTGCGGTCAGCCTGATGGGCGGCAACGGAGAGGAAACCAGCCCGGTCGAACGTGGAGCCTGGGTGCTCCGAAAAATCCTCAACGATCCTCCACCACCCGCTCCTGCGAACATTCCGCAAATCGCGCGCCTCGCGGGAAAAGTCCTGACCACCGAAGAACGTTTGCAAGCGCATCAGGAAGAAGCCCAGTGTGCCAGTTGCCATCGCCGGATCGATCCAATTGGAATGGGTCTGGAGAATTTCGATGCGGTCGGCACCTGGCGCACCGAGAATACCTACGTCGTGAAAGATGACGATGGGAAGCCGGTGAAGGGAGCAGAGAAGACGTGGACCATTGATCCCGCAGGCAAGCTTCACCACGGCCCCGAGTTCAACGACTACTTTGAGCTACGGGATATCCTTGCCTCCAAAGAAGAGGATTTCGCGCGTGGTATCGCGGAGGGATTGATTGAGTACGCTTTAGGGCGAACCGTGGGGTTCAGCGACGAAACGCTCATCACCGCCGTGGTTGATCAAGCCGAGGGAAAAGACTTTGCGTTTCGTGAATTTCTCCACGCGATTATCCGTAGCAAAGAATTTCACAGCAAGTAGCCTTTCCAAATCCTCATGAAAAACCGCCGCCGCTTTCTCCAATCCAGCACCGCACTGATCGGCCTCCCCGTTCTCGAATCTCTCGGTTTCCGCCGCTTCGCCTCCGCTGCCGAACCCGCGACGCCTCCAAAGCGCCTCGTCTTTCTTGGCTTCGGCTGGGGAATCACCGAGGAGACTTGGTATCCCGACAGTAAAACGCCGGGCCCGGATTACGAGCTTCCCGTTGGACTGAAACCACTCGCCCGCCACAAAGAGGATTTCTCGATCGTCCAAGGCCTGTGGAACAAATACGCTGTTGAAGGTCATGCTGGCAGCACGTGGTGGCTTTCTGGAGCGAACAAATTTGCTCAGCCAGGGCAAAGCATGCACAACTCCATCTCAGCCGATCAGGTCGCAGCTGAGCAACTTGGGATGCACACCCGATTTTCCTCGCTCCAGCTCAATGCTGGCGGCGAAAGCGGGGAAGCCTCCGGGCACGGACCGGGACTCTCGATGGGATGGGATCGGAACGGTAAACCCATCGCCGGTTTAGATAACCCCGTGGCGGCCTACCATCGTCTCTTTTCGAACGACGAAACACCAATCGAAGAGCAAAAAGCCCGTCTCGTCGAGAAACGCAGCGTGCTCGATACCGTGCTGGAGAACGCCCGCTCGCTGCAACGCGGCCTCGGCAAAGATGATACCGAAAAGCTCAACGAATACTTCCAAAGCATCCGCGATATTGAGACGCGCCTGAGCAAAGAGGAAAAATGGATTGGGGTTGCGCGCCCAGATGCACCAATCTCTGAGCCGCGTGAGGGACTTGAGGGCAAAGAAGAGGTGCGCCTGATGTACGACCTGCTCGTCGCCGCATTTCAGACGGACAGCACGCGAGTTATCTCCTATCGCCAACCCGGAGGAGGTATCTTCCTGAGAAGTATCGGTGTCGATGTTCATCCGCACGACATGAGCCATTATATTACCACCAAAGGTGAGAAATTGGCTGCTTCTCAAAAGCGTGACCTCACCAATAGCGAATTGCTTGCTAGGCTGATCGATAAACTGAAGGCAACGAAAGAAGCAGACGGCAGTCGCTTGTTTGACAACATCGCTCTGGCCTACGGCAGCAACATCCGCAGCGGCCACGAACTCTCGAATTGCCCAACCATCCTCACCGGTGGCGGCGCAGGGATCAAGCTGGGAGAAAACATCGTCGTGCCAGACGACACCCCGCTTTGCAATGCCTGGCTAACGATGCTACACGGAATCGGCGTCGAAGCCGAGCGTCATGGGGACAGCACGGGAGTTTTGAAACAGATCATCGCCTGAGACGGCTAGCCCTCCAGTTTGTAGCTGACTTTGCTGCCCTGAACTTCGACATATTTCTTACTACGAAGCGATTGAACAAATCGTTCCGCTTCTTCACAAGTGATCTTACCTTGGAGGGTAGATTGAATCGTCGATACCAGCGATTTCAAAGTGCGCGGCCTTGACTTTTTCATGCTAATCAGCCTTTTTACAACAGTGTCGTATTTTTCCCGCTTTGATAGTTCGGGACTTTCCTGAAAAAGGGGAATCTTTGAGATCTCTTCGGATCGCTTTGCCAACACCCCTTTCGATTTGAGATGGGTCACCAGCGGATCAAAGCCTTTATCTTTTGAAATGATATGAAAATACGAATTTGGATCTTCGCGGGAAATCTGGCCGATATAGAAGGCGATGTGGAAATCCAACGCGTTCCGCCCACTACCTGCAATTGTTATGTATTCGGCCTTTGAACCAAAGGATTGCATCTCTGTAGCAAAATCAGCAGGAATCCGGGCCTGTTGAGCGCCAATAAAAACACAGACTTTGAACGGTCCGTTGGCAATCAATTCAAGAGACTTTGGTTGTACATTTTCATAATCAACCAGTATATAGTTTGTTCTCTGCGGCATCTCATTTCGCATGTAGTAGAATTTACTGGAATTATTGTAAGTTTCCAGACATTTGATCGAAATCCAAACTGACCTGGAGAGCGCGGATTCGATAATTGGGTTGTTGATCGTCATTGACGCGAAAAACGTCACGGCATTGTTCGAGAAGTCCTTTGGAGAAGATGGTGACGGCACGGGACACCTCAAAGAAATCATCGCCTGAGGTTTCTCGACAGGTTCGGAGTTGGCGGATTGATATTTCGGTCGTTGAATAATAACCCATGAAATTTGCCCTCACACTTCTTACTGTTTTTCTACTCATTCCCTTTGGCGCGTCAGCCGATCCCGATGGAAAGTTACGAATCATCGTGATCGGAGGGCATCCGGATGACGCCGAATACAAGGCGGGCGGCACGGCGGTGAAATGGGCGCGACTTGGACATCATGTGAAGCTTGTCTCGGCGACGAACGGTGATCTGAGCGACCGAATCGGCACGCGCGAGGAGATCGCCGTGCGACGTGCTGCCGAAGTCGCGGCTTGCGCCGAAAAACTCGGCGTGACTGCCCAGGTTTTGGATATTCACGACGGGGAACTCGTTCCGGATCTGGAAACGCGAAAGCTGATTATCCGCGTCATTCGTGAATGGCGCGCCGACGTCGTGGTCGGGCATCGCTTATCGGACTATCACCCTGACCACCGTGCGGCTGCTCAGCTGATCCAGGATTCCTCCTTTCTAGTCACCGCCCGGCGGTTCTGCCCCGATGTCCCGGCGCTGGAGAAAATGCCGGTCTTTCTCTTCACGAGCGACCATTTCACCACTCCACGCCCCTTTGAACCGGACATCGCGGTGGCTCTCGACGATGTCTTCGACCAAAAGCTCGACGGCCTGCACGAGATCACGTCGCAGGTTTATGAAGGTCGCGCCGGCATCTCTTCTGCTCCTCCCGCGAGCGATGAGGCGGCCCGCCGCTTTTGGCTGGAGAGGCGTTGGTCCGGCCGACAGCGAAAAGAGGCTGACCAATATCGCGATTTGCTCGTGAAGCTTTATGGCGAGGAAGCGGGTCAGGCGGTTCAGTTCGCGGAGACGTTCGAAGTCAGCGAATACGGGCGTCAGCCTTCGCCGGAGGAGCTTATGAGGTTGTTTCCGTTTTTCGGCAATTGATCAACGATCTGGAGTATTTTAAGTGGAAATGTAGCCGATGCAGCGAGGAGATTTGGTTTTCAGAAAGGCATCGTGAATACGCATTGCCCTACAGGGAAGGGATCAAAAGGTTTCCAGGTAGGCCGCCAAGTCGGCAAGTTGCTGAGCTGTGAAGCCAAGTTGATCGGCCGAAAACATGAGCGACTTGTTCCCCATCTTCTTCATGCGCTTGATTCGATCCTGTGGCACTAGCTGCTCAAGTCCGCCAGTTGAGACGACGACAACGGGATCAAGTTTGCTGAAAACGAGGCCTTCAATGACAGACCCGTCGTTCAAAGTGATCGCCGTTCCGGTGTAGCCGTGAGCGATTCCGGCCGAGGGATGAATCACCGCCTCGTAGAAGGCTTCCAGCCCCTGGTTGGCGACCCACGAGTGAAGATCGGGACCAAACTCGACGCCGACTCCGTCGATCTGGTGACACATTACGCAGCGCATCGCCTGTGCTTTGCCTGCAACTGGAACTCCGGTCATTTTCACTAACTCCTGCGGTGAAGGTAGTTGCGTTTCGCCAACTGGTTCAGGGACCGTCGACGACTGGAGCACGATCGTTTCCGAATCGTAGATACCGCGCTCCTTGAGCAGTTCACGCGTGCCAAAAGCAGCCCACTCGGTGAGGCCGCGATTGATCATCCACCAGGCGGCATCGACGGACAAATCACTTTCGCCGGAGGCGAGGTCAGCGATGGTCGCGACGGCTTCCCGGTTCCCGATGAAGGCGAGGGTTTCCATTGCCAGTTTCCGATCCTCCAATGACAAGGTGTCCGCCGTGGCGCGGACGATCAAGTCCGCTACAGCTGGCTCGGGAAGGAGACGCCAGGTTTGCCGGGCGTGTGCCGCCGACCAATCCAATGGGGCCTCGCCCTGTGCCTCATTGAGAGCTGTCCAGACCTCCGTTTCAATGTCCTCAGCGGCAAGACCACAGGCCTCGAGATAGTGGCGATCTTCTCCGTCAGCCGAGGCAAAAAGCTCGATCACGAGCGGAAGTTTTTTCTCATCGTCAAGGTCACGCTGCGAAACAGCGAGCTCCCGCCGGACCGCCGCGTGTGGGTCGTCAATCATTTCCCCGGTCAGGGCGATGACATCTTGCCCGGCCGCACGCAGGACCCGAAAGGCGAGGAGGCGCTGCTCCTCCGAAGTATCGCTCAGGAACTCGCGGCAGACGAGCGCTTTTGAGAAAAGAGCCATTTCATAAAGACCGGCTCCGGGTCACAGCGATCGCTGCTCAGTTCGGTGGTGCCGTTTTTACCTCCCGTGAACATCTTGAGGGCGACATTTCCTCCGTGATTATCACCCGCCCAGGTCGTGAATTTCATGTTCCCGCCAACCTCTTTCATGTTCGCGAAAATCTTTTGATCGTATTCGATTGGGCATTTCGGATCTTCGTCCCCGTGAAAGATCCAGAAGGGGATATCCTTAATTTTCTCGACATCAACGAACCTCGGTGTCGTCTTCAATCCGCTCCCGGCGGATGGAGCCGCTGCCGCAAAATAGTCAGGATCGAGTTGGGTCAGAATGTAGGTTCCGTGCCCGCCCATGGAATGACCGAGAATGTAGATCCGATCCTGATCAGCCGAGGGCAAACCCGCCACGATCTCCTTGATGTTCGCAAGGTCGGCAGCGTTCCACTGCTCAGTGGTTTGCTGAGCGAGGACATAGCAGGGATATTCCTTTCGCACGTCTTCCTCTGCCAGAAACT
>CAYGQD010000187.1:0-14226 GCA_964351855.1 uncultured Verrucomicrobiales bacterium
GAAATGGGCGCTCACTCAGAGCGCCCATTTCCTTGAAACCACACCAGCCACCAAAAGCGGACCAATCCTTTCGTCCGTTCCCAGCTCCCCTTCGTAACCTCCTAAATGAAACCGCCCGTCTTCACCCTCGCCGTCTTTGCCTCCGCCCTGTTGGCGACATCGCTCTCCACTCCACTTCACGCCGCAGACGAAGCCGATCCGGGAGCTTGGCGCGGACAGTCCATCACCGAGTTTGATTCGGATGAAAAAAGCATGGGCTGGCAAATCGTGAACGACGGCGTCATGGGCGGGCTTTCAAAAGGAGCGATGTCCGTTGCCAAAGACGGGATCCTAACCTTTTCCGGGACTCTCTCCCTGGAAAACAACGGCGGCTTTTCGCTGGTGGAAAGCAAGGCGCTGGACTTGAACCTGAGCAACGACCTCGGGATCCTCCTGCTGGTGAAGGGTGACGGTCGGAAATACCAGTTTCGGGTCGAATCCGACGCCACCTATCGCGGCATGCCCGTCTCATTTTCCGGCACGTTCTCGACCGAGAAAGGCAAATGGCAGCAGGTCAAAGTGCCGTTCTCCGAGTTCAAAGGCGGATGGCGCGGTCGCGATCTTCCCGACGAAACGCTCAATCCCGCCGCCATCGGTCGGGTTGGGATTCTCCTCGGCGACAAGAAGAGCGGCCCCTTCGAACTCCAGATCGACTGGATCCGCACCTACGGGAAAGGCCAGGGAGAGTTCACGGCGCGGAAGCCGGTAACGAAGGAAACCAAAGCGACCGGTCCTCAACCCCTTATCGCTACTGCGGTTGCCGATGGTCGATTCAACACCCTCAAAGCAGCTCTCGACGCCGCCGGCCTCACCACCTTCTTTCAGTGGGACAACAAACTGACCGTCTTCGCCCCGACTGACGAAGCCTTCGCCAAACTGCCCGAAGGAGTCCTCGAAGACCTGCTCAAGCCGGAAAACAAGCAGCGGCTCGTCTCCATCCTTTCGCTCCACGTCCACCCCGGGTCGCTCGATCTCGCATCGGCTCTCGGGGACGCCAAGGTGAAAACCGTTGAAGGGACACCACTCAACGTCGCCTTTTCCGAGGGTCGCATCCGCGTCAACGAAGCCACCCTTCTGGATGCCGATATCGAATGCGCCGACGGCACCATCCACGTGATTGATCGTGTTCTCCTCCCCGCACCCAAACGTCAAACCGTGCTCACCACCGCCGCAGGTGCCGGTGCGTTTTCTACGCTCCTGGCCGCCGTGAAAGCCGCGGGCCTCGATTCCGCTCTCGAAGGCGAAGCGCCACTCACCGTCTTTGCGCCTACCGACGAAGCCTTTGCCGCTCTTCCCGAAGGAACCGTCGAAAGCCTCCTCAAAAAAGAGAACCGCCAGCAACTGAAAGACCTCCTCACCGCGCACGTCGTTGCCGGAAACGTCACCGCCGGTGATGCCCTCAACGCCGGCTCCGCCAAAACCCTTAGCGGAACACCGCTCAAGTTCGCCATCAACGACGGCCTCTTCACCGTCAACGGCTCCGTCATTCGCACCGCTGGCATCGATGGCGGAAACGGCACCATCCACGTCATCAGCTCTGTGATCGGCTTCCCGGAAACCGCAACCTGTGGAAAGAGCGACTGCTGCAAAGCAGGCTGCGAAATCAAGACCGCGGCTTGCGAATCCGATTGCGCCATGGACCAGGCTACAGCCACCAAATCCTGCGACGAATGTCCGACCGATTCTAGCGCCGACAGCCCCAACGCCGTCGCCCTCATCACCGAAGCCATTTCCAAAGGCGTCCCCCTCTACAATCAGGGAGCCATCCAAGCCTGCGCCGACATCTACGAAGGCTGCATCCTTTCCCTCTCCCAGATGGACAACATCGACACCCAAATCCGCCAAATGCTCGATAACGTCGTCCACGCTGGGAGACAACAAGACTTCGACCGCCGCGCCTGGTTCTATCGCCACGCGCTCGATCGGATGATGCAACTACTGCCTGCATCGAGCTAAGGCTCGGGGTCCCGCGTTGAAACCGGAGGCGTTTTTTCGAACTCAGCTCCGCCAATCGCCGTCGAACCTTTTCGCATGGCCAACACTCTCTGCGATCTAGGAAAACGCGACCTCGAAAAACACGCCCAGAAACTGCTATCCACTAGAGCGGCAGAATATATCTGCCGAAAATGTGCCCGAGTCGCCAACGACAAAAAGCTCCTCTGCAAACCCAATAAATTCGGCGCTGGAGTCCCTCAGTAAGCCCAGGTGTCGATGATAAACGCGTGGTGGTCACTAGTGTATCCCGTCCAACGGACTGCACATTCCGGTTATTTTAGAGGTTGTTCTATTTTTGCCGCAGCGCGTTCGGATCGGATGGATCCCGCCTTTTCCACAATTTCTGCGTAGCTCGTCAGCCACGAAGCTCGCTTCCTTCTTTCCTCGCGACTTGAACTTGCGCAAAATTCGGCGTCCGTAAAGCAAGGTCTGTTGCACGGGATACACTAGAACCACCCGGCGATCCGTTTCCGAAACGCCATCAAGTGGCCTTCACCGCCGCAATTTCTCCCGAGCTATCGGCGAACCGATCTATCTCCAACCCCATCATGCGGGCCTGCGTTAACCAGAGGTTCGCGAGCGGGGTGCCTTCTGGCATATTGATGTGCTGGCCGGTTTTCGTGGTCTTGCCACCACCCGCCATGATGATCGGCAGATCGTTGTATTGATGGGTCGAACCGTCGCCGAGTCCAGAACCGTAGGTAAACAGAGTGTTATCCAGCAAGGTCGTGCCATCCGCTTCTTCGATCCGGCTCATCTTCTCTAACAGATAGACAAACTGCTCCATGTGAAAGCGATCGACCTTGAGGAGTTCATCGATCATCTTGGTTTGATTGTGAGACATACCGTGGTGACTCATCGGCTTATCAGAGATCTCCTCAAAGAGATAGGGAGTATCCCAACGCTCCGGCCCGACCATAAATGTCGTCACGTTGGTGAGCCCAGCTTGCAAGGCAACGACCATGAGATCACCCATCAGCTTGATGTATTCGCCCCGAGGAAGATAGGCCTCCGGCGGCTCTTCGAAATCCACTTGAGCCAACTCCGCTTTCATTTTCTCCAACCGATCCATCTGGGTTTCGATCGCCCGAATCGAATCAAAATACTCGGTGAACTTCTGTCCATCGATGTAACCGAGATCGCGTTGCAGAGACTTCGCATCCTCCAGAACCAGGTCTGTCACGTCGCGGAACTGATCGATTTCCCGCGTGGAGAAAAGCCGACGATACATCCTCCTCGGGTCGCGAATCGACGGTGCCAAATGTCCCGTCCCGTACCAGGAGATATTATCAAAGTAGATCGATTCCTTGTTATCCTTATGACTGTTGCAGCTGAACTCGAGGGTGCGAAACGGCGTCGCATGTCCCACCTGATCCGCGACGAGGTGATCGAGCGTGCGATCCAACGGCCACGCCGTTCCTTCGATCGTGTAGGGCTCCGCACTGCTCAGATAACAGGAAGCGCACTGGGCGTGAACATCGGTCCCGGCCTGAAAGGTGCGGTCCATCCCGGTGATCAAATTGATCTGATCCTTAAAATCCGTGAGTGGCTCCATCGTGGGGGTCAATTCCTCCAGAAGCTTCACAAAATAGTTGGGATCCTGTTTCCCGAGCGACTTCATCACATTTCCGAGATTTCCCTTCGGGATGATCGAGTCCGCTTCGCCGGGAAAGAATCCCCGTCTAACGACTCCGATCGGCACGTAAAAGTGTGCCATGCGTTGGGCCATCGGTTTCGAAGCCGCCGTGCTTTCCAGAAACGGGAGAGCCAGTGCTGAACCGCCAATACTGCGAAGAAAGGTTCTACGAGAAGTGGATTTCATTGGGGGGGAAAACGTTTCGAAATGCAGCAACGAGGTCGGGCCGCACACTATGGAGTCGCGGCGAAAGCGTCTACGATTCGTGGATTGGTTTTGGTTTGAAATGGTTCACTGAGGATCACCTGTTTCAGCAAGGTTTGAATGCGGTAGCCATCATCCGCGGTGGCCGCCGCGATTTCGTCCAGTGCGAGTTGATCGGCCGGCCCCATCTCTCGAGCCAGAGCGAAGGCCATGAGGTGTCCCGCAAGCCCACGGGCGAACCGATCTTTCTCCGCCAGAATCGCGTCCTTGAACTCCGGCACATCACGAAATTCATGCTTCCGAAAAAGCGTCCCCTGCATATCAACCTCACGACCATTTTCATATATCCGACGCCAGTTGCCAATGGCATCGTAGTTTTCCAGGGCGAATCCCAACGGATCAATCTGCTCATGACAGCCTTGGCAATCGGAGCGCTCACGATGCGTTGACAATCGCTCACGAAGTGTGAGATGTTCCTCGCCTTCGAGCGGTTTTTCGCCCAATGGAGGGACATCGGCAGGTGGCGGATTGGGAGGATTATTAAAGATCACCGTGGCGAGCCACGCTCCTCGGGTAATGGGATGGCTGCGGTCCGGGCCGGAGGTCATCGTCATCACCGCCGCATTCGTGATGAGCCCACCGTTTCGACGATCCGTCACCGGCTTGCGCTCGAAAGGAAGGACCGTCGGTCCGGTCCCTCCCTTGATCCTCCCATCTTCCTCCGATTTCAACCCCTTGTAGGCGTCTTCTAACAAGGTGGAACGATAGGTGAAGTCAGAGTCGATGAATTGCGTGATCGGCTGGTTCTCGATCAAGACCGTCTCAAAGAGCAGCAATGGCTCCATCATCATGTGCATACTATCTCGGTATTTTAAGAAATAGAACTCCGGATACTTCTGCGGATCGGGCACAGAAGAAATCAGGCGTTCTAGCTGCAACCATTGCGCGGGAAAACTATCGCAAAAGCGTTTCAATTTCTTATCCTTCAGCATTCGATCGATCTGCTCTTGAAGCATCCCTGGCCCGTTCAAGTTGCCAGCCGAAGCCAGATCCAGCAGTTCTTCATCGGGAAGACTGCCCCAGAGAAAGAAAGACAGGCGGGAGGCTAGCTCAAAGTCATCAAGCGGAATGGCTCCTGCGGTTTCGTCTCCCTTATCATACAGATAAAGAAATTTGGGAGACGAAATCGCAGCGGCGGCGATCGCTTTCATCGCGGTGGTGAAGTCGACTCCAGCATCGAGTTGCCCATCCAAATAACCGGCATAGCGCTCTAGCACCCCCGCCTCAACCGAACGCCGAAACGCTTTCCTCAAAAACGGTTCCAAGCGTTTCCTCGCTTCCGCTTTGGTATCCGCTGAAGCCTTCGGAGGCAGGAAGAAAGAATTCCAGATCCCGACATTTTTGGGAACGAAGTCTTTGCTCTGGGTGATGGATTGACCCAACGCGAGAAAGGCTTCCATCAACAAGGGAGAGAGCGATAGGTGATCCGCCTGATTGTCGAAGCCATGCTCCGCTCGCAAATCTTGAGGAAACGCCGCGACGCCCATGAGGCGAGGCTCGATCATTTGCGACTTCCCCAGGGGTCGACTCCCTACTGATACCACCTCCGCCATTTGGCCCGTCTCCGGTTGGAAGTACCCTTTGTGCTCTCGCATCATGCGCTCCGGCAAGGTAAAGACGATGCATCTCAAATCAAAGAGATCAATGACCGCGTTATTATATTGAAAGCGGTTCATCCGCCGGATCGGGGTGTGGGCAAACGCCTGCTTCGCCGAAACCGATTCGTTAAGGAGCTCCTCTAGCTCGGCGAGCAGCTTTTGGCGCGCCTCGGGTGCGAGCTGAGGCTCGTCTTCCGGCGGCATCTCTTCAAAATCGATCACCTCGATCAACTCTTGAAGCAACTCGGGGTCATGAAGCAGCGCGTCTCGGCTTCCGATTTCGAGCAAGTTCACCTTTCCCTTTACGATCCCATCCTCACCATGACACTGGACGCAGTTTTTCTGAAAAATTCCCGGGAAGAAATCGTCAGACGCCCCTGCGAAACCGGGAACCCATCCCGCCAGAACAGCGATCAAGAAACCGGCGCTTCCGTTGTTCGGTTTCCACGTCATTACGTTGCCAAGAACAGGCTGGAGGAGGTTCATCACGGGGATCTAGGAGACAGCCGTCACGGATTGGCGACGGTCCACAGGGAAATCACCCCAACCGAAGCCCTCTTCTTGCATGGAGATTACTTGAACGAAAGTTGAACACCTTCGATCATCGGCTTGGATTTGTTTTCCGTACGGTCCGTGATCTTCAGCTCCACTTGAAATCCGTATCCTTCGGGAAGGCTCGAGACCTCAGCTTGCGCGGGAGTCTTGGCCACCTGCTTGGAGAAACCGGGAATGTAGTCGTAACTCTCTTTGACTTCAGACCAGTCGCTCCATTGATCGATCTTGCCGTCCCTATCAGTATCCACGCCCACCCTGGCTTCGACCGATTCCACCCAGGGACCTGGGCTGACGTAGTCCGTTTTCTGCTGTGTCGCAAGGTAGAACTGCCCCTCGGCAAAGGCAATGTCAGGATCCGGATGGCCGTTTCCAATGTGATCACACCAGGTGAACGGCTGATCGATCGAGGGCGAGGTGAACCAACCGACGCTCATCTGATGACTTCCTGCCGGATCGTAATCGGCAAACAGGTAATATTGACCACCAATCGCAATTGCCGCCCAGTCTCCATAGGCGTCTTGCTCGGGCTCATGCACCTCGTATTCAGCGATACTCGTCGTGTAGTTTTCCGGATCCTCTTTCACCCAGTGAGGATGTTGATACGTCGCGATCTCTCCCGTGGGCTTGGTGCGAAAGTCAACCGCAGGTTCCTTAAACACAAAGCCATCAACCCCATTCGGGCTGACCGCGTGACCGGCCAACGGTGAATCCCAGGAACGCTTGCTGGCATTAATCGGGCTCCAATCCTCAATGATGACGTGAACATTGCCATCGAGATCGCGAATGAATCCCGCGTCCGATCCATGGGACGGATCCTTCACGGCGAGGCCCTTGTTCTCGCCAGGGACGCCATCCGTCAAATCTTCGTCCACATAGACGTGCGGATCCTGGTCGTTGGGGAAATCATAATAGATCAGAGCCTTGTCATCAATCATCTCCGCATTCGTAACCCATTTGGAGAATCCCTCTGTGACCGGACCGTGGTGGACCCAGTTTTTCATATCGCGGCTCTGCCAGGCGTGGTAGCCACCGAGGCCCGGTTTCAGGCCGCCAGGAGCGTTATACTGGTTCGGAAAGCGGGTCGTCTGAAGGGGGATATCGAAACCTTCAAGGATGGCTTTCTCGGGTTCGAACTTCGGCAGCGGCGTTGACTTCTCCCCCTTCTTTGGTCGTGGCTGACCGCGACCATATCGCCCAAACATCCAATAGTTGTCCGGGGCCATTGTCAGAAGTACCGGAGCATCCGAGAGGTTTTCCGGTCCCACATTCTCAATCGGATTCCAGTTCTGCCAAATGGGAGATTGAGTCACCGTGAGCGCGTTGGCGGACCGTTTCTCGTCGAAGGATCGAAGCTTGGTCAGGATGGTCGCGGATTTGTCCGCTGGAGAGATCAAACCGTTCTCGAAAACGGCACCGAAAGAAGTCTCGACGGTTTCTTTCCAGCTTGTTGCGGTATCCCATTTCCATTCGGTCTTTTCCGTGGGAGTGGTTTCGATTCCTACAAGGTTAGAAAGAGCTTCGACTTCCGTGAAATAGGCTCCACCCGCGTTCCCTTGTTGGTCGTAGAGCCAAGTCACCAACGTTGTGGGACCGGCAGGAAGATCCAACTCAAATATCACCCCTTTGCTCCCCGCTTTCACCGGAAGCTCTTTGGTGATACCCGCAATTTCGATTTTCGCGCGTTCCGCCACAACGGGTTGGTCGGCCTCCTTGGGAAGTTGACGAAGGGTGATCCGGTAGCTGCCAGCGTGCTTCACATTCACCATCCAGGGTCCGGTCACTTTGGGCAACTTCTTGATCGAACCAAAATTCCACGGAGGGTTCCCTGTCGGCATGTACCAATCCTGGGAGCAGAGCACGGTCGGGTTGTCAGTCGGGTTCCCGAGATCAATCCGAACTGGCGTGAGCCGGGGCGAGACTTTGTCCCAAAACGATTGATAGTCAGCAAGCATTCTGGTCACGACCTCGGGATGGCTCGAGGCAATGTTGTTTCGCTGCGCGGGATCTACCTCGATGTCATAAAGCTCCTGAGCCCCCGAGTTCACGAGCCGCCATTGATCCGTCATCACGACCGAATAGGCCAGGGGGCCCGGAGGCATCGCTGCGGCGTAGGCTCCGCCATGATACTGGATCACGTGATGATACCGGGTCCACCCCTCCGTTTGACCGTCGAGCAGCGGCTTGAGCGAAACGCCATCGGGTTGGTAAGCCTTTGAAACCGGCAAGTCACAGAGATCCGCCAAGGTCGGTAACACATCGATATGAGCAGCAAGGGTATCGATATCTTTCCCGCCGATCAGTTCACCCTTTGGCCAATGCATAAAGAAAGGCACCCGATGGCCTCCATCATAGACGGAGGACTTCTTCCCTCGCAATCCAGCATTATAGCCAACCAGCGCCTCCGAATCCAGGCCCTGAAATTTGGCTCCAGCAGACGTCCCGTTGTCCGTCATGAAAATCAAAATCGTGTTCTCATCCAGGGCCAATTCCTCCAGGCGTTTACGCAGGATGCCCATGTTGTGATCGATATTGGCGATCATCCCATAGAAGTTCGGATTGGGCACATCCTTGTTGCCTTGATAGAGTGCAGCCCATTGCGGGGGGACCAAATAAGGACCGTGAGGGGCATTGAGCGCTAGATAGAGAAAGAAGGGCTCGTCTTTGTTCTCTTCGACAAAGCGGATTCCTTCGCGGAACCAGACATCGGTGCAATAGCCCTCGAATTGCTCAAACTTCCCGTTGCGCTCATAGATATCGTCGAAGTAGTCATTCCCCCAATGATCTGAGGCTTGCCCGATCCCTCCGCAACGATGCCAGACGACATCCTGAAACCCTCGGTCCTGGGGACGGTGGGGAGCGTTATCTCCCAAGTGCCACTTCCCAACCATTCCCGTGGCGTAGCCGTTTTCGGCGAAGAGATGCGCCACCGTCTTTTCATCAGGATGCATCATGGTCCGACCGGAGCTGGTGCGATAGGCACCGGTAAATCCCGGATGATTGCCCGTCATCAGAGCCGCCCTTGTTGGAGTACAAAACGGGCTCACGTGAAAATCCGTGAAGCGGACCGATTCAGCGTGGAGCGAGTCGAGATGAGGCGTTTTGAGAATGGGGTTCCCATGACAACCGAGATCACCATAGCCCTGGTCGTCCGTCATCACCAGGATCACGTTCGGTCGGCCATCTTTTCGCTTCGATACCTCAGACTTGACGACGACTCCAAGCTCCTGAAACGCCGTATGCTCATTGCTTGCGGAAATCGGTGAGGTTTTCCAGACGATCCAACGGAACGATCCGAGCGGCTTTCCATCCTCGGTGCGGAGGGAAGCGGCCGTGAATCCTTCCGAAGGCTGATCCTTCGTGTTAATCCTGCCGAGAAGCGTGTAAGCCCCGGCATTATCGATGTTCCAACCGGGATCCTTTTCGGCTGCACTTCCATATATTGCCACCTTTTGCGCTCCGCGCCTTCCGGCTTGGTTATAGGACCAACTGTTGATTGCAAGGAGCGGCCTCGTGGTTCCCAAGTCCATCTTGTAGGCTCCATCGGTTTTACCATTGGAAAAAATGGGTCCGAAGCCTTTCTTGAGAGTTCCATCGGTGAGGGTGGAGATCGGATCGTTGTTCGTCGCTCCATCCGCCGTTACCTCAGATTTACTTACTGAAGGAATCAAGGTTTTGAAGTCGCCCAGCGTCAGGGCCGTCTCTACGACCACGCCCTCACTGGATGGCAACTCATCCTTCAACACAGGAGCGCCCCGCGCCGCCAGCGTCGGTGAATCTTCGACCACCACCATCACCCCACGCATCACTCTCCAGTGGCCAGGGAACGTGCAAATGAAGGGATATCGTCCCGGTTTGGCAGGCGTGACGAATTCCTTCTCAACCCGTTCACCATGGGGAATCTGAGGCGTTGAAAAGAGAATTAGATCCGTCTCTGGAATATAGTGCTTTGCCATTGCATCGGGCTGAACCGCCATCGCATCCGCCAACTCACCAACGGCGTCGGCTTTCTCCGGTTTCGTGATCACGATATTATGCAGCATGTGATCCGGGTTCTCCAGAATGAACCGATAAGACCGGCCCGCCTTGACGGTGAACTCCGTTACATTGAACGCGAGCTGCGCCGGGATCGCCTTCAAATAGATCCGGTCCGCCGTCACCGTCGCGTATTTATCATCGTAAGCCTTCAGCCATGATAGGTGCTCTTTCTCACTCGGCGCGAAGGCGAGCCCTTCCGGTTTGGAGCCAATCAGATTGGCCAGATACAAGTCAGCGGCTCCCTTCTGTGGCTTCCCATCGATCTCCGCATAGAACTCAATCTTGTTCACGCCGGGTTGCAGCGTGACGTTGATTTGCCCGTTCTTGGTATGTTGGCTCCCGGTAGCGCGATGGAGGGGAATGTTGTTCAGATTGAGATTGATGTAAGGGTTCCCCCGATACCCGAGCGCGAGATCGATGGCCTTGTCGGCTTTGACGATGAGGAAACCACCCGTCCCCCCCGCGTTCATGACCCAGGAGGAGAGCTTGGTATCCGGATCGACTTTGAGAAGGGGAAACTCAGGATTGAGCGGAGGGATATCATAAAGCGCGGCGAGGCGAGCAGCCCGGTCAAGTGGCGAGTCTTCCGGAGCTTCGACTTGATCAATGAATTCCCGCCAAGTGTTATCCGTCTCCTGCAAATAACTCGCGACCGAAACGACGGCGATTCGGGTCCGCTCATCACTGCTTTCCGAAAGAGCTTTGGCAATGGACTTGGCCTCCGAACCGAGCGACGGAGCCCACCAACGCAACGAACGCGCCGCTGCGCGTTGGATACTGAGATTCTCCGATTTCAAGAGACGCTGGAAGAGATCCACCTGCGTAAATTCCCCTTCCCGTTCAAACAGCCAAAGCAGCTCCAAGCCGAGTTCCTCAGGAGTCGATGCGTTTCCGGCGAGTTCCTTCGCCGCCGCCAAAACCTGGTCACGGGGCTGATTTTCGAGAGCTTCTCGCGCGAGTTCCCGCACCCGAACCTCTGGGTGAGTCAGCAGCGTGAAGAGCTCCGAATGCGACGCGCCTTCAATCTTCGGTGGGGACGAAAGCGGTGCGCCTTTCCGAGTCACCCGCCAAATGCGACCGTTTGCATAATCTCGATTCTCATCGCGGATCGAATGTTGAGCATGACCGATGATGGGATAATAGAAGTCCGAAATATACAGCGCGCCGTCCAGCCCGAACCCAAGATCCGATGGTCGAAAGGACTTGTTTGGCGACGAAATCAAGTTCATCGAATTCGCCGCTTTCACATAGGTGCCATCCACGATCTCAATCGGCGTATAGAGAACCGCGTTCTTCGCGAGAAGATGCCCGGTCACTAGCCCACCTTGCCAGTCTTTGGGAAAGTGACGGCTGGAAACAAAGGCCAGGGTGCAGCCCTTGTCATCTCGGAACGGCATTCCCATTTTTGAGGAACTCGAAGTCCCGATCGGTGTCGCGATGTTGTAGAAGTCGCAATCAATAATTTGCCCGCCGCCGAACATCTGGATGGATTCGCCCCATTGATTGTAGGAGATTTTCCATGGATTCGGATGAGTGGTTTGCCGCTCGATCGTGAGTTCCTGAGTGGACGGATTCAAGAGGAGAGCCGTTGCGTCCTTGGTGCGGACCGGCCCGTGTGGCGTTTCAAATTGGCCACGATGAAAAAGACCCTCACAATACACCACCTGCCCCTGCGGAGTTCGAGCGAGATAACCGCCGTGATGGGTATCCGTATCATCCGCCCCGCGAAGTAGCTCTTCACGCTCATCTGCAAGATCATCACCATCGGTATCCCGCAGCCAGATTAGTTGTCGGGCGACGGAGACAATCACACCATCCTTATAGAAGACGAACCCGTCCGGAAGCTTTAGTCCATCGGCAAACACGGTGCGCTTATCAGCCTGTCCATCGCCGTCCGTGTCTTCAAAGATGAGGATCTTATCGTTCGAGAGCGTTCCGGGAACCGGGACCGGATAGCTGGCAAAGCAGGCAACCCAGAGTCGCCCCCGAGCGTCGAAGTTGATTTGCAGCGGATTGATCAACTCCGGATAATCTTCACTGGAAGCGAAGAGATTGACTGCAAATCCATCCGCCACTTCGAAGTCCGCGAGATCCTCCTTCGAGGATTTGATCTCCCCGAGTCCTTTCCGTGGATCCTTCGACGGAGGCTCTGCCTGTGCGATCGGAAGCTCCGGAAACGGCAGGGCCTTTGCCAGATTCTCGGCTTGAGCCCACATCGCTTCGTCCAGTTGGTTCGCCAGACGCAGGTGATGGGGAATCTCCGCAGCGTATTCGAACGGTCGACTGCGCGTTCCATAGTAGTGAATCCCGTTCGCGGGATGATAAGCCATCGCGACTTCGTAGGCTTTCCGCGAGACCAGCTTACGCAGCGCCTCGAACCCGGGTGCGGTGGTATCTACCTGTTCGACCTTCTCCGGATCGGAGAGCGCGCCCGCAAGAACGGCTGCCAGTGCTTGGTTCCCCGCCTGGTTCAAGTGAAGACCATTCGACGTGAGAGGTGCTTCGCTCTCCTGATACAACTCCAGGCTCGGTTGAAAGAGATCAATATAACGAACGCCGGTTTTCTCGGCGATTCCCTTCATCGCTTCGCAATAGCTGGCGACCTCCTTATTGCGATTTTCCGCATTCGGGAAGACATCCGTCTGGAGATCTTCAATAGCGGTAGGAGAAACGAGGATCAATTCACTCTCTGGGTGACGTTCTCGAATCACGGATAAATAGATCTGCAAGTCGCTCACGAAATCCTCTAAGCCAGCGGCTCCGGCGAAGGCTTCATTCGTACCAAAACACATCACCACGCGTCCTGCAGGGAGTTGACTGGCGAGATAACCGAGGTGATCACCGAATTTTTCCGGTCGAATCCGAAAACCGACCTCATCGCCAGTATAGGCAAAGGATCGAACCTGTTGCCGTTCACCAGCAGAAGCGACCTGGAGAAATGCTTCAAAGGAACCTTCCTCTTGGAGCCGCTCCACAAAGCTGTTCCCATAGAAAAGGGTCACTGCGTCAGAGGGTAACGCGATATCAGGAAGTGCATCTGAGGATGAAGCTTGCGCTGTTGATTTCGGAGCGGGGTTGGAGGTCGGCTTGGAAGCTTGCTCCGGGCGCTTGGCCTTGGGAGCGGTCGATCCGGAAAATGGGCGGACCTCCGTCTCGGCGGAAGGAACTGGCTGTCCTGCGGCCCAGAAGACTCCGTTCACCAAGAGCCGCATGGATTCAGGAACCGCGAAGTCGCCCACATGCCCTAGCGAAGTCCCGAACACGCGGCCACCCCGGGAATTCTCCCAAGTCCAGGCGACGGTATCCGTCATCTCTTCCTTGAGATCGTGGGTGCCAAACTGGTTGGTCCTGGTACCGGCTTGGTTTGGGCGGCCCGTCCCGAGAAGAAGCGGCTTGGCTCCGGCTTCGAGTTGGGTGAGGTAGAGCGTCCCCGGGGAGGTCCAGCTCGCAGCGTTGATCCCGGTGAGGATGGGATGCCCCTCCCCTTCCACGGGTTTGAGCGTCGTCCGGCCTTGCAAATGAATCAGGTAAGGGGTCCCGAAGATTTCTTGGCCAAAGGACTGGTTCAGCGCCTGGTTCGGATGCCCTTCCGGATAGTTGAACCCATGAGTGCTGGTGCGGAAACAGACGACAGGCTTTCCGGATTCGACGAACTTGGTGATTGATCGCAGTTGCTCGTCTTCCAGCTTCAGGAAGCGAATGTAGAAAATGCCGACATCCGCATTCTCCAAGGCTTCCAGCCCCGGTAATCCCCGCTGATCCTTCTCCGGATCCCATTCCGGGTTGATGACCGTCGTTTCAAACCCGAGACGTACTAACTCCTCCGCAAACTTGGGCATCGTCACCTGAGGCGAGTAATGATGCGTCCCCACCACGATCACGGCGTGCGGTTTCTTGGCTGCATGGCTGGCCCCCAATCCGCCGAACAGAACGACGGCTATCGCGAACAACGTTCCCAATGAAGGACGAATGGAACGAACTCGCGACATCGGGATCGCGGGAGGAAGGGTGAGATGAATCATTGGAAAAGGGCTGGAAGGTCTGAGGATTTTTGACCGCTGCAGGAGGGCTTCCTGCACCAAGCAATGCCGCTATCACCTATTT
>CAYGQD010000188.1:0-6597 GCA_964351855.1 uncultured Verrucomicrobiales bacterium
TCGGCCCGAAAAAGTCCCGCCGCGCCGCGAACACCGAATCAATAAATCCGCGCGACCCGATCGCCACGCCTCCGGTCAAATACCGCACCCGACAATGGAGCAACTCCGTCCGGCTCAACTTCCCTCCCGCGCTCCACACCGCCTCCACCTGTTCCCGACTCAGTCCCGAGCGCACCCGCTTCCCCTCCCCGTCACGCTGTTCTTTGCCTCGCCCGAACAACCAGACCCGATACAGTTCCAGCGCCTCCTTCCACTCGATCACCAACAACGCCGCCCGCGCCCGCTTCACCCCGGCCACCGCCTCGGCATAACCGCACCAGCGATAATCCTTCGGGTCGGTCACGATTCCCGCTCGCACCGGATTCAAGTCAATATAGGTCGCCATCGTCGTCAACGCCTCGCGCGTCCCCTCCACCGCGACACAGCCATAGCGCGACTCCCACAACGTCCCGCGCCGCCCGTGTTTCTTGTGGTACCAAGCCGAAAACCGCCGCTTCAACATGTGCATGAACTTCGGCAGATCGAACATCTGTCGCTTAGCTACAATGGGAAAGGAAAAAATGTTCCCGATGACAGCTGAGATTGATCTGTAGACGGGAAATATACCAAAGCACGTAACAACGAAGCCAGCCCATATTGCCCCGATACCCCTTGGGGAATTGAGAGAATCGGTCACTCAAACTTGTTCTTTAGCTTCCGCTCGACAACTGGAATGATACCTACCGGGACGATACAAACCAGGACCAACGCCGTGAGAAGTGAAGTCTCTGGCTCCAGCAAAAGAACCAGCAGTATTTGCACGCCCACCATTGCCAAACTCCCCACAACGAGGCAGTTTGCTGAATAGCGGTTGGCAAGATCCCATGCCGCTTGAGAGGCGCGGGAACGACGCGTGCGGTAGCCATAAACCCTATTGATTCGCTTCGGAGGAAATCGCTTAAAAATCAACGCTACGGCCAGAAGGAAGGGGCCCAGAAACAGGTGTAATAGGAAAGACGGGTCACTCATTTCAAAACTTGGATTTTGGCATCAAGAACATTTTCTTATTCAAGCCAAAGGGGCCGCCCTGCGATTACAATTTCGAGCGGCGATTCCACCAAATCTACCGATAGTTTGAGCCTGGTGACCAAGTCATTGAGTGACAACTGGAACTGCCGGATGCAGCCCCGCCATTGAGAGGTGTTTCGTGACACAACCTTGGGCGGCGAATCACCAAACATCCTACGGCCGAGCCCCAACCGGACCCAACTTCATCAACCGTTCGATCACCGGTTCGAGGTCGCCAGCCAACACCGCATAGCCGCCAGTCGAGAGGTGCGTACTATCGACGAACAGGTCTGCCTTCAGTGAGCCATCCGCGTTTAGGAAATGGCCTAGCACACTGAATTCCCAAAGCATTAAATCTTCGAGGCGTCCTTTGGCTTTGGTTGGTTTCGGTAAAACGGGAACCCTCAGTTCTGCTCGCCCCCTGACAAAGCCCCTTGAAAAGGCAACTTTCTATCGATTAGTTTTGTCCCGCAAAGGCGTCGTTCTTAAACGTGCCTGAAAGGAACCAAATCGATCTACCAACATGAAACTGAAAACGCACGACTCGCTTGTTTATGGCCTCCTACTCACCGTTGCGACAGTGTGGTCTGCGCCGATCGAAAGTGGGAATGATGCCTTGATAGGTGAAGCCGCAGAAATGGCACGTGAATGGTTGGCGACCAAAAAGGAGGACCGTGCTGCTTTCGAGCCGGCGTTGCAGAGTTACGACCGCGACATTGATGCGGTCATCGATGTGATCACCCCCAAGGGCAGCGCTGAGCACGCCAAAATCAAAGGCGAATTCATCAAGGGTGATACCTTTGTGGTTCCCCGGTTGCTGGCACGAAACGAAGATCACCCTTTCAATTTCTATGTCCCGAAAAACTATGACTTGGCCAAACCGATGGGGTTAATCCTGTGGATGCACGGCGGCGGGACTTATAAACCGGGCAAGAACGTGACGAGGCGATCCGGCGAGGATAACACGAAAGAAATGGATACCGGTGACTACATCTTTGTCGCCGCCGAAGCCTGCCATGGTGTGAATTTTCCGGAAGGTGCCGAGCCTGATAAAATGGCGGGTCGCTGGTCTGTGCCAGCGTCAGAGCGTTACCTGTCTGACCTGACGAACGAGTTTATGCACCGGTATCACATCGACCCGAATCGAATCGTGCTGAAGGGCTACTCCATGGGCGGCATCGGCGCCTACAATCACGCCATGCGCACGGATCGCTTTGCGACAGTCGGTATTGGCGGCGGCACTTGGACCTGGGGGACATTCGACACCATGCTGAATACTCCGGTTTTCATCTGGCACGGAAACAACGACTCCTACTGGAACAGCCCGAATGATTGTCGAGGCCGGATGACCGATGTCTGCCATGCCCGTTTCGCCCACGAAATTCTGACTGAGTTGGGATACGACAACGTCTATGTCGAAACCGACGGCACCCATAACAAGGTCAATCTCCTGGATGGGAAGTGGTTCAGCCCCACGGACCAGTTTTACAGCGGCAAGGAGGGTTACATCCTCGACAAGCGTCGCGACCCCTATCCGAAAAAAGTCATCGCGATGACTCCTCGTGGTAATTACGAAGTCATCGATCCCAGAACCAGTGGAGCCCCTTTTCGGCAGGCCGAGTCTTTGCACGACCATTGGGTCAGCATCGAGAACTACACCGCTGGACCGGTTCCAGTGGACTACCTCATCAAAGAGGGCATGATTAAACCGGCGAAGACGAGGGAGGAGTGGCTCAACTACTCCGCAAGGCGTAGCAAAAGCACATTTCAAGGGGCCCGAATCGAGATCGAAAACCTTGGGGACAATCAGTTCACCGCCAAAACAACGCATGTGAACTCCTACAGCCTTTGGCTCCACCCGAAGATGGGGGTGAATTTTGACCGACCGATCGAAGTCACCACGAATGGTGTTACCAGCAGTTTCACGTGCAAACCGAATCTGCTGACCGCGCTGCAGAGCTTCGAGCGAAAAGAGGACTGGGGCCTGATCTACCCGGCCAGGATCAGTGTCGAGGTAGCCCGGTAAAGTACTCTGCTCGCGTTTTCTCTTTAGGCTCTCCTGCGCTCATGCCATCTTTGGCACGGGAAAAAGGGGCCAAGGGGAAGAAGGGTGGATTTTCTCTTCTATCCGAGGATTTGAGCCGTCTTCGCCAGTCTGGTCAAGATCTTCGTGGCGTCAGGAGAGTGATGCCGGAGCATAGGAATTCGTTCAGATTCTGAGCCCGGGGGACGGACCAAAGAGACATCGGAGTGAAATTATGACAATGCTGGAGCAGTTGCGGGCAGGCGACGTCATCCTGATCTGGAAGATTCGGGAACGGACCAAAGCTGGACTGGCAGCCGCTCGTGCCCGGGGAAGAGTTGGAGGTCGGCCGAAAGGACTTACTCGGAGGGCGAAACGAAAGGCCGAAGCCGCCGCAGCACTCTATCGGGAACGCAGTCACAGTATCGCCCAAATCTGTGAGACCCTTCAAATCTGTAAAGCGACATTCTATAGGTATCTAGCCTACGAAGGCGTTGAGGTCGGCAGAGCGCCTGTGCATTCTCGGTGATCAGCGGAAGGTTTGTATCAGAAATGGGCCGATTGACTGAACCCCCGATCCGATTTTGTTGACTCACTAGGCTCCAACTGATCCCTTTGTGGTAAAACTGATCCGTTTTGGGAAGCCGAACACGGAATTAATACTGGTCGGATTCGGTGAGAGTCCTGCCCGCGTCAAGGATCACGAGTCCGAGTTCAAATTGGCAGTGCGCCAAGTGGTGGAGATTTATCGATTGATGTAAGACCTCGGTGGAGCATGATTATGCAGTTCACTCTGACGTTCGGTTGGAACGTGCGGAGATTAACTTCTCTAGCATCCGTCATGGCCACTCCACCATTCAAATACAAGGCGTTCATTTCCTATAGCCATTTTGAGGATAAAGAATTCGCTCCTGAACTCCAAAGGGGGCTTCACCGCTTCGCAAAGCCTTGGTTTCAGCTCCGTGCCATTCGGGTCTTTCGCGATCAGAGCAGCATGGAGCTGACGGATGACCTCTGGTCCACGATCGAGGAGGCGCTCAGCGAGTCGGAATACTTGATTCTATTAGCGTCACCTAAGGCAGCCCAATCCAAATGGGTAGAGCTAGAGGTTGATTACTTTCTGGAGAATCGTGGATCGAAGTCGATTCTTTTGGTCCTGACGAGTGGCGAGATCACCTGGGATTCGAACGTCGAAGATTTTGATTGGGGCCGTACGGTTTCGCTTCCTTCCAATTTCGCCGGGAAGTTTCATAAAGAACCGCTGTTTATCGATTTTCGTGATCTCAAGAAAGAGCAGTATTCGACACGAAGCCCTGAGTTCTTAGATCACACCGCCACCATTTCATCGAAACTTCGGGCAATCGACAAAGACGAAATCATTGGAATGGATGTCACCGAGCATCGCCGAACGAAGAAACTCGCCCTGGGGGCAATTACCACGCTAATCATTCTCACGCTGCTCACGATTGCCGCCGCGATTTGGGCCAACTTCGAACGCCAACGAGCCGAAATTGCTGAAGGGGATGCGATTGAAGCAAGGGATGACGCCGTTCTGGCAGAGAAAGACGCTAAAGAACAAAGAGACCTCTCGTCTGGCCGTCTTTCAACTAGCCATTTCAACCAAGCCGTTGAGTCGTTCCGGAAAGGAAGAGATTCCATTGGTCTAGCGTACCTAAGTTCGGCCTTGGATGCGAACCCGAGCAACGTCATTGCAGGGACTCTTCTAGCAAATGCTCTCTGGCAGCGCCACTGGGCGACTCCCAATCAGATAGATGATCTGAACCTTGACGAAGAGATTTCAGAATTCAAGCTGAGCAACAACGGCAAGTACTTTGTTATTCGTTTGGGAGAGTCCAGGTTTTTGATCTTCAACAGCGAAACCCTAACCCTTCGAAAAGAGCTCGACTACGCCGCTTTGGCCAAGGCGCTTTCGCAAGAAATTTTGGAACCTGGAAGCGAGGAAAATATTCTCGTTCAACTGAGGATTGATTCAATCTCAGATAGTGGACAGCATCTGGTCCTTCGCGGTGGTGAATATTTCCCTGGATGCTTGCGAACCTCCGCACCGGCTTGGTTGCCAGAATTTGCTGCTGAAATGGCGTTGAGTCCTGATGAAAAGCACCTTGCGACGTTGACATCAATAGCTTCGCGAGATGGCAATGAAAAGCTCGATGCTGAAATTCAGATCATACGACTCCTTGACGACGTGGTTGTTGGTAAAGCCCAAATCGAGGCATTCGTTGGAACAGGTGCGACTTTTGCTGGACCATTTTGGATCAATCCAACCACCGTCGTTTCGTGCAGCGTTAGCACAGCAACCAAGAGAGTAGGAAATTCGGAATACAACCTTCACGAACTGACCGATTTGGGTCTTCGATCCCTTCCACTACCGGAATGGGAATACTTGGCGAGGGCAGGTGAAGGCTGGATCGAGAATCTCGTACCGAGTCCGGACTATTCGGAATTGCTCGTTGTCATACAAAACGGAGGTGAACAAACTGGATTCATTCTCGAATCATCCAGGCTGGTGCCCCCTGACTCATCGGATTTTGAGGGGCCCAGCGATCCCTTTTTGGCTTTCGATTGGATTGCCGGAGACTCTTTTACCCCAATCGTAGACGCGGGCTCACCTTTGCGAGGCGTTTTTGTTGGACGCGGAGGAGACTTTTTTCATTGCATCAATGACGAGTATGGCTCGAGCGAAGTCATTCACAGAAGTCCTCATTCGAATGTCTTGTCTGCCGGCTACTTTAAGAAGGGGCGCTGGCTCTACGCGATCTTTTCGGATGGAACCATTCGCTTCTGGGACAAATATTCTCTCAAAGCAGCCCTTGCCCCGATTCATCTCGATGACGACATTGTAGGGCTACTTGAAGGACAGGCGCAGTTTCGACTGTTGGCAAAAGATGGAAAGCTTTACTCCTTCAAAGGTAAGTCAAAGTTGATTGCTCCGCCCCCCTCAACAGAACCAAATGAAGGCGAGAACCAGGAATCCCTTCAACCCTTTGCCTCGTCGGAACGAACCCCAAACCGAGAGCGAATTGTGATTCGTCTCCCGACGGGGGCCCAACAAGCAGAACTCAATCCGTGGCCGATTCATCGCCGGTTTCCTACCGATGGTATTCTTTATTTCGGAACACTGTTTGATCTGGGGCCTCATGCTATTGGCCTGTTCCAACCAGAGACGGCAGACGGAAATGCGATGATTCGTAGATTCGATACGCCGTTTGCGGTTCAGTGGTATGATCGAGGGACTTTCAATCCAGTTTCGCTTCCGATAACATTCAGTCACTTCGATAATGATGAGTTTTTCTCAGAGTTTCACGTGAGAGCAACAGAAAATGAGCACAAGGTTGAGATTGCCGGAAGGCAATTAGAGATCCTAACTGCCAAACAAGAAGACGGGGCCGTCTTGCAAAAAGCGGGGCGATATTTTTCCGGGCTCAAATTCGATCAGAACGGTTTGCCTGTTCCAATGAACCAAAAAGAAAGAAATCCCAATGGAAAATTCTAACCAAATATGTATT
>CAYGQD010000188.1:6607-14207 GCA_964351855.1 uncultured Verrucomicrobiales bacterium
TTCTGATATTGTAAAGTTGGTTTGCTGGAAAATGTGCCAAACAGAATTTCAAAATCACAGACTTGGTGAATTGGAAGATCATCAACTGCCCTACAGCTGGCTTCGCCCCAATGGCAGATCGGAAAGTGATGGCTCCCCATCATATGATCCGCCTGTTTTGTTCACCAAAAGATTTTTTGAAGAACATGGCCTAAGCTTTGAGGATACGCTCAACACCCTGCCTCAAGATCAGCTGTTGGACTTGGTCGTTTCTCTAGGGTTTGCCGAATCGCCTACCGAACGGCAGTTGTTTCCAGATTTTTACCGCATATTATCGAAACGCTTCCCGAATTGGCGAGATGAGGAAGAAAAACTCCGCGAATGGGAATACCTCGGCTATTTTCTGAACGCATTGGATTCGCCTGAATTCCCCAACCCATAAATCATAAATCGGGCAAAGGGCAGAGCCGTTCCCCTTAGTTCAGCCCGGTGCTGCCCGAATGTTTAAAGCCGCTAACCAAGGTTCTCTGAATCCCGAACTACTCAAATCCGAAGATGCGTTCCAAATTCCAAATTACCTTCCAATTTTTGAAAAGCTGGAAGTGCTCAAGGTTCTCAGACTAGCAAAGCTGCCAAAACTGCTACAGATTCTGAAAATTGGACGGATTTTCTGAACACTTGGCTCCTCTAGGTGCCTGCGCTCCGGTCTGCGGATTGTGCATTGCCTTGGAATCGTCAGGAGCCGAAAATCTGTGAGTATCCTCTGAAGAACACCAGTCCAAAGGGCATCCAGCGTTCCCGTTGAAAATATCCATGATCTTGATTCCCTATCAAAACTGCCGTTATATTACCTCCCCCCTGACTCCACCTATGACTTCGAATAGCAACGCACGCCCGGCAGGAATCGAGATCATCGTGCAAACCTTCAAGGAACTCAACGGGCTGATCTCCATCCAGGCAGATGCCCCTGTCCGTGATGACTACGAGCCGGATTTTTGGTATCCTGGATCGGTATGGGCAGAGATCGAAGACTCCGAGGAAGGCAGGCGTGTCGCGGGCTTTGCGAGTGAGATTCAAGGACAGTGGAACTGGCCGATCGACGGACTCAGGTGCATGGAGATAGTGTCGCAGCGAATTGAAGGAACAACCCAATTAACAATGCGTATTTATCTCTTTGATCCTGATGACGTGAATGAAATTTTTGCGTGGTGCTCGAGGTTTCTTCTGGAAGGGTGGACGGGCTACTTGAAAACTCAAAATTGACCAGTCCGTCTAGCAAAGGCATCGAAATAGTGATACCGTATGGTCTGGGTGGGAGCATTGATCCTTCCAGCCTTGGAATCGGCCGTTCATCATAGGGCCTCTTCGAGAGGGGCGCGATTGCTCTGTTCAAGATGTTCAAAAACCTGGGGCGCATGGTGAAGCGCGCCGCAGCCATCCTCCCAAAACACGATCTCCTGGCTTCTAGCCTGCCCCCTTTCCCTGCGAGACTACTCGGCTTTCATGATCCCTTTCATTCCAAGAAGGGCGAATGTAGACCAAGTGCTGAGGAAATGATACGCGCCCGCTTCCACGATGAAGGCAATTTCATCGGTTTCGCCAGGCCGAAGCAACTTAGTATGGTGGAGGATATGCTTGGATTCGGGCAACCACCCGTTTTCAGCAGCTTTGCCAAAATCGTTGGCCTGCGCACCTACCGCCAAAAGCACATCCGATCCTTTCCCTGGAGCGCAAAGAACGAAATTTACATTGGCCACCTTTGAAGTGTTGGAAAGCTTGATGGTAACACGTTTGCCCGCCTTGACGGTAAATTCATTCAACCGCTTAGCATCCGCCTCCATAACGGGATCCTCATTCATGTAGGAAAGCCCGTGAGCATCAACGAAAATCTCGACCCGCTGAATTTCTTGGGCGAAAGCGGTGGCCGCGAACGATACTGCGAGGTAGGTAATGAAGGAGAAAAGCCTTAGTCAATCGACTGGCGGTCATCCTGCGCCACGGATCGGTTCAGGACAGTTGAGCGATTCACTGATAGATTCTTCGCCCCATGCCCGCAGAAAGCCCCATCATCGTCGCCCTGAGCGACACCCACGGATTGCACGCCGCGATGGATCACGACATCCCCGCCGGCGACGTGCTCATCCACGCGGGAGATTTCTGCGGTCGGGGACTCGTGGAGGAAATCGTCGAGTTCGCCCACTGGATGAGCGCGTTTCCGCACCGCCACAAGATCGTCATCCCCGGCAACCACGACCGGCCCGTGGAGGAGTCCGAGCGGCTCTGCCGCGACATTTTCACGGAACGGGGCATCCGGCTGCTCGTGAGCGAGACAATCGAGATTGAGGGATTCCGGTTCTTCGGGTCGCCCTACACGCCCACGTTTCTCAACTGGCATTTCATGCGTGACCGAGGTGAACCGATCCGCGCCGAGTGGGAGGCGATTCCGGACAACGCCGACGTGGTGATTACCCACGGCCCGGCCTACGGGCACGGCGACCTTGCACCACCCTGGAAGGGAGAGCCTCCCCGCCACGTCGGTTGCCTTGAGTTGTTGAATCGGCTTCGGAGCGTCCGACCCAGGTTCCATGTCTTTGGCCACATCCACGACGGACACGGCGTCACGATTTCCGACGAGATTCCAGGCGCCACGTTCTACAACGCCTCAGTCTGCACGGAGGCCTATCGACCCTCGAACCCGCCGCATCGATTCACTCTGAAACGGTGAATTCGTGACGCAACGAACTTCCGAACTCGGCGATAGCCTGGATCCGCTGCGTCACGAGAAGGCCGTTTTTTCTGGGATGCGGGGCCGTTGTTTGCATGAGATTGCCAGATTCGCCCAAATCCACCGTTCCGGGAACGGTTCCCGCTGCCGAAGTCGGACCGGGAAGCAGAGGGCGGATTTCCCACTCAATTTCCCACCTGCTTCCCACTTCGGTGCTGCCGCCGGATGCCCGCCACTAAGGGCTTTCGCGCCCATCTGCCGGGCGTTTTCGGCCTCCTCGGCGCAAAAAAGTGGAAAGCTGAAAAACAGACCTCTCATAGAATTAGCCAATGGGTGAGAGCCATTGGGTTCGGAGACGCTCGACATAAAAGATTGCTTATTCTTGCGCCCATACACACTTCGCAGGACGCGGCGAGGTGCCGCAAGTGGCTGTATCTCGCGTGAATCTCGATGAAACACGTTGGTGTGGACATCAATCCTCTGCTTGATCGTGGTGTGCACTTCTGTAGGATTTGGCTTTGTGATTGTCTTCAGCGGCAGCCAGGTATGTCTCCTTACAAACCCATGCCATCTGGCAGTCGATCTAATCTTGATACAATTCAAAGCATGGATGTCATGAAAGCCATCAAGGGGCGGGCCTCGACGCGGGCATTTCTCGAAAAGCCGGTCTCGCACGAAACGGTTCGAACGATTCTGAATGCAGCGCGCTGGGCGCCTTCGGGAGCCAACACCCAGCCCTGGCAGGTGGCGGTGGTCACCGGCGATGTGAAGCAGCGAATTGGCGATGCCGTCGTCGCCGCCGTGAATCAGGGGCAAAAGCCGAATCCGGATTACCACTATTACGCGAACCGCATTCCGGAGCCTTACCGCTCCCGGCAGATCGCCTGTGGCAAGGCGCTCTATGGCGCGCTCGGGATCGAGCGCAACGATAAGGAGCGGCGCAAGGAGCAGTGGTTGAAAAACTATCACGGATTTGGCGCGCCCCTAGAACTGTTTGTCTTTCTTGAAGACTTCCTGGAAAAAGGTTCCCGGGTCGACGCGTTCACGAAGTGGTTTGGCTGGAAAACCTAAGCACTCACTCGGCTGGCGCGGCCGGTTTCACGACCTCCAAGATAAACTTGTCGATGCCAGACCAGATCGAAGTGTAAGGCAATCCTTGCCGGTTGAGGGAATGGACCAGCTTCACCCGGTCTTGAATGCCGAACGAGGTGTACTTATCCACGATCATGAGGCCAAACTTCGGGTCGTGCTTGTCGTATTCCCTGGCATCCGGCGAAAGGTCCGAAACGCCGGGTGGTCGAAAATAGGTGAACATCAGCGAAGGGGAATCGGCATGGACTTCATGGGTCGGAAGCCACACCTTCGGAGCGCTCCAGGCGATCAAGGGCAGAGCCTCCTGCACGTGGATGCCCTTGATGGAGGGATGCTTGCTGTGAGCCAGCGGCCAACTCATCACACTGCCCCGCGAGGTTCCGCCGATGACGATGTTGCTGGCGTCCAGACCGTGCGTCTTGGCATGGTCCAAGACCCACTGAAACGCCTTTTGGCAATCGCTCCAGCAGGTCCTGGTATCATCGGGTCCGTTCGGCCGCTGGATGGAGCCCCAGCTCACCACGGAGATGCCGTCATCCAACAGGTCCGCCGCAAAGTTATCCGCCTGGCGGGGACCGTTTCCATTCGCATGGGCATAGAAATAGACCGGGCTCGGGCTCTTGGATTCGGCCTTGTATAACAACAGCCACTGCCTGGCCTCATCTCCGTATTTGTGTTGCGCCGGCTGCTGCGCATGCAGCCCGATGCCAGTGAAGTGCAGCAGGAGAAGGATGGCGGACAAAGAGTTTCTCATGCGGGTTGTTGCTTGTTCTTTGCTTTGAAGGGGGAAGGGAGAGCGTGGAATCGCTCATCGAGACGGCGATCCGAGAAAGCGCTCGTGCAGCCGCCAGTTGTTCCTTTGGACCGAGTCCACCAGATCTTCGTAGGGCTTGCCGTCCACCTGGAGGAGGCCCTGCTTGAGCAGCTTCTGCCCGCCCTTGTAGCGGTCGATGTATTGACAGCGGCTGTATCCGATCAGGAAGGGTGTTGAGAAGCCTTCTTCCAGATAGCTGGCGTGCGCCTTGGCCACGCTGGCCACGTCGGGCAGCGTTCGCCACATGACCTTCGGGTGCTCCGGCGTCGTGAAGCTCGATTGATGATCACAAATTATCACCGGTTTTCCGGTTTTCCGATGCAACTCTTCAAAGGTCTCGGCGGGATACTCTGAGCCGTCGGGTTGGACCGACACCACATCGATCCACGGCAGCGCCTCCTGAATGACGTCCCAGGGCAGGGACCTGCCGGCGTAGCGCTCTCCGAACACCAGCGTGTCCGGCGCCTGTTTGCGGGTGAGCGGTCCGATGAAGGAATAGACCTCCCTGGCGATGAGAACCAGAAAGGCCGCATCCGTCGCGCTCTCGCCTTGTTCCCGCAGGAACTGCTCGTATCGGATTTTCCCGGGCGCATCCGGCGGCAGCGCCCGAATGGCATCGACCCAGCTTTGGCTGGCCGTGCGCTTCGCGTCTTCGAGATCCCAGGCGGGCATGTCCGTCCAGTAGATGCCGATCAGATTCGGATGGCCGCCGAAGACTTTCACCATGGCTTCGATCGATTGGCTGGCTTCCTTCTTCCAGTCGTCGCTGAAGACATCGGGAAACTCGACCTGCCGGCCCATCCATGAGCTGACCTTGCCGGTCGGATCGCAACTGGCAAAATGCGGGAGCAGTTTCCGGGTGCTCGGATGCGAATCATACCCCAGGCTGTTGTAGCCCCATTGGCGGAAGTGGGCCAGCAACTCGGAATTGGCCTTGTCCCAGTCGCCTTCGAGCGTTTGCTTGAAGTAGTCGAACCTCGATTCTTCCGGGCGGGCGAGTCCTCCGGTATGGGTCACGCCGATGGCGAGGAACCCGTGCCCTTCCGGTGTCACAAGAAACTGCCGCCCGCCGATTGTCCCCAAATGGAATCGCCCGGTGGCCGTTCCTTTGTATGAGAGGTAGCCGCCATAGCGGTCAAAGCCCTTCTTTTCCGGAAAGACTTCAGCGGACAAGCTGCCGGACATGAGGCCGGTCGCCATGGCGAGGGTGAGCAATCGTCTGCTATTCATGAGGTGTCTCCCTTCAACCTGCGGCGATCGAATAAAGCTCGCTCACGCAGGACTTGAGCACTTGCTCCAGCGTCGCATAGGGCGCGCCGGTCTCGGTGAGGAGGCCGGAGTGCTGGCGGGTTTTCTTGCGCTCGATCCGGTTGGTGGCGTCGATGAGGCCGCAGTAGTGCCAGCCGACGAACTCCGGACGGGCGAAGGCGCTTCGGAAAAAATCCGCCGTCCATTCGGCCCGCTTGTCGAGGTTGTCCGCCACCGGGCCATAGGGCCGCGGCATGGTGTCGGTGATCATGGTGAAGGCCGAATCCCCGTTGATGAAGGGCTTGTCCACTGCCTTCGACCAGCGATCCAGTCCCGGCTTCTGAATGTCGTAGCGGGCATACATCTGATACAGGACGATGTCGGTGAAGCGGCTGGTGACCGGCAGGACCGTGTCCAGGGAATCGGTGTTGGCGTTGATCTTGTCACCGACAAACAGGTGATTGGGATCGTAACGGCGAATGGCGTCCTTGGCGGTCTGGTAGTAGCGCGTCACCACCGCCTTGAGAAACTCGATGTTGTCGCGGGTTTCGTCGCTGTTGGACAGGTCGGTGGCTGGGCGCCAGTTCTCCGCAGCCGCAAGAGCATCGAACGATTCAAACCGGGTGCCGTAGGTGAGGTTGAAGTCTTCGATTCGTCCCTTGTAGAGATCCTGCATGATTCGGACATAGGCCTGTTTTCCCGGTGCCTTGCCATCGAGATTGCGCAGGCGCCGGGGCCAGCCGATGCGCGCGTTTCTCGCCGCGCCGCCGATGACATCGGGGCGTTCCCGGCAGTCCTCCTCGGTGAAAAGAGGGCAGTCGGTCATGGAATAGCCAATGAGAAAGGGGTCATTCGCCACGGGAGCAGCGATCTGCTTGGCGAGCTGATCGCAATGCTGGGCGAACTCCGGCGAAAAGACGTCGAGGAAATTCTCGTCCGGGATTCCCGGCGCGGTTGGGGATTCCGGTTTCCAGTGAGGAATGTCCACGAAGCGAACCGGCTGCATGTATGGCAGGGCGGGCGCGGGCTGGTTAATGACTTCGAGGCTGGTGTGCACCCCCGCCGTGTTGAAACCATACTGCCGACAGGTTTCCAAGTACCATGACCTCAGCGCCGTGCGAAAGGCGCTCCCATCCGACGCCTTGGCACCGAGCCGCTTTTCCCAGGCCTCGCGGTTGTGATCCTGGTTCCAAAGGAACGGCTCGAGGTGATTGATGCCCCAGCTGAGGAAGGCGTTTCCCTCCGGCGTGACGATCCACCAGCGATCCGCCTTCTCGACGCGGAAGAAGCCGGTGGCTTCGAATTTCTTGCTGGTCCACCCGCCGAAGCGATCCATGGCGGAGTTCGAATCCGCACCGAAGGAGCGCAGAGGCTCGGTGAGAGCCGGGCCGAGGGCACCTGCGGCGGCGAGTGGGATGAAGTCACGTCGTTTCATGAATGGATTCAGTGTTGAGGGGGAGCCAGCGTCAGCACACGGACTTGGTCGTAGCCTTTTTCGGGGTTGCCGTAGGCATGGATGCTGAGCGTGGAGTGGTCCTGCGAGAGAATGACTTCATCGGGCTCCCAGCCGGGCTTGGCTTCGGCGCTGCCGTGAATGTCCCAGGGGGGCTCCAATCCGCGCGGGCCGATGCTGGCCGGGTAATGGACGGAAGGGACGCCAAAGTGGGCATCGGAATCGCGACTCATAACTCATAGGAAATTCCTTTTGGCCCTCCTGCGTCCGAGTCACCGTTGGCCCAGGG
>CAYGQD010000189.1:0-14095 GCA_964351855.1 uncultured Verrucomicrobiales bacterium
GCAACTGCTGGGTGGTGACTCTGAACCGCTGGACCTCAATCCTCCCGGTCGAATTATGATGGTGGGCTTGAACGGGGCCGGTAAAACAACCACCTCCGCGAAGCTGGCGCTTCATTTGCGCAAGCAGGATCGTCGACCGGTTTTGATTGCTTGTGATTTGATTCGACCCGCCGCCATCGACCAGTTGGTGACGCTGGCAAACCAAATTGGTGTCCCGGTCTATGCGCCGGACAAAAACGAGAAGGATGTCGTCAAAGTAGCCAAGGCGGGGATTCAGTTTGCAAAAGATCACGACGCCACCGTGACGATTTTTGATACCGCTGGGCGCCAAGAAGTCGACGAGGAGCTCATCAACGAACTGAAACAGCTTCACAAAGTAATCGAGCCGCGGGAAACGCTCTTGATCGCGGACTCCGCAACTGGTCAACAGGCCGTCAGTGTGGCGCAGACCTTCCAGAAAGCGGTCAACGTCACGGGGCTGGTTTTGACTCGGGTAGATGGTGACGCCCGAGGAGGGGCGGCGCTGTCCATGCGAACCGTGACCCGCGTTCCAATCAAGTTCATTGGCGAAGGGGAGAAAATGAGCGCCTTGAGTGAGTTTCACCCGAGCCGGATGGCCGGGCGAATTCTCGGAATGGGAGACATTGTCAGTCTCGTCGAAACCGCGGCGGAGTCGGTCGATCAGGATGAAGCCATGCGAATGGCGCAGCGGATGCAGAAAGCCCAATTCGACTTCAACGATTTTTTGCAGCAGATGAAGATGATGCGCCGTTTAGGTCCGCTGGAAAATATACTTGGCATGTTGCCCGGGATGGGTAAGGTGTCCGACCTTTCCGTTGACGAGAAACAGATAGGACGGACGGAGGCGATTGTTCTTTCGATGACCCCGAAAGAGCGCACCCGACCTGAAATTATTAAAGCAAGCCGCCGAAAGCGTATCGCCAAAGGTAGTGGAACGACCGTCACGGAAGTAAACCAGTTGTTGCGCCAGTTTTCCGAAATGCGGAAGATGATGCGCAGCAAAGGGAAAATGAAAAAGTTGATGAAGCAGATGGGGGGAGGACCTCCCGGAGTTGGCTTCTGAAACACCTTGAATCGACAACCGTTTAAATTGACCTAGCCAAAAATTATGGCCGCCGTAATTCGCCTCCGCAGAGAAGGAACCAAAGATCGCCCCTATTATCGGGTGGTTGTGACTGATAAGCGCAAACGTCGCGACGCTCGCTACATCGAGTCGCTCGGGACCTATGATCCGATGAAAGAAAAGGACAACGTCACGTTGAACTTGGAGCGCGTCGATTACTGGTCTTCCGTCGGTGCCAAAGCTTCGGAAACAGTCACCAGCTTGATCAAAAAGCAGCGGAAAGTGGCCGGAGCGGCTACTGACGTTGTCGAGAGCTAGGCTGTTTCGCTCTCAAGGTGAAATGGAACCGGGCCTGGCACTCCAGGAGTTTTTAGAGTTCGTCATTGGTCATCTTGTCGATGATCCATCTCAGGCGAGCGTGCTCCACGAAATGAAGGGAAACCATCACCTCTATCGTGTGCGGGTTGCCCAAGCGGATATCGGCAAAATTATTGGCCGAAATGGCTACACCATCAGTGCGATTCGGAGCCTCTTCGGTGCTGCGGTGAAAAAGCACGGGATCAAAGCGTCGTTGAAGATCGACGAAGGCTAAGCGGTCTCTCCCTTCGTTGCAGGCTATCCCCAATCTGCAGGGAGAGTGAAGGAGCCTCTTCCATCGATAATATTAAGTTTATCGAATTATTAGAATTTGTGGAAAATCAACGTATTGTATGAAGTCTGACAACCTGTCTGATTTCATATCATGAGTGTATTCCTCACCTTTTTCTCCGGGCTTTTCCTCTTTGCTCTCTTCCGAGTCTTCGCGACCGGGTTCTATACCGTGCGGCCCGATCAACGGGCAGTCTTGACTAGTTTTGGCAAGGCCGAGCGTCTATCTGACGAAAGTGGGCTGGTCGAGGACGATAACTTGAGCGAGGATGAGCAAAAGCGGTATCGCTATCCCTCGGTTCGGGTCATTCCGCCAGGTGGGCCGTACTTCAAGTGGCCGTGGCAGAAGCTCTACAAGGTTAGTGTCTCGACCCAGGCGGTTGATCTGGTTTGGGATCCGAGCAAGAAGCAGGCAACCATCGAATCGGTCACGAAGGACAACCTGACCACCGGAGTGAATGGTCAAATCCGCTATCGTGTCAGCGAGAACAACCTGTATGCCTACCTCTTCGGTGTGCAAAGCCCGTTGGAGCACGTCATGGGCTACTTCATATCCGTTTTGAGGGAACGCATCGCTAACTTTGTGGATCCCAAGGGCCAAAGCCTGATCGAGGTGGGCGACGGGGCTACCAGCGAGACCGCCGTAGAGCTCTCTGAAGGCGTCTCCATCAATGACTTGCGGAAGAATCTTCCCCTTCTCAATCAGTATATGGAGGAGCAGTGCCGTTCGACGTCAGGTCGTTATGGCATCGAGCTCGATTCCGCTCTCATCACGGAAATTGATCCCCCGTCCGAAGTGGATCGGGCCCTTTCCGCCATCAATAGCACCCGGAACCAAGTGGCGGCCGATATCAGCACGGCTCGGGCCGACGCCGAACAGCAGATCACGATGAGCAATCGAGCGGTGGAGATCGCTACCAACAATGCCCAGGCCGAAGTTGCACCGCTTCGCGAACTCGCTCAGACCTTGATCCGGATCAAAGCTGGTGGCGGGTCGGAAGCGTTGAAAGCCTATCTCCGGAATATGCGCGTCCCCTTACTTGGAAGAGCCCGCCGCATCTTCCAAACCTCCCTCTAATCCGTCAAACCTCACCATCATGGAACCTTTCTTCTATCTTTTCGGATTCGTCGCTGGACTCTTGTTCATTCCCTTCAGTTTGGGCTGTGCCCGAGCCTTTGGCCTCTATTCCATCGTCAACGAGTGTGAATCCCAGGTATTTACCCTGTTTGGCAAAGTGATCGGCACGCTGAATGAGCCCGGTCTCAGCTTCCCGGTGGCCGAATTTGGCCCCCGTGCCATTTTGATTCCATTCTTCGGCAAAAAATACACCGTGGCAACGCCGTTGCGGCAGCATTATCTTCGCAATCAGATGGTGAACTCCGAGGAAGGAACCCCGATGGGCGTAGGTATCTGGTATGAAATGCAGGTGAACAACCCGGTCGATTACCTTTTCATCAATGCCAATCCGGAAGGCTCTCTCCAGGCCAATGTCGCCAGCTCAACCATCTCGGTCCTGAGCAATCTGGAAATGGAAACGATGTTGGAAAATCGCCACAGCCTGAGTCGAACGGTTCGCGAAGCCGTCTCGCCGTTGTCCGAGAAATGGGGTTACCGGCTCGGTTCCGTCTACATCCGCAAGGTTGCATTTACCGATCAACAAATGGTCGACAACATCACGGAAAAGGTGGTGAAACGATTGGTACAAGTGACGAGTGCGATGAAGCAGGACGGCGAGAACCGCGTTGGCCTGATCAAGAGTGAAACTGCCTTCAAAGTATCCCAAAAGATGGCTGAAGCAGGTGCGAAACGACCCGAAGTGGTAGGAGATACCTTGAATCATATCGCGAAACAAGACCCGGAGATCCTTGAGACCGTGATGGAAGTCATGGAGACGGAGAAGCTGATCGAGTCTGGAGCCCAGGTTGAAATTGTTCCTTCGGGAGCTGCTTGTCTGGTTCAAACTGGCGGTTAAGCCCGCAGATGATCTTCGCTGATGATCAAGTCTGCGAGGATCTCGTAGGCTTTTTCGGTTCGATCGACCGATACGGCAACGATGGCCCGGCCTTGGCGCCGGCGGATGATTCGCAAACTCCGAACGTGGATATCGACGTCCCGGAATTTGCGAGCAACCTTCGCCAAACTCCCCGGCTCGTCCGGCACGCGAATGAGGAGCGCGTCTTCGCTCACCGCATCAAATCCCGCATCGAGCAGGGTCAGCAAGGCCTCGTCGTATTGATCGACCGATAGGCTCACCACGGAGGATTCGTCGATCGTTTCGATCGCGATGGTTTCGATATTGATGCCTTTTTGGCCAAGGACATCCGCAATGTCGGCGGTGATGTCCTCTCGCTCTTTGGCGACAACGGTGATTTGTTTCATGGCGTCAATTCTAGGGTGGCACAGAGATCGCGACGGTTGGTTTTTAAGCGCTCGCCGGAGGGAGTTTCCGAAGCTTCGGCCAGTTCGGCGACTAAGGCGTCAATCTGTTCACGGGTCGTGTGAGGCATGACCAAGAGGTGACCAATCTCATCGTGAACCGCAATTTGCCACTTCGTGCGAATCGATTCCGGAGGCCGAGGGAAAACCACGGTGATGGCAAAAGGGTTTCTCCAAGCTTTGATCCCGATTTCGGCCAGCCGAACGATCGCGTATTCTGCGTTTTCCAGACACCGCGCAACGCGGCGTTTGAATCCTTCGATGCCCCATTTCTGGATCGCATACCAGAGGAAGAGCGGCGTGATCGCATTGCGCGAGCCGGTAATCGTCGTGTCGAGCGTTCCCACGTATTCGATGGATCTGGCGATTTGACGGACGTGGCTGCGATTCGCCAACACCACTCCGCAAGGAATGGGTGAGCCGATGAATTTGTGGCCGCTGATCGAAAGGCTGTCGATGTGTTGCCGAAAATCGAATTCCGGCGCGTTGTCGATGAATGGTAACGTCATTCCGGCGAGGGCGCAGTCGCAATGGATGTAGCTCTGGGGAATCGCCAAATCCGCGAGAATCGAACGAATCGCGCTGACGTCGTCGATCCCTTCTCGCATCGTGGTGCCGATGTTTGCGAAAATGATGGGGGGAACATCGCGGTGAATCCGAATCGTTTCCTTCAGGTCATCGCAGTCAATTTCGCCATTCGGGAGCGCCTTGATCATGATGTGTTGCATCTTCAGGACTCGAAGAATCTTGGCGACACTGTAGTGGGTGTCCTGGCTGTAGTAGCAGATTCCGTTCGGGTAGAGTTCTCTCGCCAAATAGAGCCCATACATGTTCCCTTCGGTTCCTCCATTGGTGACATAGCCCCAATAGCTGTCTTCCGGGGCGTGACAGAGTTGGGCAAACCAGTCAATCACTTCGCATTCGAACCGGTGCGTGTGGAGGCCATAGGTCCCGTCTTTAAAGGGATCCCCGACATTGTTGATCGGAAAGTCGAGGAATCGATAGAGCTCGTGGAAATCGAGATCAGCGGTGCAGGGATAACCAATGAAATGCTCGCGCCGCTCGGTGAGTTCCTTGAACAGACCATCGAGCCGCGCCGTCTGGTCTGGAGGAAGTTGATAGGCCATCGGGTGGGGGATTTGTGGGGTTGCTAAGATGAACTTCGCACCCATTATTGGACCATGATTCGCACCGTATTCTTCAATCTTGCCCTTCTCACGGCTCCCCAGATTCTTTGGGCGGAAGGAAGCGTTTCTTGGGACGACGTAGTGCCGCTTTTGCACCAAAATCCGACGCTTCAAGCCTTCGTGGAGACCACTCTGGATGTGGAACCCTCGGGAACGGCGATGCGCTTGGGCGCAGAATACGAAAATCTCAGTGGAATGCGGGTAGCTCCCTACCGTTTCAGTGCCAAGCCCAAGGGGGATGGCGGCGGGTTTTCGTTCGACTTGGTGATCGAAGCGGAATCGCATTTCTACGATCCCAAAGGCCAGAAGATTGAGAAGACGGAAGGAGACCCGGTCTTTCAAGCTGACCGCCTTGAGCAAATTCTGGTGGGAGTTTCCCTTCTTCCGTTGCCTGTGGAAGAGCTTCCGCAACTTCGTCCGGAAGAGGCGAAAGCCCAGGCGCTCGAAATTCGGAAGCTCTTTAATGATATCAACATGCGGGAGGCGCGTATTTCCGCGATCGACTTCGCCGACGAAGAGCTCCCGATGGAGGCGAAAGCGGTGTTCAATCGGCACCCAGACAGTGGGCTTCTTGAACTAATCACCGTAGATGGCACGCTTGGCGATCATGCTGGTTTCTCTGAATCCTTCTACTTTGCCGATAGCCAGTTAATCTTCGTATTTCGGCGAGAGAGTCACTGGACGTTTCATCCTCAAAACCCCAATTCCACGATCGATACCGTCAAGGAAGAGCGGTTCTACTTCCACGATGGCGGGATTTTCCAAGCGGTGGGTAAAGAATACGAGGGCGGTGGTCCGGAAAAACTTCAGTCAGCGGCGAATGCTGCGGAAACGAAGGAGATTCCTCTTTCCGGTGGGGAAGCGACCCGTTTTTTTTCGCGCGCCTCCCGCCTCATGATCGCCCGAAGTCCGCAAGACTGCGCTCAGATCTACCGAGAGGTTTTCCGCTAGTTCCGCTGGGCGCCAGCTTGCCCGGGTTGTCTTGGCGTGGTAAGGACCAGAAAACCACGATCATGGGGAAATACGCACTTGGACTGGACTACGGCACGAATTCCTGCCGCTCACTATTGGTCGATCTCGACACTGGCTCCGAACTCGGATCGGTCGTCTTCCCATATCCCTCCGGCGTTGCCGGTATTCTCACGGATCCGAAAGATCCCAACGTGGCGCGGCAAAATCCGCAGGATTATCTGGACGGTCTCGAGGCGATCATCAAAGGGGGGATCGAGCAAGCGAAGCAGAACGATTCCAGCTTTGATCCGGCTCAAATCATCGGGATTGGGATCGACACGACAGGCAGCACTCCCATGCCGGTTGACGCCGAGGGAATACCGCTCGGTTTGAAGCCGGAATTCGCCGGAAATTTGGATGCGATGGTTTGGCTCTGGAAAGACCACACCAGCCACGAAGAAGCTGCCAAAATCACCGAGATAGCCAGTGAGATTCGACCGCAGTACTTGGCCAAATGCGGAGGAGTCTATTCCAGCGAGTGGTGGTGGAGTAAGATTTGGCGCTGTAAAAGCATCGCTCCTGACGTCTTCGCCGCAGCCCATAGCTGGGTTGAACACTGCGATTGGCTACCGGCGGTTTTGACGGGGAACACGAAGCCGGAAACCATGATGCGAGGGATCTGCTCTGCCGGTCACAAAGCCATGTTTTGCGAGGAATGGGACGGGCTTCCCGATGCTCGGTTTCTCTCGGAGTTGGATCCTGATCTGGCCGATCTACGGGCTCGTCTTTACAGCCAGGCTCATACTTCGGATACGCTGGCGGGAGGATTGACGGCGGAATGGGCGGAAAAACTGGGACTGTCGGAAGGTACGGCCGTCGCCGTGGGGGCTTTTGATGCCCACATGGGAGCGGTTGGCGCTGGCGTCAAGGAAGGCACGTTGGTCAAGATTTTGGGAACCAGCACCTGTGATATCACCGTTGCGCCGACCTCGCGCCGGATTGAGGCAATCCCCGGCCTTTGCGGCATTGTCGATGGCTCGGTTCTCCCTCAGGCGTATGGGATCGAAGCTGGCCAATCCGCAGTCGGAGACATGTTTCTCTGGTTCGTCAATAATCTCGTCCCGGATAGCTACGGGGCCACCATAGACGAGAAATTCGAGTCCATGGAGCGCCAGCTTGCCGCTCTCAAGCCAGGGGAAACCGGTCTCCTTGCTCTCGACTGGAACAACGGGAATCGCACCGTTCTCGTTGATGTTCGACTCGGCGGTCTCCTCCTCGGTCAGACGCTCCACACCCAAGCGCACGAAATTTACCGGGCCTTCATCGAAGCAACCGCTTTTGGCGCACTCACCATCATCAAGCGGATGGAAGAATACGGGGTCAAGATTGATGAAGTCGTCAACACCGGGGGGCTAGCCACCAAAAACGCGACCCTCATGCAAATCTACGCGGACATTCTCGGGCGTCCGCTCAGAGTCGCGAAGAGTGATCAAACCTGCGCCCTCGGAGCGGCCATCTTTGGGGCCGTTTCCAGCGGTCAAATCAGTATCGAAGAGGCGCAAGGAGCCGTTTGTGGCTATCGTGACCGGGTTTACACGCCGGATCCGACGAACCAAGCTGCTTACGCTGAAATCTACACGCTCTATCGCACTCTCCATGACGCCTTCGGTATGTCTGATTGGTCCGGCAGGCTCCATCACGTCATGAAGCAGGTCATCGCCATTCGCGAAAGAGCGCGAGGATAGAGACAGCGATCATCCGCAGGACCCGCGAGCCATCCGTTTTTCACAGATCGTACGCAAAATTGGCTCCTATCCGAGCCAGAATCCACTCAGAGTTCGCGCTTATGGCTCTGTTAGAAGGCCAGGTTGAGTGACTTCGGGAGATAGGGTGATTTTTTTACAAAATCTGCGACTCGGGCTGGCGGAAGTTGGGGTTTTTTGTTATAGCAGACTTGATGATGTCTCAGTTTCGGCTTTTTTTGGCTTTTCTTCTGCTCATGAGTCCAGGACTCTTGGCGCAGTCCAACCCTGGTCTTCAGGAGTATGAACGACGCCAGGAAGAGATGGCGCTGCAGCGGGCGCGGCAGATGAAAGCGGCCAAAGCTGCGGCCGTGGAACAGTCCAAGCAGGAAGCCGCGCGGGGAATTATGCCGCCAACGGTTACGGCTCGCCCTTCAGCCGCCGCTGTCCAACCCCCTCAATTTCGCCTCATTACCTCGCAGGGAACGGTAACGTGGACGCCTGGCACGCCAATGCCAATCGCTCCGCCCGCTCCTCCAGCCCCAACTCGGAAGGAAGCTCGGGAGCCAGGGATTCGAACGGTGAAGTTTGCTCTGACCCGTCCGAAACCCAACGCATCATCCGAGGACGGTGAAGGGGCGACGGTCGTTCCGCTGCAAGGATCGGGGGCTCCACTCGCGGAAGCCAGCCCAGCGACCGAAGAAGAGGCTGAGGAGGAGACGCGCACCTCACGTTGGGCCAGGCGAGAGCAGAATCGCACGTTGACTGAAGAAACGGAGGTCGAAGAGGTGGTCGCCGTGGTGGAAGATGTTCCCGGAGAGAATGGAGAGCCCGGTCGGACGCGAATTCTCGGGGTCCTGATGAGAGGACCAAAGACCGAAGACAGTCCTCAGGCAGAGGAAACTTCTGAGACCGTGGCATCGGTGGACGAGTCGGTTGCCAAGAAACGTTCCGGGCCAATGCTGATTTCTTTCAATCGTAAAACAACGGAGCCTCCGGAAGTCGCGGAAGAGGATTCGGCGACAGACGAGGAGTCAATCGAAGAGGTTCCGGAGCTGAGTTCCGATCGGAAATATGCCGCGATGGCTCTGAGAAATCTGTTTGAGAAGCCGCGCACGGATCTGAAAGCGGACGGTGAGGGGGCGATCGAGTCTCCCGAACTTGAAGAGAGTGCAGAAGTCATGGAAGTCGCTTCGATCAGTCAATCCCAGGGGCTTCTCACCAAGTGGTTCCACCGTTCCCAGGAAGAGCAAGCTGTCGAAGGAGGCGCCGCGGCATCCGCCGACACCGATTCTGAGAAAGAAGCCCCGACCGGTCCGGTCAATCCCGATTTCTTTACGATTGCGACCAACGGGGCACCTTTTCATGTCATCGACAATGGTCCAAACGACACGTTCATGATGGAATTGGAACAAGGAGCGGTCGGTCGAACCCATGGAGCCGGAGAGGATTGGACCTGGTTAGAGATGCACGACGGACTCATGGGCCTTATGCGGAAAAAGCATTTACGGCCTTCTCGTGAGAGCGAGGTATTGACCTTTCTCGCGATGGAGTCAAGCACCGGCCAAAGCGCAGGGCGGGAACCGATCGAGTTTGTCGAAATTGAGCTGCCGGATCTGCCAAGCGAAGCTGCTGATGCCGGGATGATGCTTGGGCAAGGCTTGCTACCGCCGATGACGGAACCCGGCTCTCAGATTGGGGAAGAAGAAATGACGGAAAACTCGGGAACTGAGCCGGAACCATTGTCGGCGGAATCTCTCGAGTGACTCAAAGCTGGCGTCCATGCGTCATTATTGGTATCAACCGATTTCTAATGCGAAAATTTCCCCATTTCCTTGTGTTTTGCGTGACCTCATTGGTTGCGACACAGGCATGGGGAGCGGATGAGCCTTCCGAAGGAGAGAAATCTCGAAGCTTGGCGGAGTTCCTCAGTTCACTTGGGGATCAATCTCTCAAGATTGTGGTTCTTCCGTTGGACCTCGTAGCGCCGTATCGAAATCTGGAGAAACAGGCGAAGAGTGAAGATTTTTTGGCAGAAACGATCGAGGAAATCGAGGCCGATGCAGATCCCGATAGCGCCCTGTTGAACCAGCAGAATGTCCGACCCTTCATTCCTGCAACCATGTTCGAGGGCGAGTTGACAACGAAGTTGGATGTCGCGAGCGAAGTCGAACGCCTCCGGAAGACTGCACCTCGCAGACCCCGAACCTCTCGATCTCCGAGTGGAACCCTCCTGGCCGTGCTTCGAGAGAATCAAATCGAGCGTGAACGGCTGCAACAGGAAACTGATGAGCCCACCGAAACGATGATTGCCTCTCGCTCATCATCGGATACGAATTCCGCCAAGCCGCAGAAAGAGGAGAATCCGCCATTTGTTCTGTTGGCGATGTTAAGAAAGGATGATGAGGAAAAGTCTTCGAATGAGGGAGTGAAGGGTCCAAAACTCGCCTTTCTGCTCGCAAGAAATCCGAATCGAGCCAGAACTTCGCGGGGAGCGGAGGGCGAAAGCCAATCTCCAAACTCTGAGGCACCTGACGCAACCATTTCTCAGTTGACCGCTTCCGGCAAGAATTTGGAATTCCTCACCATCGGAAGCACGAGAGCCCCGCTTCATGTGTTTGATGTGGATCCGACCGAAACGTTCCGCATCGAGTTGGATGAAGGGGAGGTCGGAAGAGTCCAAGACCAAGGGAAGGAGTGGGCCTGGATCCAATTGGATTCCGGTTTGATGGGCGTCATGCGCAATCAACACTTACGACCAGCCAGTCGCGAGGAGGTCCTGCAATTCCTCGCCTTGGAAAGCCCAGGCGCTGGCGAAGTGCCTTACGAAATGTCGGCGAGCGTTCTTCAACTCAATCTGGATGTGTCTGACTTTGCGAACGCGATTTCCGAAGCCGGGGAGTCCCTTCATGGGGTAGTGATGCCGAAGGTCGAGGGTGGCGAAAACACTGAAAAAGCCCCTGAACCGCAGAGTTCGAATCTGGAGTAGGGCAGGTCAATTATTTTGCAAGATTCTGTTTGCTGAGATTCCTGTTAGTAAGGATAGTCTTATTATTAGGGAAATTAAATAAAATGGTTCGAAATCCCCTCGCTCGATCTCTCTTTTTATCCGCCGTTTTGCTAAGTGGAACGCTCTTTGCCGAAGGTGTTTCTGAAACTGAGCGATCCAGCATTGTGAAGGCTGAGGAGCAACGCTTGCTTCGAGATTCGCAGTCCCTGAATAGTTCCGCGCATTCCAAAGAGGCTGCTTCGCGGAGTTCCAGGATGGGACTGCGGAGAATCATCGCAATCCCTTTCGAGTTGGGAAGCCGACTGGCCAAGTCCAATCAGCCTTCCGAGGAATCAGAGGAGCCTCCTTCCGAAATCGCTAGTCAGGGAATCGCATCTGCTGCCCAACGCCGTTTAGATACTCCAGCGCGAGCGACCCCATCCTCCACGGCTTCGCCTCCGGAGACTGCAGCGGCGGAAACTCCATCTCTGGCCTCCTCTTCGGAATCCCCACAGCCGTCGCGCGTCACCTCCCTGTTTAGCCGAATTCTCCTGAGACTGGGAGTCGGTCGAGCGCGGGAAGAGAGTGAAGTAGAGGGGGTAGCTAAGAATGAAGAGAAGCAGAAGTGGCTAGAGGTTCTGGCGTCTCGTGAGGCGAGTCACAGAGAGGAGAATCGAACGCCCTTCGTGTTTGCCAAAAATCGCATTAACGAAAAAGTGAATCCCGATGACCAGCAAGCAAGCTGGCTGGGTGGGCTGCTCGGGCAGACGACTCGTGAACCGGCAAAGCCCATGGTTCCTCGGAACGAATCAACCAATAGCAGAGTTCTTGGCGTGACGATGGGAGATCGAAAGCAGGCCGCATCCTCTTCCCAGCATTCTCGGCGGGGATTATTGCTGTTAGGATTAGGAGGGGATGACGATTCGTCCAACCTCAAAGCAACGATCGAGGCGCCGGCGAGCTTGGAGATCTATCGAGCCATTGATCGCAATCGGGCCGTTTTGCACGTCATTGATCCGGGATCTGACGCTACCATTCCGCTTGAAGTGGATGGAGGAGAGGTTGGGAGAATTCATGGATCGGGAGATGAGTGGAGCTGGGTGCAACTCGAGTCTGGACTGATGGGCGTGATGCGTAATGCCCACCTCCGCGACGCCAAAAAAGACGAGGTTTTGAGTTTCCTTGCTGCGGAAGCTTCCTCGTTGGAAAGCGCCGCCGGTATCATCAAGATCGAGGTCGCGGATGTCAATGCAGAACGTTTGGCGGGTTCATCGGAGGTTGGGAATGTAGCGGAAAGTGGCCCACTTGCTCCTGTCCCTCGTGTGACCGGGGAATTGGAACGTGTGATGACCGCGAACTAGAAAGTCGTCTCCGCAAAAAGGTTTCGATTCGTGAGCACAGGGAGCAACGTTTGATCGATCACCAATCAGCGACCTAACGGTGCAGTTACTTTCGGGTCGATGCACTGGTAGCGGTGTCTCGGAAATAGGTGGATCCGTTTCCCGGATTGTTGGCCAAGAATTTGCAGGTTGTCAGAAGAAAGATTGGAACCGGGAGAGGCTCTTGGTAGGATGCCGTAAAGCGTTCGGTCTGAAAGACGTCGGAGTGAGCGCAAAGTTTTTCGATCTTTCCACCTCTCCGCATGAGCCCAAGCAAAAATACTGTCCCGGTTGGTCGTCAATCCCCGGCCAAGCTCGGTCTGAAGAAACCAGCCACCAGCAAGTATGAGCTGATCGTCTACAGCACCAACGGCAACCGCATCATTTACCCACTGAGAAACGAAGTAACGACGGTGGGTAGGGCGACGGACAATGATGTGGTGCTCGACGATCAGTGTGTCTCGGGACATCATTGTGAATTCCGTAAATTTGGTGAAGATGCGTTTGAAGTGATCGATCTGGAGTCTTACAACGGGACTTCCGTGAACCGGATACAGGTGGAGCGCGCTACAATCAAAGCCGGTGATCTGATCGCACTCGGGATTGTTGATGTCGTCATCGTTCCGGCCGGAAAAAGCGCCGATGATGTGGCCTCCGAGGAAGCCGAAGAATTCCGGAAAGAGCAGCGGGAATTCGCGAAGTTGAACAAACAACTGGAAGACGACCGGAGGAAACTCAACAAGGACAGGGAAGCTTTGAAGATAGCTCAAGAGGGGCTCGAAAAAGAACGGCTTCAGCTCTCCAAAGATCGGGAAGGCTTTAAGGATGAGGTGCAAAAGAAAAAACTGGAGCGAGCCCAAAAAGAGGAGAAAATCGAAAACACAAAAAAGGCCCTCAAAGAGGAACAAGACGATTTTGCGAAGCGCAAAGAAGGGCTTCAGAAAGAGCTCGACGAGTTAACGCAAACGATCTCCCAACGAGAGAAAGAGCGGGATGATCTCGCAAAAGAGATTCAGAGTTCGAAGGAAAATATCGAATCCAACAAGAAAGAGTTAGGACTTTTGGCGACGAATTTGGCGACGGAGAAAGCGGCTCTCGATAGTCTGAACTCGAACATCGCGGAGTTGAACGGAGAAAAAGCTCGGACCTCCAAAGTGGTTGATTCCCTGAAGGAAGAGGTTCCCTCTCTCCAGGAAAAGCGGGACCGGCTTGACGCTGAGGCCAACGATCTTGAGCAGCAAGTCGCTCAAAGGCAGGCGCAGGTAGTGGAACTCGAACAAAGCGCCGTGGATGCCGCAGCTGCGGCGGAGGCATCGATCGCAGAGCAGAACAAAGTGGATCAGGCTCTTTTGAAGAAGCAGGACGAACTCGCCTTTTTTGAAAACCGCCTCGCGATTACTCGGGAAGAGCGGGATCAAATGGAGGAAGAAACGCGGGAATACCGCATTTTTATGTCGGGTTTTGAGCGCCAGAAGGCTGAGTTGGAACAGAAAGTTTGGGCCCTGGAGAGTCGTTTGTCCCAATCGACCTAGCAAATCCCTTCCAACAGACTGCACATTCCGGTTATTTTAGGGGATTTGAGAATCTTGCCGCCACGGGGGTTATGTGTGGATGGATACCGCTTTTTCCACCATTTCTGCGTTGCTCGTCAGTCACGAAGCTCGCTTCGTTCCTTCCT
>CAYGQD010000190.1:0-13941 GCA_964351855.1 uncultured Verrucomicrobiales bacterium
ACCTGAATCCGATCGAACGCATCCTCCAGCGCCGACGAGCCATCTATTCGACCAGACATCGCCAACACAAGATTTACCAGCTTCCTCGCCAGAATCGCAACGCCATGCGGCCCTTTCCCCTGCAAGGTTTGAGCGTCCAAACTGCCCTCTCCGGTGATGACGATATCCGCTTCGGAAATCGCCGCCTCCAATTCCAAGAGCTCAGCGACTAAGTCGAAACCGGATTTCAACGTGGCTCCACAAAAGGCCAGGCAGCCAAATCCCAGCCCTCCGGCAGCCCCGGAACCAGGCACTTCTTCAAACCCTCCGCTCACCAAGTTGGCCAGATGTTCCAACCGCTCTTCATGGTAGCGAATCTGAACTTCGCTGACGCCTTTCTGCGGTCCGTAGACTCGGGTGGCCCCCTCTTCTCCCAACAAGGGATTGGTGACATCGCATGCCACCTCAATGGTCGGCAGCGGCAGTTTGGCGGAATCCTCAAGGCGAGCGACCTCCGTCAGGCGCGACGGGATTTCGAAAATCTCTCGACCGGCGGAATCCAAGAAGCGAACTCCCAACGCCAACGCCATTCCTGATCCACCGTCATTGGTCGCGCTCCCGCCGATTCCCAGAATGATGCGCTCGGCACCCCGTTTCACGGCATCGCGAATCATTTCTCCGGTTCCGTAGGTCGAAGTCACCCATGGATCCCTCTCTGATTTCTGAAGTCGCCAGAGTCCGGACGCTTGGCTCATTTCCAAAATCGCCACTCCGTCCACCAATCCGTAGCCCACTTCGACGACCCGCCCCAAAGGATCGCTGGCCGAGCAGGTGATCCAGTCCCCTCCCATCGCGTCGCAAAGCGCTTCAGCAGTTCCTTCGCCCCCGTCCGCAATCGGAAGCAAAACGGATTCGACCTCTGGCCCGAGACCTTGCTGGATCGCCAAAGCGGCTTCTCGAGCCGAAACCGAACCCTTAAATTTATCTGGAGCAATGAGCACACGCATCGCGGTTATAATCCATGCTGCTTATTGTAATGCAATACCGTGATGGGGGTAACGACTAATGAAGGATGCCTACAAACCTGAACTGCGATGAACAACCCCTTACCATCCAACCAACCGGGGACTCCCGATTCCCAAACCACCGTTGAAATTAATCCTTCCTCCTGCTTGAGCACCACCTTGTGGCGCGGGAAACCCGGAGAATCCGTCCGAGTCGAAATCCAAGGGCTCTGGAGACGGGTGATCGGTGAGTACGAACTTTCGTGGAACGGGCCTGAATCGGTGGATCTCGTTCTCCTTCTTGAAGAAGCCGAACAAGGACAGTGTCATCGAATTGGTCCCCTCCCCTACACCGGCAACTCGATGTGTTTTGGCCCCTACGATTTCCAAGTGGCCCTGACCGCCAGAGTCCGCTGCGACTACGTCAGCGACAACGATCAGAATGGCGAAAATCCCCTGCGGGCGACGATATCCGTCGGTCAGAAAACCGAACGGCCTCATCGCCGCCCCCGCGCTTTCGAGGAAAACGAAGCGGCTTGAGACGGCGTCCACCTTCACGGCCCGGATCAACCCTCGTGAAAGGAATCAATTCTCGTAACCGAGTTTTCGTGCCATCGTCAATAGGCTCAATCGACAAGAACTCAGGAATGTCGAAAGCCAGATATGGCGCAAAACCGAGACGATGAACGCGATAGCCAAGATGGGGAACCCTCCTCATCCGTACTTCCAGGCCTACTCTTGCAGGTGCGGCAGGGAAATGCCGCCGCCGGAGGGCAGCTTGTCGATTATCTGTTCCCTACCGTCATTCGGATTGTGCGCAATCATCGGCCTTTCGCCATGGACGAGGAGGATCTTGCCCAAGAAGTCTTCATGAAGATGTTTGCAAAATTGGATACCTATCGCGGCCTGCAACCGCTCGAGCACTGGGTTTCGCGAATCGCGCGAAACACCTGTTACGATCATCTGCGCAAACAAAAACGTCGCGGAGAGTTGCGCTACGCGGACCTTCGTGAGGAGGAAAGCTACATTTTGGAAGCGCTTTTGTCGAAGAATGCAGAGCCCGCCGAGATGCTGGATTTCCCGGAAGGTATTCGCAAGTTGCTCGACCAACTTCTCGCCTCGCTCAAACCTGCGGAACAACAGGTCCTCACAATGTTTGACTTGTAATAGATGTCGGTGCGCTATTTTTGGCTTAAAATCGGCTGGGGGGTGTCGCTAGTTAAATTAACCGAATTCCGAGCCCGCAAAAAATTACTAACGACTCTAGAACGACTCGAACCGGAAGTACTCAATGAAAAGTGAACCACACTTCAACCTGGAATCCTGGAACCAAATCGCTTCGGCTTTTCGCCGTCTCATCGCGAAAGAGAACGAAGACGTGTCCGCACCGTTAGGCTTTTCAACGCGAGTCGTTGCCCGATGGCAAGAACTGCGACGCAATGAGCTCTTTCAGGCCTGGGAGCGGATGTCGATCCGAACCGCCATCGGTTGCTCCGTATGCGCCATCGTCTTCGGCCTTTTCAGCTTTACGAAAAACCAAATCGAACTCCGCCAAGAATTGCTCACGGTTCCACCAATCGAGAGTGAACAAAGCGCTGCGGGAAGCGACATCGGCTCATGATCAAACGCTACTGGAAAATCATTGCTGCCCTGGTGGTCATTTTGGCTGCAGGCGTTGGAATCGGCTATTCGCTCGGTGTCAGAGAGCAGAAAGATCGGCATCGCAATATGATCAAACCGGAATCCTGGGCAGTCATGATGATGCGGAGACTGGATCACGAACTCGAACTCACCGATGAGCAAAAGGCATCCCTCAAACCCATCCTTGAAAAAACCGGAGAAGAAATTCATCAGACGAGGAAGCAGGCCATGATGACGAGCTGGGCTTCGATTCGGAGTTGTTATGAAGAAATGGAAGCCCATCTCTCGGCAGATCAGGTCGAAGAACTAAAGGTCTCCCGTCAGAAGCTGAGAGAGCGGCTGCAAAATCCAAGCAACCGTCCTCCGGGCCGTCCCGGATCTCCCATGCGACCCGGCGGCCAAAAACCCGGGGGTCAGAGTGGCTTTCCTCCAGGAGGAAAAGGAAACCTGAAACCCAGTCCGTAGACAGGAAATTGAAAAGCTCGGGGATCGGTCGCAGAACGCTGGAAGCGCCCTCCTCATCGGCCAGGAAAGCCTCAAAAATTTGCGGTCGTAAGTACGAGCTTACGCACTCTTCGCCAGCACATTCTGACGATTTCTTGCCTTCAAACGGTCGCTTCATGGGTGATTATTTTATAATTACCATAAATAATCACTCCCAATTTGCCGTCGAACGGTTATATTTACGATAACTTAAGCCTTTCTGGCTCTACCCGCCCATCGGCTTCTTCCCCCATGTCAACAGAGACTTCAGCCCCCTACCCGACTCGGAAAAACATGCCTCACGGTTCCGAGACCATTGTTTTTGTGGAGGATGAGGCCATGATTCGGAAGCTCTCTCAGCGAGTCCTTCATTCCTTGGGCTACAAGGTGATCACGGCGCCCGATGGCGCGTTTGCCCTCGAACTGGTGAAGGAATACCCGCAAAAAATCGATTTGATCCTCAGCGACATCGTCATGCCGAACGTCCGGGGCCCGGAATTCGTCCGCAGGGCTCGGGAAGTCCGCAGCGATTTCAAAGTCCTCTACACCTCGGGACACAGCAAGGAAGCTGCAATCGAAGACGCGCCAGCAGAGACGTTTGATGAACTGCTCCCCAAACCTTACACGCCCCAACAGTTAGCGATGCACGTCCGTCGGGTGCTGGACCAGGACAACATGGCGGCATAGGAAGCCGCGCGGATATCGCCGCAATTCATCCATGCAATTTAGGTCCGGGACAATGCACAGGTAGCGAGGCTTGATGAATTTGTAAATTTCAGGTTTCGCAGGCCGAATCATTGACACCAACCATAGCAGGCATAGGCTTGGCTCTATGCGTCAAATCCTAGCCCCTATTGTCGTCGCTGCCGCTATTTTTTCAGGAGTCGCCTCTGCGCAAAGCCCCAGCAATTCTGAGCCATCTCCTTACTGGATCTGGGACTCGGATTCCAACACCGACACGGTCTATCTCCGCAAGGAATTCGTCGTTCCTGCCAACTTGACGAAAGCCACCCTTTCGATTTCTGCAGACGACAATTATCTGCTATTCATCAACGAAGAACGAGCTTTCAGCGGGAGGAACTGGAGCGAAGTCCAGATCGAAGACATCACGAAGCGCCTTCTCAAGGGAAAGAAGAATGTCATTGCCGTTCGCGCGGCCAATGAAGGTGCCACGGCAGGATTTCTTGCCTACCTATCTCTGGAAACCGACTTAGGAGCCGAAGGGAAGCGCACCATCGTGACCGACGCGACCTGGCACGCGAGCCCCATCGCCGAACAAGGCTGGATGTCTGCCGACTTTAGCCCCAAAAGCGAAGCCCAATGGAAAAAGGCCAAACAAATCAACGCCGTGGGCACCTCTCCGCGCGACCAAATCACGATGGAAGTGCTAACCGGAACCAACACCCGGATGCCCTTGGCGACTCCCGTCGATCACATCAAGCTGCTTCCGGGCTTTCAAGCGGAACTCCTCTACACGGTTCCAAAAGAAGAGCAGGGCTCCTGGGTGGCGATGACGGTCGACGGGAAAGGAAGACTCATCGTCAGCGATCAGTATGGCTGGCTGTATCGAATGAAGGTTCCCGCAGCGAACCAATCTATCCAGGCGAGCGATGTGGAGAAGATCGATATCGACCTCGGTGGTGCACAAGGCCTGCTCTGGGCGCATGACTCGCTCTACGTCGTCCTCAACACCAAAGAACACGGCGGTCGCGGCCTCTACCGCGCCACGGACACGAATGGTGACGACAAACTGGACAAGATCGAGCTCCTGAAGAAGTTCGAGGAATCGGGAGGAGAGCATGGCCCTCATGCGGTGTTGCTGGGACCGGATAACGAATCCATCTACGTGGTTTGCGGAAACCAAACGGCTCTTCCGGAAGGAGCATCTTCCCTCGTTCCTCCGGTTTGGGGAGAAGATCAGGTCATGCCTCGCATCTACGGACGCGGGTTTATGAAAGGCGTGGAAGCCCCGCGGGGGTGGATCGCAAAGACCGATAAAGACGGAAAGTCCTGGGAAGTCATCGTAACCGGCTTCCGCAATCAATACGACGCCGCGTTCAACCGGCATGGCGAGCTGTTCTCTTACGACGCCGACATGGAGTGGGACCTCAACACACCCTGGTATCGTCCTACCCGGGTCAATCACGTGATCAGCGGCGCGGAGTTCGGCTGGCGAAACGGTTCCGCCAAATTCCCGGAATACTATTCGGACAGCTTTGGAGCGGTAGTTGATATCGGGCCCGGCTCTCCCACGGGGGTCGTATTCGGCTACGGAGCCAAGTTCCCCGCCAAGTATCAGGAGGCCTTCTTCATCTGCGATTGGAGCTATGGCAAAATGTATGCGGTTCATCTCAAACCTGAGGGAGCCAGCTACAAGGCCGAGTTTGAAGAATTCATGGCAGCTCAGCCCCTACCCTTGACCGATCTCGTGATTCATCCGGACGGAAATATGTATGTCGCGATCGGAGGTCGCCGGGTTCAATCCGGCCTCTACCGCGTAACCTATACGGGAAAAGAATCGACCAAGCCTGCTCCGCTCATGAAAGGTGGCGAAGACGGTCGCCAGGTTCGTCACGATTTGGAGAAGTTTCACGGTGTCGAAAGTCCCAGCGCCATTCTCGAAGCCTGGCCGCATCTCGCCAGCAACGACCGGGCCATTCGCTACGCCGCTCGCGTCGCCCTGGAGCACCAGCCAATCGAGCAATGGATCGGGTTGGCGGTATCCGAGCCCAATCCGCAGGCGAAGTTAGCAGCGTTGCTAGGCGTGGCCCGCATCGGAGTTGGCAGGGATGGAACCCTGGACGATCTCCTCAGTGCATTGGGAACCTTTGAGTATGACCGCCTCAACAAACAGCAACGTCTCGACCTCATTCGCGCTTACGGGCTCACGATTTCTCGCTACACCGGGGAATATCCCCACAATCTCAGCGAAGATCAGCGGAAGCGTATCATCGACCACCTCGATCCCGAGCTTCCCGCCAAGTCACCCGAGGAAAACATCGAGCTGACGGCCATTCTCGGTTCCCTCAATGTGGCCACGCTTCCCCAAAAAGCCGTTCAACTTCTCCAGAGCGCCCCTTCCCAAGAGGAACAAATTGCCTACGCCAAAAATATGCGATTGACGACCAAGGGATGGACGCCGGAACTCCAGAAAAACTATTTTGAGTGGTTCGTCCGCGCTCAAACCTACAAAGGCGGGGCCGCCTTCGGCAACTTCCTCGCAAACATCAAGAAGGACGCCGTAGCTCAACTCAATGATGCGCAAAAGCTTGCCCTAAAAGAGACCCTGGAAGCCAAGCCCGAAGCGACCGGCCCACAGTTCAGCTTTGAAGCACGCAGCTTTGTCAAAAACTGGACCGTGGCCGATTTCGACGACGTCATCCACGTCGGTCTCGAGGGAAATCGCGACTTCGAAAACGGACGCAACGTGTTCGGGACCACCGGCTGCTACGCCTGCCATCGCTTCAATCAAGAAGGTGGCGCCATCGGCCCGGATCTCTCCAGCGTCTCCGGAAAATTCAGCCCGCGAGATCTTCTCGAATCCATCGTCGATCCCAGCAAAGAGATCTCCGACCAATACGGGGCCATGATTTTCGAGATGAACGATGGCTCGACCGTCATTGGCCGAATCATGAATCTCAGTGGCGATGCCTTCCAGGTCAGCACGAATATGTATGCTCCCAGCGACACGACCAAGGTCGATCGCAAACTGCTGAAAGACATGCGTCCGTCGCCGGTCTCGATGATGCCACCAGGCCTGATCAACACCTTGGACAAGGACGACGTCTTGGATCTGCTCGCCTATCTCCTCTCCAACGGAGATCGGAGTGATCCGGTCTTCAGCGACAGCGTCTCAACACCCGCCGCCAAGGCTGAAATGGTCGCGAAAACTCCCAACCCCGCTCCGGCACCTCCGGCATCGGCTATCAAGGATCCGCCGAAGGGGTTCATCAGTCTGTTCAATGGCAAGAACCTCAAAGGCTGGCACGGTAACAATCCTCATGGTCGAGCGAGCGCCAAGAAAAAGGGCGAAGAAGCTCTCAACGCCGAGTTGGAGAAACAGAACCAAGAATTCGCCGAGCACTGGTCGGTAGAGAACGGCGAGTTGGTCAACGATGGCAAAGGCCCTTACGCTACCCCGGATCGGGATTTTGGCGACGTCGAGTTTCACGTTGACTACAAAACCGTCGCCGGAGCCGATAGCGGCATTTACCTTCGTGGCACCCCTCAGGTTCAAATCTGGGATTACACCGACGAGAAAAAATGGAAGATCGGTGGAGACAAAGGCTCGGGTGGTTTGTGGAACAATAGCGCCGATGCCCCCGGTAAAGATCCGCTGGTACTGGCCGATAAGCCTTTCGGCCAATGGAACCAATTCCGCATTCGCCAACTGGGATCGCGAACCTGGGTGTGGCTCAATGATCAACCCGTCGTTGTTGGTGCGACTTGGGAAAACTACTGGGATCGCACCAGCCCCCTTCCCGCGACCGGCCCCATCCATCTCCAAACTCACGGTGGCGAAATTCGCTGGAGAAACATCTTCGTGAAAGACGTCACTGGGGACGAAGCAAATCGCCTTCTCAGGGGTGAGGACGCCGCTCAAGGCTTCAAGCCTCTCTTCAACGGGAACGATCTGACAGGCTGGCAGGGGGCCGTGGATAACTATGAAGTCGTGGATGGCGCGATTCGTTGCAAACCTGGCCATGGCGGAGTGCTTTTCACCAAGGAACAATATGAAGACCACGTCATTCGCCTGGAATTCAAGCTTCCCCCCGGAGGCAACAACGGACTGGCGATTCGCTATCCGGGCAAGGGCGACGCCGCCTATGCCGGAATGTGTGAGCTACAGGTTCTGGATAATACCGCTGAAAAATATGCTAAGCTCGACCTACGCCAGTATCACGGAGGTGCTTACGGCATGGCCGCAGCCGCTCGCGGTTTCCTCAGACCTGTCGGTCAGTGGAACTACCAAGAAGTCACGGTGAAAGGTTCCACGATCAAGGTGGAGCTGAACGGTAACGTGATTCTCACCACCGATCTGAGCAAGATGTCCCAGAAAGACTTCATGAAGGAGAGTCCCCATCCGGGTAAAGATTTGAAGAAAGGTTACTTCGGGTTCGCCGGTCACAATGACCCGGTGATGTTTCGCAACATCTCGATCAAAAGCCTTTGATCGAGGCCCTGCTCAAGCAGAAGTCCGCAACCAAGCGACCAGACTGTAGCCGAGCCAGACCGCCAATAGTCCGACAACCACGCTCGCTCCGATATTGGCCAAGCCCAGTCCCATCTGGCCTTTGCGAAGCAAATCGAGCGTTTGCTGGCCGAAAGTAGAGAACGTCGTCAGACTTCCGAGAAAACCGGTCACCAGAAGAAGACGCGTCTCTTCCGAAAGGGAGCGGACCAAGGAAGAATAGCCGAAGATCAGCCCGATCAGGAAACAGCCTAAGATATTGACGACGAAGATCCCCCAGGGAAAGCCATTCAGTCCGTACCAGCGCTCAACGGCACCCGCTAAATAATAGCGGAAGATGGCCCCCAGGAATCCTCCCAGGCCCACGATTAGCGCCAACCTCATCCCGGACGTTTCGCATTCGCTGCGGCTTTCTTCCGAGGCGCTTGCCTCTTGGGCACGGCACTTTTCGGATTCAGCCCATGCAAACTAGGAGGCACAAAGACTCCATCTTTACGAATCAGTTTCCCGTCGAAGTAGATTTCGCCTCCCCCGTAGTCTTTCCGCTGAATCTGCACCATATCCCAGTGAACCTGGCTGCGATTTCCATTGTCCGCGTCACCTTCGTAGGCCTGTCCCGGCGTGAAGTGGAAGGAACCGCCAATCTTCTCATCAAAGAGAATGTCGCGCATCGGCTCCTTGATCTCGTTATTGAAGGCAATCGCGAATTCTCCAATATAACGAGCCCCCGGATCGGAATCCAAGATCTTATTCAGCGCTTTGGTATTGTTGGCGGTCGCATTGACAATCTTCCCCTTCTCGAACTCCAGACAAACGTTATCGAACGCGGTTCCCTGATAGACCGTCGGGGCGTTATAAGTCAGTTTTCCTTCGACGGAATCGACCACAGGCGAGGTAAAGCATTCTCCGTCCGGAATATTATGACTTCCTCCACAGGCGATTCCCTTCAGTCCTTTGATACTGAAGCGGAGATCCGTCTCCGGCCCCATAATGTGAACATGGTCCGCCGCATCCATCATCCGCTTGAGCGACTTCATCGCCGGTAACATGCTCTTATAGTCCAGGAGACAAACCCGGAAGTAGAAATCCTCGAACGCTTCCGTGCTCATCTGGGCCTGCTGAGCCATGGCCGCCGTCGGCCAACGCAAGACACACCAGCGGGTCTTATTCACGCGATGATTGAGCGTTGGCCGCATTTTTGAAGCAATCACCTTCATCTTCTCCGACGAAACATCGCTCAGCTCATTGATATTATTGCTTCCTCGAATCGCAATATACGCATCCATCCCTTTCATCTGATTGAGAGTCTGCTGCCCAATTATTTGATACTGTTCCTCCGTTGCATGAAGTCCCAGCTCACGGCTGATCTTTGCTTGATGGACATTGACAAAAGGAACGCCTTTCACCGCTCTTACCGCCCGAATCAGGGCGATGGCGATGGAGTCCGGCACATCAAAAGCCTCAATCAAGACTTTCTCTCCACGTTTAATATTGGTGGAATAGCGGACTAACTGGCGGGCGAGGTCATCAATACGGGAATCGTACATGCACGACAATACTGCCATAATCACGCTTCGCAACGATCATCCGCTTCCCCCAATCCTAGATCGCTAGCCGGATCCCCGCTTTCTATCTATCCCGTCACCCGCATGGGCATCAGAACGTAGAGGAAGGGCTCATTGATTCGCAGAACTCCCGGACTCATTTCGTCAATCAAATCCAGGTGGATTTCATCCGTCTCCAAATTCCGAAGCGGAGCCATCAGGAAATCAGGATTGAACGCAATCGACATCTCATCGCCTTTGTAAGAAACCGGAAGCGACTCCCGAGCCTCTCCGACATCGGGTGAATTCGCCATCACTTCGATGTTGTCTTCCGTGAAGTGCATCTTGATGGAACTGGATTTGTCGCTGGTGAGCAACGAGACACGGTGGACGATCTCCCGCAAAGTTTCCCGATCCATCGTGACCCGATGTTTGGTCTCGCCGGGAATGACTTGCCGGAAGTTCGGGTAATTTCCTTCGATCAATTTGCTGGTCAGCAAATAGCCGTTGAGCTCAAAAGCCACTTGGCTGTCGCTAATCGAAATCTTCACTTCGCCCGCATCGGCCAGAAGCCGCTGGAGTTCGTTGATCGCCTTGGTCGGCACAATCACTTCCATTTCCTGCGAATCCGGAAACTCCAAATCGCTATCCACCATCGCCAAACGGCGTCCGTCGGTCGCAACCAAGGTCAGTTGTTGATCCTTGAACGAACAAAAGATCCCATTCAAGACGTAGCGAGTCTCATCCGTCGAAATCGCGTAGGAGGTCTTTTTGAGCCCTTCTTTGAGAATTTTCTGCTCGACGTTAAACACCGTGGCATCGTCGAAATCCGGTAAAGGCGGAAACTCATCCTCGCTCAGCCCCAGAATCTTGAAGAAACTCGGCCCTGCATTGATCAGAGCGATGTTGTTCTCGTTGACTTCAAATTCGATTTCGCTGGTCGGCAACTCCCGAACGATGGTCGCCAACTTGCGGGCTGGCAGCGTTGTTGAACCCGGTTCAGAAACGTCTGCACTGACCACGCCGCGAACGCCTACATCCAGGTCAGTCGTCGTCAGCCGGATTTCACCATCTTTCGCCTCCATTAAGACGTTGGACAGAATGGGAAGGGTTGTCCGTGTGCTCACGACGTGTTGAACCTGGGATAGGCCCTCGATGAACTTCTCTTTGGTAATCTTGAATTTCATAGTCTAACGTCGTGTTACCGCATGAATCGTGCGGTGATTGATCCTGACGAACCTACAAGGGTTCACCCCAATCGGGAGCATAGTTCGTCCCGAAGTCAACTCATGTCCACCCGTTTTTCGCTCCGTTAGGGCGAGCTCATTTCTCTTCTCGAGCAAAGAATTGGTTGCCAACTCCCCCCGGAATTGTATTTTCCTGCCCGCCAAGTTACGCCGGCTTAGCTCAGTTGGTAGAGCAACTGATTTGTAATCAGTAGGTCGTCGGTTCGAGTCCGACAGCCGGCTCTTTGATTCTCAGGGAGTTACAACCAAACCCTCTTTGCGGAAATGTTCGCTTGGGCATTTCTTGGACGCTTTTCAGGTTCTTGTTCGGGCCTTTCTTAGCCTTCTCTTTGCTCTTCTCTATAAGGAAATGTGTCCATGAAACTCGAAATCTTGAGGTTGCTTTCGCGAGGTTTCGTTGGTTGGGTGCCAGGGAGGTAGCACTCAGGACCATGAAAACACCGCTTTCATTTTGGCTTTCAGCGGCAACTGCCATCTGCCTGCTCTGGAGTGGGGATTCTTTTGCTCAAGAGACCGCGACTATCCCCTTCAAGGATCTTCCATCTCTGGTGAAGGCTGTTTCGCCCTCAGTAGTTTCCGTCCACGTTGAACGCAATGACGGCTCAAAGTCGCAAGGGACGGGGTTTTTCGTCCAAGCAAATGGGGTCGTCGTAACCAACTACCATGTTGTTGTGGGCGCGACTCGTATCAATGCCGTTATGAAGGGAGGCGCGAATCTGTTCTGCACGGGCATTTTGACTCTAGACGAAACCAGAGATTTGGCTCTCCTAAAGTTTTCTGGTAAAAATTTGCCGTCTTTGGATCTCGCGCAAGAGGAGGCTATAACTGTCGGCGAAACAATCGCAGTTATCGGCAGCCCCAAAGGCTTAGAACAAACCGTTACAAGTGGAATCGTCTCAGCTGTGCGATCCGACGAAGACTGGGAAAAGATTCAGATTTCGGCACCTGTTTCGCCGGGATCAAGCGGCTCTCCCGTCGTAAACATGCGCGGTGAGATCGTGGGAGTAGCAACATTCTTCGTGTCCGGACAATCCCTCAACTTCGCCAGCTCCGTCAAACACCTCCGCCCCCTCGTGGCGTCATTGGACTATCTGGAGCAAACGCCCCTGGCAATCTCACTCGGCGTAACCAGACGCGAACCAAGAGCAATGGTGCCCGTCGAGCCCGTTGTTCAACCGACAATTGACCCGAAAGCCGATGCTTTGGAGGCGTTTTGGCAAAGCTATTGGAATTCGATGGATCTCAATCAAAAAGGTGCGTGGGCCTCACATTTCTCTGAGGTAGTTGATTACCAGTATAAAAAGGACGGCAAAGCCAGTCGCCAGGAAGTGGGTCAAAGTTCGTTTGAACTCCAGGAAAAGTATCCGACGCGCAGATACAGGCTTCGAGGCCAACCGAAAATCATCGAGTTAAACAAAGAAAATACGCGCATCGGCTTCGATTTCGTTTTCGATTATGAGTATTTTGGGCCGATGAAAAACGCTGCGGGCACCTCATCTGTTGAATTGGCACTGGAATGGAATGGATCAATTTGGCAAATCTATAAATTCCGCGAAAGTGTGTCTCGGCGTTAAGTCATCGGATCAAACGAGATACTTCACCACTGCAATCTGCCGCTCCAACTCGGCGGCCCGCGCTGCCGGATCATTCATCTCATCCAGATACTCGCACGCCTGCTTCCGCCACTCTTTGCCATGAACGCGCAGGATCTCCCGGCAAAGCGCGGGCTGCTGCCATTCGGGCGGGCGTCGGGCGTGGCGCTTCTCTAGCGATGCTATCCAACCAGTTATCGTCGCGTCAGTGATTCCGGGGAATGCCTCGCGCAATCCGTCGCGGCCCGCCCATTGAATCAGTTGATCGAAGACTTCGGACACCATCATGCCTTGACAATATGTGACTTTGTGGTATATTGCAAATCGTTCTGTAGCTGGTCCCTGCGCACGCTCTCGCGCAGACCACCTTTATGCTCCGATTGGAGACCGAGCCCGCTGGCGTGGCTCAACCGAAACGGAAAAAGCCAGCACAGCGCAGCAAGCCTAAAGCCGCCAAACGGCCATGGATTGTTGCGCTACCTCCCTGCCGCAAGGCTGCGCTTTTTTGCGCCAGCGTTGCTGTAGGATTCCTCGTCCTGTCCATCAGTCACTTGACCGTAGGCATAGCGAGGTTGACGGGCGATCACATCCTCATGTCTCTTCTCCTCGCGGGTGGAATTGACTTGGCGATTGTGGCCGCAGAGTTAAGCGGAGTAGTCGCGGCCAATCGTCCCGTATTGGCTCGGATATGGCCCTTCGCTTTCAGTTTGATCACGGGGATGCTCACGATCTCGGGAATCATGAACATCCTTTCCTATGTCGAACACCACGATACGTGGCGCTCTTTTGAGTTCGCTATGTCCGTCGTCTTCGGCGTTGCGGTTCCTCTCAGCATTTACGCCCTCTTCCAGATCGCCGCGAAGCTCTGGTTGTATGGGAGTAAGCGCAAGGAGCCGTAATTTCAGCCGCATTCGGGTTTCGTGCCTGAATGCGGCTTTTTTTATACCTAAGTTGACCTGAGTTTTCAAAGAAAATTTGCGCTCCTGGATGAGCTACCTCGTCAGATGCCTGGAACGCTTCTCCAGCTTTAATATCTACGTAATTCAATCCAATCCCAAGTAAATCAATCTTGGTGCCAGAGTGTCACAAAATGGCGAACGTTGCGACCGCTAGGCTGATGAGAAGTGTGGGTGCACCACATGGTTTTCACCGGTGATTCATTTCTCTGGGGAAAAGACGAAGATGGCGACCGCTCGATAGATGAATGTAAGCGCCTAACATGGACCATCTAGCGCCGCCCCCGATCGAGGCGAACCTGGG
>CAYGQD010000191.1:0-13905 GCA_964351855.1 uncultured Verrucomicrobiales bacterium
TCTGCGCATCTCACGCAAACTTCTTTTGTGACAAGCCCTAAGCGAATCTGTAGCCAGACTACTCTGCGGGCGTGGCGGCGGCGACGAAGGGTTTGTGGTAGATGCTAGTGGCGTTGACGATGAGGTTCTCGGCGGTGGAGCCTTCGGCGATGGTGCCGGATACGACGAGTCCGTCCAATTCTTTGAGACCGTTGACGCCTTTGAGGCCCAGGCCGAGGGGGCGGGCGTCTTCGCCAACGACTTGAAGGGTGAGGCGCGAGTTCTTGATGACTTCCGGATCGGCGCAACAGGCGTCCCAGGGAGTGGGGCATTCGTCGCCAGGGATGCGTTCGCAGGTTTCGAGGGTGTCATCGGCGAGGACAAGGAGGGCGTACTCTTCGGTAAAGGGCTTCATCGCTCCGGCGACGCGTCCGGTCACGGTGATGTCGCTGCCGGGAGTGACGGTTTTGCGGGCTTCGATGACGGAGAGCGCTTCGGTGGGTTCGGCATCGACGAAGAGGCCTTCGAGCTGAGGACTGGTGCTTTGAGACGCATCGGAAGGCGCGTCTTCTCCGCATCCGCTGAGGGCGAATATGAGGGCGGTGACGGTGAGGGGAGCAAGGATGGTTTTCATGATGGGATGGGTGTTAGTTAGAGGGAGGATGAGGAAGTGTAAAGTTTAAGTAGAACGAAGGGCGACAGGTAAGAGGACGCCGAGACAGCGGAGGGCGGGAGGGAGCGAACCGAGGCTGCCCAAGAGAACGCCGGTCAGCAATCCCATCCCGAGCACCTCGAGAGGGAGGAGGAGCTGAAAGGTGCCGATCGAAAACGGGACGGCGTAGCCTTCCAACAGGAAAATGGCGGAGAGGGCGGCGATGAGGGTGCCGAGCAGCGTGGAGATCATGCTTTCCTGCATCAGGGAGAAGAGAATGGCAGGTCGCGAAAATCCGATGGCTTGGAGGGTGGCCAGTTCCTGAATCCGGGAGGCGAATGCGGCGTAGAGAATGTTCAAACCGCCGAAGATGGCCCCGGCGGCGATCATCCCCGCAGTGAGCCAGGTCATGCCCCGGAGCGGACCGTAGAAGCTGGCCAGCTTGGCGTAGTATTCGGATTCCCGCATCGCCACGAGTTCCAAATCGAGGCGCTGTTTGGTGAAGAGATCCGCGTCTTTATAGCCGTCTGCGGTTTCTTGGCGAATGATGACGCAGGAGAGAGTATCGCGCTGCACTGCGGTCATGAGGTCGGAGCGATCAAACCAGATCTCCGATTCCATCACGGTTCCGGGAGCTTCGAACGTGCCGGAGATGGTGAAGGTTTGGTCTTCGAATTCGAGGCTGGAACCCGGTCGCAGCGCAGTCTCCGGAACCCCGAGCGAATGGTGCGCCATTCTCCCGACCATGACTTCGCCGGATCGCGGATAGTCGCCGATCAAGAGCCGAACTTCGCGATGCACTTCGAGGGCGGATGGCGTCACCCCGCGGAGGAGAGCTTGTTCTTCGCCTTGGCCCGGCAGGCGGATCAGGCCCATGTAGTGGACTTCACCAGAAACGGCGGGTTGGCCCAGTCGGCTTTCGATTCCCGGGATTCCAGCCGTCGCCAGATCCTCGGCCTGGACTTTCACTTCGCTGCGTTCGACGCTCTCTTCGGACCCGGCTCCCATCAGGATGACGTTCTTCGGCGAGCCGGTCGCCTGGAGCACTTGCTTCATCCCGAGGTTGAACGAACCGGCGGCGATGATAAGGAAGACGACCAAGCCGGAGCCGATCGTCTTCTGGAGAAGCCGAACCGGATCCCGAAGCAAATGGCGTGTAGCGTAAGAAAAGGGCAGCATGGGGATCAGGCGTTGCGAAGCGATTCAACGATGGGGTTGCGGGAGGCGACATACGCGGGCCAGAGGGACGCTAACAATCCCAGAATGATCGCCAGGAGCAAGCCGGTCGCGGTGACTTGAATGCTGGGAGTCAGGGCCAGGCTGATGCCTTCGTTGCCAAAGGTGAACCTCTTAAAGTGGAAGAAGGCGGCGGCGGAGAGACTGCCGACCAAGCCACCGGCGAGCCCTAACATCACGCCCTCCCACAGCATGAGGGTGGCGACGGAAGTTCGCGGGAAGCCGATGGTCTGGAGAATGGCGTTCTCTTTGACCCGACCGCGAGCCACCAGGAGGAGGGCGTTTGCGACCAGCCCCAACACAGCGATGACTGCGCCAATTCCCAGCCAGCGGGTGAAGTGGATAATCTCGATCATGTCACCGGCAATTTGGGCGACAAACGCTTTCTCGGGTCGTGTCTCCGTGGGCGCTGAATCCGCCGAGAAGAGTTCATCGATCTGGTTGGCAACCGGCTCAAGCTTCTCTTGAGAATCGACCCTGACGTTGAATTGCGTCACCGTTCCCAGTCCCACTTTGGAAGATTGCTGCAAGAAGGGGAGGTGAACGTAGGCGACGTTATTGTCCTGAGCCAAGGGGGACTGAACCACTCCGGCGACGTAGACCCGAACGCCGACGGCTTCGAACTGATCCCCGGGTTGCAGACCGCGTCGTGCAGCGAAGTGGGCTCCGAGAAGGGCTCCATCGGAGCGGTTGGTCCAGTCTTCGAAAGAGCCGGCTGTGACTTCCAGCTCCGGATTGTAGGATTGGAGATCGCCCGGTGGGACGCCGCGAAAGGTGATGACGTCCAAGCTCGCGCCACAGTTATTGACGACGATTTGGACGGGGATAGCTTCGCGGACGCCGTCGATCCGACGAATCTCACTGAGGTAGTGTTCGGGCAAGCGCGACGTCGCCGGACAGAAGCGATTTTCGCGATAAACGATCAAGGTGGTCTCGTCCGCCTTCGAAGTCATCGCGGAGCGAAGGGACTGCTGCATCGTTTCGACTGCGGAGAAGAGAAACATCCCTGCCCCCACGCCGGCGAGGGTGAGAAGGCTGCGGAGGCGGTGACGCGTCACCTGCTTTACCGTGAGTTCGGCCAATCGGAGGAGCAGCTTCATGGCGAATCGACAAGCTGGCCTTTCTCCAGGTGAAGGATGCGATGCGCGGATTCCGCGGCTCGGGAATCGTGGGTCACCATCACGATCGTTTTTTCGTGATCCGCCGCCAATTGGCGGAGCAAACCGAGGATTTGGTCGCCGGATTCGCGATCGAGGTCGCCGGTCGGTTCATCCGCGACGATGAGCCCGGGATCCGCGACCATGGCTCGGGCAATCGCCACCCGTTGTTCCTGACCGCCGGACAATTCCGAAGGCCGATGGGTGGCGCGATCAGACAGGCCCACGAGGTCGAGCGCGGTATCGACGCGTTCTCTCCGGTTGGCCCGCGACAAGGTTTTGTCGAGGAGCAGGGGCAGCTCCACGTTTTCAAACGCGGTCAGAATCGGCATGAGATGGTAGAGCTGAAAAATGTAGCCGCAGTGTTGCGCCCGCCAATGCGTGAGCTGGCCACGGTTCATCGTCGCCAGATTTTCGCCGCCGACTTCCAACTCGCCGGAAGTCGGTTGATCGATTCCCGCGATGAGGTTGAGCAGGGTGGTTTTTCCGGAACCGGAAGGGCCCATCAAGGCGAGAAATTCCCCCTTGTTGACGGTGAGGCTGAGATTCTCCAGCGGCGTCACGGTGAGACTGCCTTTCTGGTAGGTCTTCGTCAATTGACGGCCTTCAATGAACGGGGCGGTCTTCATGAGTTCTGGGATTCGAGTTGAGGCCGGACGCGTTGACCGACTTTGAGATCCTCGGCCGGTTTTAAGACGATGCGGTCACCAGGCAGCAGGCCGTTCACGACCAGGAGATGATCCTCGCGTTTGCGAGCGCCCAGGGAAAGCTCCCGGAGTTCCAGATGCTGGCCGCTGAGATCGAGCGCCCAGACTTGCGCCGTTGATCCGGAGCGTTGGATCAGTGCAGACTCCGGGACATAGACAGCGACTCGGCTGGGTCCCGAAGCTTGATCGGAAGAACTGGCGACGCCTCCGGACGCGGGCTGGAGGAACTCCGCTCGGCAGAGCATTTCCGGACGGAGGCGCGCATCGGGATCGAGAATCTGCACCTTCGCCTGGAGGGTGTTTCGCTGGAGATCGGCTTCTCCGACGATGCTGGTTACTTTTCCCTGAAACTGGCGATCGGGAAGGAAACTGAGTCGAATCCGCACCGGTTGACCGATGGCGAGCTGCGAGGCTTCTTCCAGTGGGACGTCGATGCGGGCCTGAAGCTTGTCGGGTTCATAAAGCTTGGCGATGGTCGAAGATTCGGGATCGTCCATTCCCAACATCCGTTTTTGACCGGGAGCGACGAAGAGTTTGAGGATGATGCCGTCGATCGGGGAGCGAATTTCGGTTCGGGAAAGCTCCAGTTCCCGGCGGGCGACTTCCGTCTTGGCTTGGGCCATCCGCGCGTTGAAGTCGCGCTGCATAATATCCAGTTGCCGCAGTTTCCCCTTCATCTCGTTTTCCTGGCTGGCCATTGCCTCCACCGCCGCGCGCTGGGTCGCTACCCTCAACCTTGCCTGAATCACGTCGCGTTCCGGGACGGCTCGCGGGAGTAATTTCTCCAACCGTTCCAGTTCTTCGAGCAGTTCGTCCAGTTTGGCTTCTTCAGCCAGAATCTGCTTCTTGAGGGTCTCAATTTCTGAGGTGGTGATGGCGGTTTGCTGGACGTGGACATCGCATTGCGCGCTGATGGATGCATGCTGGCTCACGGCGGTCTCCAAGTTCAGTTCCGCATCCTCATGGATCAAAGTGGCGAGAATCTGGTTTTTCCGGATCGTCTGCCCTTCGAGGACATCCACTCGGTCGACGATGCCATCAATCAACGAGGTCACTTTGATCGGGAACGGATCGGGTTCGATCCAGCCGGAGGCTTGGAAGAGCAGCGCACCGCTGTAGGGATCGGCGTTCGTGGAGATGAGTTGGCTGTTGGAACTCGTTTCGGCCTTGATCGTCACGACGTTGGCGATGGAAACTTGCTGCGCGGGGATCAATCGGTCGCCCAAAGCGAAGGCGATCACAGCCAGAAACCCGGCCAGGAGAATCCACGGAATGGCGGTTGCGAGTACAGGCTGCCAGTCCCGGGTAGGGCGAACGGCAGGAGTTGACGGTGAGGCGCTGGGGGTGCTCCGCGATAGGGAGGCTAACTTGAGGTTGGTCACGTTGAAAAGGGTTGCAAAAGGAGGGCTGAGAAAGGGAGAACTGGGCAAGATCGTGAGATCGTTGGTGGGTGGATCGTCCCGAAAGGGGAACGTTAACTACCCAAACCGGCAATTTTTCGAAGGAGAATCGCAGGGCTCCACTCAGGTCAGCCGAACCTGAAGCAACGCCAAGGCCGTCCGCAGAGAGGGCGGCGGCGGAGTGCGTGCAACCCGGGGACCCGATAAAACAGGCTCCACTCCAGGGCGGGGGATTGCGGTAACGGAAGTCGCGGGGAGTTGCCCGGCGCTGGTCAACGATGTTTCGCTTCTCGAACTGGGGAGGAGTGGGTTGCCCCGTCCCAGACTGGCCTTCAGGCAGCATTCGCATTCGGCGTTGGCGACCAAAAAGGGGAGGGAACAGCAATCGTGGGCGCAACAAGCCTCCGTTTCATCACAGCAATCCGCTCCGACCGCCATCGATTGATGAAGATCGAATCCGATCAAGAGAAGAATGAGCCAAAGCACTGTGAGTCGTTTTCCCACGAACTCCAGTATCCGTGGAATCTCGCCCACTGTCAATGAGCGACCGCGCTTCGAATCCTAACAAATCCGCAATTTCTCTTAAAATTGAATCTCAATTCTAATATTCGATTAATAATAATGTATAGTAAGTTTTACCTTATAATTCACTTGCGAATGGAGAGCGAACTGCGAAACTCGGACCGTGTCAGCCGCGCCACGCTATGAAATTGCCACTTCGACGTCCACGAATCCGTTCCATTTGGATCCTCCCGAAATTCTTTATTCTCATCTTGGTTTCCCAAGGTTTGGGGACGAGTTGGTCTCAAGTTCGAGAATTTGCCAGTGAGCCTTTAGTGCTCAAAGCGCCGTTTGCTGCGTTGATCGATGGAAAAGCAGGCAGCATTCGTGATGATCAAGCCTGGATCGATATCCCGGGTCTGGAGGTGATGGATCTGGAAGCGGTGGAGTTTGACTTGGTGAGAGTCGGATCCGCCCCGTTGGATATTGAAAGGGTCTTGTTAGGCGTAAGAATCAACGGTCGCCAATTGTCGGGAGAGCAGTTAGAAACCGCGAGGGCAAAGTCGACGGCAAAAGGAGGGTCGGTGGTTTTTCTCCATCTTCCTGTCTCAGGGGTGGCAGAAGCTTCCGTCCAGATTCCCGACTTTGGCGCATTCGACGAAACCCGAAGCCATTTCACGCTGCGTGGAACGCGAGCTGCACGGGAATGGACCTTGGCAATGTTAGGGCGCAGCTTCGCCGCCAAAGCCGTTTTTGAGCCTACGGTTCATTTTTGTTTTCCGGGGTTCGAAAAGAACGGCCTGGAAGTTCAGGAATTAGGGTCGCTGATCACGCAAGCAATCGCACTCCGCATGGGGAAGGCGATGCCCAGGGTGAGCCACTCCAACCAAATTGAGGAAGGCCTTGATACCATCGTCGTGGGTGATCGCTCATCGGTGGTCGAATACTTGATGCATCCTGACGAAGCGCGAAAAGGAGCCTACCTCGAAGTCTCGGAGCATCCGACGACACCCGGAAAGTTTTTGTTAGTGGTGACCGGCAACGAAATGGCGGAAATTCGAGACGCGGCGACGATGCTCGGTTTGCTTTGGAGTCCTCTGCCGGAATCCAGCGGGTTCGGGCTGAGCAGACTCTCGTTTCCAGAAGAGCCCGTCCATATCGTCAGGGGGCCGGTCTATCCTGGCCAAAATACCACGATTCATGCGATCGGTGGACAGCGCCAAAGCGTTTATCCAAAGAAGAATGAAGAGTTCTTTTATGATCTCAATTTGGCGCCCCAGGTTCCCTTTGAAGGGAGCAAGCGTTTAGATCTCAGTCTTCATCTCAGTCACACCTCCCGGGAATATCAATCGGTGGAACTCTCGATGTATGTAAATGGAGAGAAGCGGCGCTCGAAGCGATTTAGTCTTCCTCCAGGAGCAGAGAACAGCACCCAGAGCTGGTCGATTCCGGTGAGCGATTTTCGCGCCGGAAACAATCAGCTGATTTTGCAGCCCAGCCTCGACTCGGGCGATGCCGAGAACTTCCGTCTCACGCTGGATTCCACCTCAACCCTGAGTGTACCGGGACCTTCTCGCGAGATTTGGCATCCTGACCTGGGTTTGTTGGGCACGACGGGTCATCCTTTCGCAGAGCGTCCGGATGGATCGCAAGTTCAATTCATCGTTCCCGGCCAAGAGGGAGATGCCGTTGAAGCGATGTGGTTGTTCGCCGGTCGGATTGCAAAGAGTAGTCAAACGTTGCTCTATCGGGCTGGATACGGGGACCATTCGATTTCCGATCGAGAGCATCGCATTGTGGTTGGTCATTTGGACCTTCTGCCGGAAGATATCTTCCGCGGCGGAGATCTTTCCAGGGACGATTTCAAAGATTTAACCGCGTTGATGGCAAAGGCCAATAAGGGACAGTCGGGCTTGGTGAGAGCAGCACGATTCGCAGCCGATCGACTGGCCGGGGAATCGTCCGTACCGGACAACTGGAGTCTGAGTAGCGAAGGCATTCTCTACCAGTTCGAGCGGCAAATGGCTGGTGACGGCTATGAGACGACGACCGTGCTTATGGCAGGCGCAACCGGAGATCTTTCGCAGATTTCAATGGCGCTAACTTCCGAAACCGTATGGGAAGGGTTGCAGGGAGAAGTGTTTATTTGGTCGCCGTCTGATCAAACCAAGAGTTACGGAGGTCAGTTGAGTGATCCTTCAAAGCGCCAAGGATCTTATTACGATAGTCGGCTTCCTTATCTACTGGACTTGCGCTTCGGTCAGTGGATTGCCTGGATCGCAGGTGTCTTGATTGTGACCGTTGTCCTGGGACGGATCGCCTTGGGGTATATCTATCGGAATCGCAGTGCCTGATGCCTGGAGTTGTAGTTCATGAATGGGTTCCATACTGCTAGTTCATTAGCGCTCATGAGTTTGTTGCTTGCAGGTTGCAATCGGGCGGAGAGTCAGTCGGTTGTTGAAGAGGCAAGCGCGAGAGCATTGCTGTCGATGCAATGGGCCAAATTTAAGAGTGCGTTTCTGACCGACGGAAGAATTCAGGACAATTACAACGATAATGTCAGTCATTCCGAGGGACAAAGCTACGGGATGCTGTTCGCCACCTACGCGAATGACCCCGCCGCGTTTGAGGAAATCTGGTCCTGGACCAAAGCCAGTTTGGGAGTTCGGGAGGATGCACTTCTTGCCTGGAAGTATGTTGAACAGGCCTCCGGTGCAGGTCAGATTCCGGATCCGAACAATGCCAGCGATGGAGATATTTGCATTGCCTGGGCGCTGCTTCGCGCCAGCCAGTTATGGGACAAGCCGGAGTATGCAAAAGAGGCGAATCTGATCCTCAACGATATTCGCGAAAAACTCATAATCAAAGAGGGTGATCACACGGTTCTACTGCCCGGAGTGGAAGGGTTCGAAAAAGAGACGGGCGTGGTTCTCAATCTTTCCTATTGGCTGTATCCAGCGTTTGCTCACTTCGCCGAAGTCACGGAATCCGACGAAGAAAAGCTCCTTTGGCGTTCGCTGATGCGAAGTGGGATGTGGTTTACGGAGAAGGCGCAGTTTGGAAAATACCAGCTTCCTCCAGATTGGCTAAGGGTGCAAGGAGAGGCTCTAAGCCCTGCGGAAGGGTGGGAGCCGCTCTTCAGTTATGATGCGATCCGGGTGCCTTTGTTTCTCTATTGGGGAGAGCGTCTGTCGGAACTTCCTGGTTTTTCTCGGGCCCTGCGAGAGCTTTTCGATTCGGTTTCCCTGGCCGAAGTTCCCGCCAAACTCACGCTGAGCGAGAAGGCTCCTTCGAGTTCAGAAACCGCCAATTTGGGGATGCGGGAGGTGTATCGAAAAACCCTGTTTCTTCCCGCCGCGGATGGGAATCCGGATCCGTCAGTTTCTCTGGAAGAAGGATACTACTCAAGTGCCCTTCGCCTCCTCACCTTATGTGCCTACATCGATGTTCTTCGATAATTTCCTACCTTTGTCTCAATCCAGCCAAGCCAATCACACAATGAACAGTCCATTCAAATCAAAGCGGTTCGCAATATTCGGAGAAACGATGCTAGTTTCGGTGTTGCTCGGTTATCCGGCGGTGCTTCCTGCTCAAAATATGGGAAACTATCCGGCGGTCGATGGTCGCCCGGTAGGGAAGACGGTGGATGCCACTGCGGAAAGTATGATTGAGGATGCGAAATTTGACGAGGTCATTCGGCTGGCCAAACAGCGGCGCAATCCCAGCTTTGCGGAGGCGGCGGGGTGGCGCTTGAAAGATGCGGGACAATACGCCAAGGCGGCCGAGGCGTTCGAGCTGGCCTTGTCGTTTGGAGCCGATCCGGAGGTGAACTACGGATATGCTCTCTGTCTTCAACTTGACGGGCAATATGCGAAATCGCTGGAGGTTGCCTCTCGCAATGAAGACGCGCATCCGGAGATGAAGGGAATCGTGCGGATGTCCGCGCTAGAGGCCAGTTCAAAGCTTGCCGATGGAGATCCCGTTGCCTTGCAGAAGGCCCGCGATGAATTTCGGAAGTTGGCGAAGCAAATTGTCACGACACGCGATTCGGAAATGGCCGAGGCGGCCGGTTGGATTGCGTTCCACGATTCTGATTTTCAAGAAGCGATCACCTGGTTTGGACGGGCGGAAGAGTGGGGCGCGGGTTCCTCGAATCGCTTGGGACTAGCCAGTGCTTTCTTTAAGTCCGGAAATGTGCAGGAAGCGGCTCGAATCGCCAAGACGAACGCCAAAACCGATCCGGCGTTTCAGGAACTCTACGCGACGATTTTGCTTCATCGGGCAGATCAGGTCCGCTTGAGTGGCGATGAGTTAGAACTCCAGCTGCTTCGCGATGATTTAAAATCCTTTGGCCCCTATATCACCAGTGAGCGAAATCATGAGCTGGCGTTGGTGATGGGATGGTTCCACTTTAATGATAAGAAAATGGGTCAGGCTGAAGAGTGGTTTGATCGGGTGATCGAATGGGGAGGAAGAGACGAAGCCTATTACGGCAAGGCGATGGTTCGTGAAGAACTCGGTGATACTCGCACGGCCAATCAACTGGCGATGCAATTCCCCCATGCTCACGAAGGGATGAAGATCCTGAGAGACCGTCTCGCGATGCAAGAGGCGATGATGGACGAATCCGGAAGAGGACTGATGAGCTACTTGGATGTGATCGAGAGTAGTCAGGACGCGGACCTCGCCAGCATGGTTGCCTGGAAGCACTTCGAAGACGAAGCCTATGTTCCGGCCCGTGAATGGTTTGCCAGGGCGTTAGCCTGGGGCGGGAATGGAGAGAATCATTACGGAATGGCGCTGACCGCTCTGAAGCAGCAACGGTTTCAGGAAGTCGAGCACATTGCGAAGAAGCAGGAGCACGCCGACTCGCGGATGTCGAGTCTGAGCCTGATGGTGGAGGTGGAGAAGCTGCGGAGCGGTCTCAACTCAAATGATTCGTCGATCTACGGCGACTTGAATTTGGATCAGAGCCCGTTGGCGAGCCGAATCATCGAAAGTGGAAACGCGGATGCTGCTCTGGTCTTTGCCTGGTTGTTGTATGAGCAGGAAGATTATCGGTCGGCCTCGGAATGGTTTGGCCGGGCGGCAAAGCTGGGTTCGATGGAAGAAGCCTACTACGGCCAAGCTCTAAGTATGATGCAATATGGCGATCTCAGGAATGCGTATGTCATTGCGGTGGGACACACGGATGCGCATGAAGGAATGCCGCGACTCTTGATGGATCTACAGACCAAAGCCACGGCAGAACTCTATGAGCGGGGTGCCTATGAAAGCCTGGTCGAGAGATTGGAAGATACGACGACGAAACGCCCCCTGGAGCCGGGTGAGTTGCGTTTGTTGGGATGGGGCTACTACCAGTCGGGGCGTATTGAAGAAGCGGAGAAAGTCTTCAAGGATAGTTATCATCATTACCGGGATGCAGACAGCGCCGCCGGTTTAGCGGAGGTTCTGGCCAGTCAATGGAAATGGAAAGAGCTTGAGGCGATTTCCGAGGAGGTCGGCGGACCGATCCAGAACGCGTTTGTGGTTCGGTTAGCCAGTGAGCACGAAGCTCGCGGCAACCGAAGAATGGCGGCTGCGCTGAATCCGGAAGCCTTCTATGTTTCTCAGTTGGAGAATCCATCGATCTCGATTGGGGCCAGCGTTCATTCGCATCAGTCGGATGCCGATATTCGCGATTTGCGGATGACCTCGGAGCCGAGTGGAATGATCCAAGTTCCCTTTGGTCGATCCAGCCACCTGGAGATTCGGGCCGGAAGACATTCCTTCTCTCAAGGGAAGCTAAATCCTGACGATCTGGTCGGCTCGGTGGAGTTTGACCTGGAGCCTGGGGAGGTGGCGACGGACTTGAACAATCTGGAACTCCGTGAACGAGCGATTCCGTTTCGTCGCGGTGCCCAAGAGACCGTCGATGATGTGGCGTCCTTGGAAGTGGGGTGGCGGAGAGAAGGATTCTTTGCGCCGTTCGCCAGCATCGGTGGTTTGGATGCTCGGACGGAAACGATCATCACCGCCAATATTGGAGCCACGGTTCATGGTGCGGAATCCCGAGCAACCCTCGAACTCTTTCGCGATCCGATTTATGAGTCCGTGTTATCGAGCGTGGGCTTGACCGATCCTTACACCGGTCGGACCTGGGGTGGGGTTACCGAATCAGGTGTGCGCGGTGAGTTTGGCACCAGCTTAACCGATACGTGGTTTCTCAATACGCAATTCTCCTATGGAGTGCTGGATGGAGAAGGCGTCGAACAAAACGATCACCTCCTTGGTGGGATCGGGTTATCGAAATCCATCAAAGAAACGGGCGAAAATCTGGAGTATCTCCGGGTCGGGCCTTGGATGCAGCTTTCGGGCTATGACCAGAACCTTTCGTTCTATACACCGGGTCACGGTGGTTACTTCAGTCCCCAAGACTTTTTCCTCGGTGCGGGATCGGTGGATGCGATGACCGTTGAAGGTGAGAAGTGGCTGGCACGTGGAAGACTGAGCTTGGGATATTACAACCAAGACTCCGACGCGGCTCCGCTCTTCCCCGGAGAAGGAGGAGATCAACCGTTTTACGAAGGATCTTCCGAAGGCGGCCTGTTCTTCCAAGCTGAGGCGGAAGGAGCCGTGGCGCTTTCCAAATTCTGGCTCTTGGGGATGAGCTTGGGATATGCGCAAGCGGCAGACTACGACGGCTGGGATGCAGGTGTCTGGATGCGCTACGTTCCCGGGGAAGGCATCCAAAAAGGCTTGGTTCAGGAAGACTTGGATCGCTAATTTTTTGACACAAAACTGCCCGAGCTGGTTGGGACCGGCTCGGGCAGTTTGTTTTAAGAATGGCTTCTATTCCTATCCGTTCAAGGTGGCCGTTTGCCCGCTCTGTTGAGCGACTCGACGTTCTGGCGCATTAATTCCGGTGAGGTGGACGATGAAGGCGAAGAGGCCGGCGATCGACTTCCAGCTGATTTCGAGCACTGCCATGGAGATCCCCTTGTGCTTCGTGCGCCGGGAAAGATGGTTGCTCCAGCGCTCGCTAGAACCGTAGATCAGATCGACCATGGCGCGATAGGCGGTGCTGGATTCCGGTTGGAAATCGAGTTCTATCTGGCTGGTCTGCTCGTTCGATTTGGCCACCGTGACATCAAAGCGGACGGTTTGGGCACCTTCCGGGTTGGTTGCGATCAAGGTAGCTTCCGTTCCAGGAGCGATTCCCGGGCCGACGATGCCGGGAAGATGAGCCACGCCACCTTCTGCGGAGGCTTCGAGCAAGGTGACGTCGTGAGAAGATTCACCGACAACGAGCTGAGCATCGAGATCGACCTGGACCTTCGGCATGCCAGGCTTGCGAGCCCGCTCGAGCATCGCTCCAACGGCACCACCCAGGACCAGACAGTTCAAACCGGCCCAGAAGAGGGTCACCGAGATCGAAGTCGCGGTTTCCGGAGAGACGTTGTAGCGGAAGACGCCGACTCCGAGACAAACCAGGTTAAGAACCAGAAGGAGCACGGCGGGAATGGCGGCGGTCGTGACCCGGTCGCGATCCATCGAGAGATTCTTCGGCGTCACTTTGAACTTCAAATCCCGGGGGCTGAACAGCGTGGAGATGAGGTGCGGGAAGAGATGGAGACACTGCACCGTTTCATAAACCTCCGAGATCAAGGTCCAGCGGACGCGACCGTAGAGGAAGTTCGAGAAGAGGAAAACGGCAGCGACATACGGACCGGCAAAGGCCAGGAAGCCAGTGAGTGAGGTGCTATAGATCTTCAAGTTGAAGAGCAGCAAGGCGGCCGGAGCCAGGGCGAATACCAAGCGGGCGAAGGGAAAGAACCAGAACAACGAGCAGTTGAAGTAGTTGATCCGCTGGGGGATTCCCAAGCCTGGGCGGAATAGCGGGCACTTCAAGCGCATCAGCTGGACCATTCCGGTGAGCCAACGCGAACGCTGGATGAAGAAAGCTTCCAAATTCTCGGCGGAAAGACCGGAAACCAGCGGGCGGTTGATGTAAGCGCTGCGGTAACCTTTGCCGTGGAGAGCCATACCGGATTCGGCGTCTTCGACGACAGTTTCGCCATTGAATCCGCCAACGTCATCGACCGCTTTGCGACGGAGAAGCGCGGCGGATCCACAGAAGAAGGTCGAGTTCCAGAAGTCGAGCCCTTCATTGATGGCGTGGAAGAACATGGCACCTTCGCGGGGAGCGTTCTTGGAGATGCGCAGGTTGGCCTCGATCGGGTCATCATTGAGCATGTAGTGAGGCGTCTGAACCAGGGCGCATTTCTCATCGC
>CAYGQD010000192.1:0-13806 GCA_964351855.1 uncultured Verrucomicrobiales bacterium
GGGTCTTGCCACTGGGATCGAGAATCTGCGCATCTCCCATGATGACGCTTCCTCCGCCGGGATTCGACCAGGAGGCCTGCGGCAGCCAGACCAGCGATGGCATGAGCAGAAAGAGAACAAGGGCCTGGGAAACAGGATTGCGGCGTAGGGTTTTCATGAGAGTGAGCGGCTATTGAGGTTGCCATTAACGGAGGAACATTTCAGAAAATGCCCTCTTGTTACCGTTGGGATAGCCATCCCTGGATGTAACAAAAAGTTAACAGACCGCCCTTCGAAAGTTTCTCCGAGCGGGTTTATAAGTGGGGTATTTTTGATAAGTGTAGCAGACAAACAGACTCATTCGTCAAGCCTGAAAAGAAGGGAAGGGCCCGAAGGCCCTCCCCGAAGAAACCTAGAAACTAAAGGGGTCTGCGACCGGGTCTGCCGTGGTGGCCGCAGCGTCGCTTTCCTGCTCCTCACGCCGTCTCTCGATCTCATCATCTTCCGTTGAGATGTTGAAAGGATCCGCTCCAACGGCCTCGGCAGCGGCGGGTGCCGGAGTCGATCCGGATTGGCCCTGCTGTTGCTGCAAGGCGAACAATTCCGCCATGCTGTAGATTCTGAATTCGCGATTCGTTCCCTGGATCGTAAAGGAGTTGGGTCCGCCATTCGGAAGCCGCACGAAGCGACGTCTCCCAATGATGTAGGTTTGCGACTCACCGGACAGAGCTTCATCCGCTTCCCCCTCACCCGCCGTATCGGTCGAGTTATTGTTGTCCGGATTGACGATTCGGTTCCATTCCGTCACCGTATTCGCCAGATCCGAAGTCGGATCCCGCAGCTCATCCAGGAAAGCGATCTGTTGCGGGGTAAGACCAATCACTTGTTGAGTGACTGGATCCAACGTCACTGACGGTGGCAGAGTTACAATGATCCCGGGACTGTTGTTCCCTCGGTTGATGAACAGTGCGCCGCCATCTCCTCCGCCACCACCTCCGCCGGTGGTGGGAGTAACCACATCAGGAAGCTCTGCTCCCGGGGGCGAGTAGTAAATCGTGTAGCGAGGTCCGATGTAGTCGCGTGGGACTCCATTGATGGTTTCACCCCCCTCAGGGCCAAACATGCCGACGGGAAGTCCACCGGTTGGCGTGTCCGTGGTGGAAGACGGAGCGACAAACACCTCTCCCGTTTCACTATCGACGAACTGGAACTCGGTGGCATAAAGCTCATCCGAGGTCCGCAGCTTCGGCGTTCCTGCCGTGACCGGGCTCACATAACTCTGTCCATTGAAGCGGGTTCCGCTGGCAATCAGGTTGCTGTTGTTCGCATTCACCAACATGGTCGTGCCGGTCGAATCAATGTCCGGACCGATCGGGTCGAGCCGAGCCGGGTCATTGGGCGTCCGGTTCGGGAGATAGACCCGAAGCTCACCAATCAGTCCCGAATTGAAGGACGTTTGCACCGTATCAAAGATCGCAAGCGACGGACCTAATGGATCAAGAAGATCCACGGGTCCAACACCACCCGACTGGATATCCCACGCTTCGGTGGTAAGAACTCCAGTTCCATCGATGAACGGATTGTTCCGGCCGACCGCGAAATTGGTACTCCCTTCCAAAACGAGCACCCCAGAGACGGATGGGTCAGCGTGACCGATTAACGCACTGGACAAGGTCGCATTCTCACCCACTCCGACATTGATATTTCCAGAGCGGAGCCCACCGCCCGACTCATTCGGAAGGGAGAACATGAAATCACCGTGACCGATTTTGGTGTAGGCATTGAGTCCGGCTCCGCCTGCTCCTTCGACGGGATCTCCAGTAACAGGATCTTCGTAAACCCCATCGGCATCAGCAACCACGATAAAATCGAGATCGTCCAAGACCAACTGGGTGTTGTCGCCAGTCTCCATGACAAGGTCATTCCCGACCGAAACATAAATGTTACCAGACTGACCAAGGCCACCGGAAATGGTTCCTGGCCCCCCGTTCCCGATCTGCGCGGCAGCCATCAAACCACCGGCACCGAGGCTATTTACATCGACTTGATTGACACCAGGCTGGCCGGCAGCGACACCGGTTTTCAGATCCTCCTCAAAGCGATTTCCGCTCTGCATAGTGAGGTCATTCCCAGCCGTAACGAAGATGTCGCCGCGATGGCTTCCGCGTTGTTCGCGGTCAAAATTCCCAGAGGTCTCGAACCGGACGAAGTTGTAGTTGCCTCCGTTTCCGATAATCGCGTGGGCCCCGAGGCCACCACCACCGTCCAGAGAGATGTCTCGCAGAGCGGTGACTGAGACGGTTCCATCCGTATCTCCACCGCGACGAGCTGCCGTGCCCGTGTCTTCAGCCTGGAGCGAATGACCGATCTGGGCGAAGTTGTTGGAGTTGAAGAGCAAGGGATCACCATCGTTGGCCGGTAATTGTTCCGAGTAGCGCTCCCCTCCCGTCAGTATGACGTCGCGAGCCGCATTCACCGTAACATTTCCCGTTACGGTCTGCACGCTGTCCATGCGCGTTCCGCCATGTCCAATCAAGGCGTAATGGAGATCCCCATCACCACCAGTGACTAAAACATCTCCGCCAGTGGCGGCCGGATCAAGACCCAGAGCGTTCACGGTGATATTTCCATCAAACGAGACGGACCGTGCCGTATTGTCTCCCACGTTGTTTCCGCCGTGGCCAATTTGAGCAAATGCACTCGACACATTATTCCAGCCTGAAGGGAGGTAGCGAGTCGTGAAGATCTCTTCTCCGACCGGATCAAGGATGCCAACGAAGTCTAAGTCCGAAGGCGAGGTTCCAGCGGTCACCGAGACACTTTCTCCCGCCGTTACATTAATGTCTCCTTGGTAGACTCTACTGGTATCAGCGAGTCCGCGGAAGACATCGAAATGACCGCCGTGACCAATCATGGCGAAGTCTTGGCGATGAGAGCCTGCCTGGACTGCCACACTTCCTTGACTGGCCTCCACCGTGATGTTGCTGGCGGAGTTCATCGCCAGATCGATTTCCCAGCCACCGTGTCCAATTTGGGTCCAGCGACGATCTCCGTCACGAAGGTCCGTTCCGTTGGCGTCCCGAGCGACGCTAGCGAAGGTGCCGTTAGAAAGTTCGACTAGGGTTCCAGCGTTGGGTCCACCCTCCATGGTAATGTCTCCCTGCCGGGCCGTGACCGCGATGTGAGAGTTATCGATGGTCGTATCCCCGTTAGCGTTGCGCAATCCCAATCCACCACCATGACCAATCGAGGCGTAGGCATAGCGGCGGGCTCCCGCGTTCATGTCGATTCCTCCGTTCACATCGACCGTGACGGTCCCGGTGTAGACACGAGGCTTGAGGGTCGAAAGTTGACCTTCTCCACTATCATTCTGCCAAGCACGCCCGCCTCCGACATCGATCCAATCTTGGGTCCCTCCATTGTTGTAGCCATACTGAACCAGATTGCCAACATCATCCACCCGCAGGGCGCGGTTGCCGAAGTCATTGGAGAACGGATCGAGCTTATCGGAGCGGCTATCGTCATAGCCACCATGACCGATCGCGGCAAATCCGCGGATTCCGTTTCCACCCTGGAGACTCAGTCCCATTCCGCCGCTGAGGTTAGCATAGTGCTGCGCGGTATTGCGTTGGGTGGGATCCGTGGCGAGGCTGCCGGCGGAAGTCACGCTGACGTTGCCGATCACGGTGCCGGTGGAGGATTGGAAGCCGCCATGGCCGATCATCGCGAAATTCTCATTCGTATCGACGGAACCACGATTGCGACTGATGCTGTAGTCACTCGCGAGCGGGACGCCTGAAACCGTGTCCGTCGCTAGAACGATGGTGTCCCAAGCTTCATCTCTAGCACCATTGTTGCCCGGCTCCAAGCCGCGGAAAAAGTCTCCGGCGCGCACGTCGATGAGGCCATTGGCTGAAACCGTGACATTACCTCGGGTCCCGTCATCGACAAAGATGCTGGTGATCTCATTACCCACGCCACCGTGCCCGATCATGGCGTAGCTGTTGCGGGCAAACAAGACTGGATCGGGAAGGAAGACCGCCGTGTCTGCGTCTCCATTCGCACCTGCGGTGGTCAATCCATCGGTGGACAAATCGCTCGTATGAAGCTGCCCTTGAGTCAGGAAGGCGTTTCCGGGAATATCGAACGCGCTGATCAATCCATCCATCGGCATCTGGTCCAACTGCGCCGCGATCACACTGACGCTGCCTCCGGCGGTTACGGAAATATCTGAGACAATCCCCTCGGCTTCACCGAGCATCCCGAATCCTCGGGACATGCTTCCAGTCAGGGCGTTGGCCGTGTTCCGAGCATCCATCCGGTGCTCGGAGTCTACCCCACCATGCCCTACTTGAGCAAAGTTCCGATCTCCGGTCAGGCTTCCGTTATTTCCACGGTTGAATTGGGGGCGTCCCGTGGTCGTGTTATTGTTGTCATAACCGATGGCATCGTGGCCTCCGGTCGCTTGAATGCGGAAATCGTTCCCGGCAGTGACGGTGATCAATCCATAATGATCGCCCCGGGCTTGATCTCCCCCGTGACCAATCATGGTGTGGTTATTGGATCCGTTCTGCTCCTGATTTTCGTATTCAAACGCGAATCCGTTCGAGTCTGAGACACCATCCCGATCGACATCAAGGCCAGTGACCGATCCTTGTCCGGGACGGAGCAACCCGAGAGACAGCTCATCGCCTTCCGGATTCAATTCTTCAATCGGTCCAGCCGCGAAATCGATATCTCCACCTGCGGAAACGGTGATGTTTCCGTTGTGTCCTTCGCCCGCATTGGCGAATTGATTCATCCCACCGTGACCGATTTGGGAGAAGGCACCATTCCCCTGGAAACCACTGCGGAAGGTGATATCTGCCCCGGAATTGAGGACCGCATCCGTGAGGGGATCGACCCCGGCAAAGACGCTGATGTCTCCCGAGATCGTCCCTCTCAGGTTATTCAAGCGCGTCCATTGCGGACGGATATCGCCCTCGCTATTGGTGTCATTGTCCCAGTCATGCTCGCGGAGAAAATTCCCCCCTTCAATTCCGGTTCCTTCCCTGCGGTAGCCGTTGGCGTTTGAATCCAGAGCGGTCTGACGGACCCAGGAATCCGTTCTTCCTCCGTGACCCACCATGGCAAAGGCACGCTCTCTGCCACCATACATCTCGAAGGATCCCGTCGACGTCACATTGATGTCTCCCTGAAGTTCGCCACCGCCTTCGTCACCACCATGACCAATCTGGACAAAGGCGCGGTCGCCGCGCTCGTAGTTGGCACTCCCACTATGAGTTTCGGACTGATCGGTCTCCACCACCCGGTCGAAGAGAATACTTCCCGCACCCGCGTTGACAGTGATATGTCCGAGGATGTCTCCTCCGGTAGAAGTCCCGTTATAGGCAGTGCTATTGGTTTCCCCAGCGCTGTTCCCGGTTCCGCCGTGGCCGATTTTGGCGAAGTTGAAGTTGCCGGCCCCGGCCGTCATGATGACGGAACCGTTCTGGGCATCGACGGTCACATTTCCAGCCAGGCCGTGACGATAGGCGATAAAGTCCGCGGTGACTCGGGCATCACCTTCCGGCAAGATTTCCATGGTGTCCGGATTGATCATCAACGGAGTCAGGAGATTTCCATTTCCATCGACGGGGCGACTTCCGTTCGCGCTTCCGTCCACGCTGGCATACTGGCGGAATGCTCTGCCATCCCACAAGACATAGCCAGCCTGAGCGGCGGCTGTTGCATCCGTCCAGGGTAAGACTTTGCCGGTCTGAGCGTTGATGTAGAGCGGCGTATCGTCGGGGGCGACCACTCCGCTCAAGACTACAGGATTAAGTGGATCGGTATTATCGATCCCACGAGCCACCGAACCAACCGCCGGATCACTCGGATCGAGGAAGACTTGGCCCAGCTGGGCATTGACCGTGGTCTGCCAGGGCAGCGGCTGGCCGATGATATCCACTTCTCTCATGACCCGCCCGGTGTCCGGATCTACCACCAACCCGGTGTTCGGATCGATCAGGCTATCCAATCCGCCGGCGCCATTGGTGATGATCGTCCCATTCGAGGTCATGACATCTTGATCGTTGCGATCATTCTGTAGAGTCATGTTGGCGTATTGAATCTCACTCGACTCATCAAAGACCGGAGCGTTGTGAACGTTGATGGTTCCGCCCGTCACGGGATCATCGAGGGCGTCATTGTCATCGATGAAGGTAATGACCCGGGTGTTGTAAGTAACCGTGCCGACTTGGAGGCCGGTCGCGTCACTGAAAATCCGTCCGGTGCCATCGTCCCGGTAGGTGTCTCCTGAAGCTGTGGTGAGAACGATCGAATTGGGAACAATCGATTGGGTCGTCGAGACGGCGACCGAGCCGTTATCAATCAAACTCTCCGTCGCGAAATCCGGGAAAGTCGCGGCCACGTCAAATTGCGTGAAGCCAATCGTCGTGGTCAGGCTAGAATCGTTCGGATCCACCCACAACGGAGTCCCGGTGGCATCGACCGACTGGAATTGCCGAACAATGATGGTGGAATCGGCCCAGGCATCGGGAGATGAAGAGGCGTGTCCACCGTGACCGATCAGGGCAAAGGCACGATCCCGGTTGCTGTTTTCGTTCAGGTCGGTGACGCCACTCATCGTGATATCGCCGCTGGTGGCGGTGACGTTGATGTTTCCGGAATGGCTTCCATAGACGTCCGTTCCACCATGGCCAATGTGGGCGAAGGAGTCTTCCCGATCTCCTGCGAGCATCGAAAGCGATCCGACGGTGACATCAATGTTTCCGGTCGCGGTCCCGCCATCGCCCGTGGTCTCTCCAGTGCGCAGACCGTTCTGGCCTTGGGTGGTCATGTTTTGAACATTGTCACCACCGTGACCGATCTTGGACCACGAGTTTCCGCGCCCACCCACCATGCTTACTGCGCCGGCGTTGAAGGTGATGTTTCCAGTCATGTTCCCTTCGATGTTCAATCCTCCGTGACCGAACTGAGTGAAGCTGTTATCGAGTCCAGATTCTGTGATCAACGCATTGGTCGCGTCTACGAAGATATCTCCTTTCATATTTCCGGCGCTGTTCGAGCCGCCGTGGCCCACCATTGTATAACTGACATTTTGTTTCCCCTGAGAAAAGAAGGTTCCGGTGTTGATCCGAATCTCACCTTCTTTGTCTCCATCATGAAAACGCCCCCCGTGACCGAACATGGTCCAGGAATTATCCGCATTCGCTGAGGAGCGAGCGAGGATGATATTTCCAGCCGTCACCGAAATATTCCCTGACAGGTCTCCTACGGCCCGCGCTGTATTGCTTGCTCCGTAGATGCCATGACCGACATGGAACGGGCTAACGTCATCACCGGCGGATACCGTCAAATTCCCTCCGATATCGAGGGTAATATTCCCAGACAGCGGCGCATTATACATGGTATCAGCCGCTCCAAGGAAAGAAGTCGTTGCGAGGTTCCGGTTATTCCCTCCGTGGCCGATTTTGAACATCTGGTTATCCAGGGTAGTACTTCCCGTATAGGTTAAGTCTCCCTTTGTATGAATATTAATATCTCCGGTCACCACGGTCGGATCCGTGGTATCGGCAGTGAGGCGGCGGGTATTGAATCCGATGTGGACATACTCACCGTTCCCATTTCCTGGCAGAGCATTCAAATCGTAGGCAAAGATGTTCGTCTGACCTTTTGCGCTTCCGAACTCGATCGCATGGATCGGATTTTCACCGAAGCTGACCTGGGTACCCTCTGCACCCCAGGTGCCGAAAGTTCCGTTGAGAATTTGCTCGGCAGAAACTGCACCGATTTGTGCATTGGGACCAAGATCAGGGGTGGTAGCTCCCCCAGAAACAAACGAACCGACTCCGTTCCATCCGGAAACAAGATTCACATTTCCACCACCAGTATTGACGATCAGCTGGAAGCCGTCATTATCCGTAATTGGGGTCGTAAAATCCCCATCAGGTACCAGGAGAATGTCTCCGTGGGCAAAGATTGAGAAATCATTCTCACTGTCATACACCAAATCGAAATTGTGCCGAACATTGACGAGCCCCGTTCCGCCGGTGCCCGTCGTGTGAATGACCACGTTTCCGCTCCCCAACGCGGTTGCGACCGCGCTGCTTTCGATTCCACCCGTTCCCAAGACGATATCGGTCGGATCGAGGAGCAACGTTCCATTCTCGCCCAACTCACCGCCGGTGTTGACGTTTCCGCTGAACTTCAACGAATCAAGACCGGAAACCTCCGCGAATCCGCCGTTCTGCTTTCCGCTGACATCAATAATACCAGCGAAGTCCGTTTCGCCATCGGACCAGATGGCCACGTTTCCGCCGTTTCCAGTCCCGCCGGTGCCCCGGATGGTTGCTCCGGGAGCGACGGTGGTTTTGCTGGAGTTGCGAATCAGCGGGTTATTCCCTTGAAATCCACCCCCGATATTGGCGTTTCCACCATCGGTGCCGCCACTGATATCGATGATCCCGGTCGCGCCGATGGTGACCTCATCTCCGATGAGATTGATGGTTCCACCCGCTTTGGTGCTACCAACGGCACTGACGAGACCATAAACGCTCAGCTCATTGGCGGCATCCGCCTGAATCGTGCCACCGTCCGTCTCGCCATCCGCCCGAAGCGATCCGGTCGGAGTAACCGTCACGTTATTTCCGGTAAGACTGACGGACCCACCGGCTCCCTCGGATCCGGTGGCTGACATGGCTCCAGCCACGAGCAGATCTTGGTCTGCGGTCGCGGAAATCGTTCCTCCGCTAGCTCCACCGGCATCCACGTTCGCCGTTTGCCCGACAATCAAATTGGAAGCGGCCAGATTGACCGCACCGCCAGCTCCGGAACCGCCTTGGGCCAGAACGGTACCTTCCACCACTTGAGTTTGCGTAGCGGTCATGTTGACCGATCCACCGCCATTTCCACCGGACGCATCCACGATGCTGGTGGGACTGAGTAAAATATTCGCGCTATTCGCGGTGATCGTTCCACCGACACCATCTTGGCTGGTTGCAGCCAAGGTGCCGCCCCCGATGATGGAGTCATTCGCATTCACCGCGATCGAACCGCCAACTCCGGTCGTCGAACCGGCATTGACCACCGAACCCGGAGCCATGTTGACATTGGAGGTCGAGGGCAACAACGGATCCGCCGTATTTCCGATATTGATGGCACCACCCGCCGTGTTACCGACCGCGCTGACGTTCGCATCCGCCGCCAGATTGATCGAGCTACCGGCGACATTGATGGCACCGCCGCCACCCACTGAGCCATTCGCGGCGGTCATGCCCCCGAGATTGACGGCTCCGCCTGCATTGATATCCACCCGACCACCCGTCGTGCCGCTGGCATCCAGCGTGCCCAGGTTTTGAATTCCCCCGGACGACTTCAGCAAGATCCGGCCCCCTTCGCGAGTCGACGTGTTCGCCCGGATCGTTCCCCGGTTCTGGACCGCGAGCGCCATGGCACTTCCGGTGGAGTTCAAAATGATTTCAGAACCTTCCACGGTTCCCGTTTCCCCCACGGTGATGTGTCCCAAACCAGCTGCCGGAGACACAAAGACGTTTCCGTTGTGGCCGCGTTCAATGAGCACCTCTCCGCCCGAAGCCATGACCACGCGATTGTCGATTCCGCCGATCGTCCCGTTGATCTCGATCTGGTGAGCGACAACATAGATCTCTCCCCCGTCGGCACCCGTGATGCGACCATGGGTGATGATCGGCGCTTGGCTACTTCCTTTGAGGAGGATATCTCCGCCATTCAAAAAGGCCTCGTTGCTGACATCGAGGGTAGAAAGAAGCAATCCGCCGACATCGATGACACCGTTTGGCCCCTGAATGATCCCGTTCGGGTTAATCAACCAAAGCGTTCCATCGGCTTTCAGCAATCCGTCCAAGGCTGAAATCCCATTTCCGGTGACCCGGTTGAGGGACGCTCCGTTTTTCCCCATTTCAAAAATCGTCGCCTGGTCTTTGCCGATGGAGAAGCTGTCCCATTCGATGATCGATTTGTTGGAGCTCTGCAGAATCTTCAGAGTATTCCCACTCTCTTCAAAGGAGATCTCACCGTTGATGATATTGGCCCCGCTGACATTGGGATTCGCTTGGACAGCTACCGGCCAAACGATAAACGAAGGCAGCAGAGCGAGCAGCGTCAGTTGCTGTAGGAACACGTTCTTTCTTAAGGGTTTCATAAAAGTGTAAGGGAAGATGGCTGATTGAAGCGAAGATCTGGGGCGAAAACTCCTCATGAGAGGCGGCTTTCACTAAGGATTGTCATTCCTCATCTTGGTGTGACGGGATCGACGCATCATTTTTCCAGCTTGATCGAGTTTTTTCGATCCGTAGGGGGAACCCACTTTAAAACCGGATTCCGAGGCTTTTGTCAATCAAATCAGCGAACGAGCGACAAATCCGCGAGTTCGACCCAGTAGCCGTCCGGATCGAGCAGAAAGATCTGCATGGCTCCATCGGGACGCTGTTGGGGACCGCGGGCGATTTCGGCCCCTCTCTCGCGCAATTCTGCTTCTGCAGCGGCGATGTCCGGGACTTCGAAGGCGAAATGTGCTCCTCGGTGGTGAGAACTCACCTCAAGCTCCAAGCCACAGAGCAAATGAAGTTCCCGAGTCGGGCCCAGCGCAAACCAGGCACCTCCGAAATCAAAACTCGGTCTTGGTTTGGGCGTGAGACCCAGTAACTCGCCGTAAAAGCGACAACTGGCCTCCAAATCCCGAACGTGAATGGCAACGTGATTAAGATCGGTGATCGTCATGACCCACCCAAATCCCACGATTTAAGCCTGCGCAACGGACGAAGTTGGAAAGGGTGCCAATTGAAGTTCCCATCTGAACCTGAAAGAAATGGCTCGTGCATTGCTTCGTGGAACTTTACGTTCGAACTAGCATGGCTTTTCGCAAAGAAACGGATTCAATGGGTGAAATGGAAGTGCCGATCGAGGCTCTTTACGGGGCCAGTACGCAGCGCGCGGTGTTGAACTTCCCGGTGAGCGGTCGTGGGTTCGGTCGTCCGATGATCCGGGCGATGGGGTTGGTCAAATGGGCTTCCGCGGAGGCTAATTTTCAGCTCGGAACGCTGGATTCCGAACGCTACGAGATTATCGTCAAGGCGGCGGAGGAAGTTTTCCTGGGCCTCCTGGACTCGCATTTCGTCGTCGATGTCTTCCAAACCGGTTCCGGAACGAGCACCAATATGAACGCGAATGAGGTGATCGCGAATCGAGCCGCCCAACTCGCCGGGAGAGAGGTGGGAGCGAAGGATCCGCACCCCAACGATCACGTGAACTTGGGACAGTCGAGCAACGACACGTTTCCGACCGCGATCCATCTGGCCGTTGCCGAAACCCTACAGGGTCAGCTGATTCCGGAACTCGAAGCGCTCAATTTGGCCTTTGCCAAGAAGGGAGCACAATTTTGGGGGGTGCTCAAGATTGGGCGGACCCATCTGATGGATGCTACGCCGGTGCGCCTCGGCCAGGTTTTCGCGGGCTATGCGCGCCAACTGGAGAAAGGGGCCAATCGAGCTCAGAAAGCGAGCAAGGCGCTGCATGAGCTACCCCTGGGAGGAACGGCGGTGGGGACCGGGATCAATACCCATCCGGAATTCGCCAAGCTCGCCATCGAATTCATCGCGAAGAAGACCGGAATTCCCTTCACCGAAGCGAGCAACCACTTTGAGGCGCAATCCAGCAAGGACGGCTTTTCTGAGGCGAGTGGCCAGTTGAAGACCGTTGCCACCGCCCTCTTTAAGATTGCCAATGACCTTAGATTCCTTAGTTCCGGTCCCCGCTGCGGCCTGGGCGAAATTCAGCTTCCGGCAACCCAGCCGGGAAGCTCGATCATGCCTGGAAAGGTGAATCCGGTGATCTGTGAGAGCGTGATGCAAGTGAGCGCGCAAGTCATCGGAAACGATGCCGCGATCACCTGGGGAGCGGCGAACGGCAATCTGGAACTGAATGTGATGATGCCGATGATGGCGCGCAACCTCCTCGAAAGCATCGAACTGCTCGCCAATGTCGCTCGGCTGTTTCGCGAGCGCTGTGTCGTAGGAATCACGGCCAACCCGGAGCGTTGTCAGGAGCTGATCGAGTGGAGCCTGAGTATGGTCACCAGTCTGGTCCCGTTGATTGGCTACGATCTGGCCGCCGACATTGCCAAGGAAGCCGTCGCCAGCGGCAAAACCGTTCGTCAAGTCTGCACCGAACGTGAAGTGCTTCCTCCGGAACAGCTGGCTCAAGCTCTGGATCCCGTTCAGATGACGGAGCCGTCCGCTTGAGTTATCCTCCCTCCGGTCAGGCCTTCTTCTTGAAGATTTTCTTCAGGATCCCTTTGCGCGGCGGTGAGGACGAACTGGCCCGGACCTGCGTCTGCCGAGTTCCACTGGAGAGACTCACGCGGTGATTTTGGACCGTGGTTTGCTCGACCCTGCCTTTGTTCTTGAACAAACCACCGAGAAATCCGTTCTTCTCTTTTTTCTGCCCGGAAACCGCCAGCAGCGGCTTGTTCGGAGCGGATCCGGAGCGGATGGTCGTCCGGATGTTCGCCGTCGTAACCGGAGCCGAAGATTTGGGAGCGCTCGAAGTTCTTGCGGTGAGGGTCGTTGAGCTGCGATTCAACCCCAGGCCAGGCAACCGAAGAGGCTTGTTTTCGCTTTCCTGACGCGAGGCTGACTGGGGTTTCGAAGACGTCGCGGCCGATTTGGTCGCGGCAGCCATCGACTGGACGCTGGCCATCATTCCGGCCAAGGGGTTATTGAGAGGCTCGCTAGACTCGCGTGACTTGGTGCTGGATTTCGCGGCGGTCGATCCCGTCCCCGGAGCGGTATTGCTGGCAAAAGTGTGATTCTGATGCGGCTTGGCGGTTCGGCCCGGACGATTCGCGTGAATAAAGCTGGTGGGCTGATGATAGTTTGCCGAACTCTTGGGGTAAGCCCAGGCTCGGATCCCAATGTCTGTGTTCTTCCGGATCTCCAAGTGCAGGTGGGCGACGTACATTCCGCGATTGTTCCCAATCGAAGCGATGCGCTGACCGCGCCGAACTTCCTGACCGACCCCCACGAGACGCCGAATGACGTGCCCGTAGAGGGAATCGACGTAGCGAGTCTGCCCCGTATTGCAGCGATATTTGTGCCGAACAATCACCACTTCACCCCAATCCGAACCGTAATTCTGTGAGTAAACCACCTTTCCGTGAGCGATGGCCAAAACGGGGTCACCGTAGTCCGAATTTCCTCCGCCATTCCCGTTCCAGTCGTCTCCCATATGCCGGTAAGGAACCATTCGTCGGGCGGTGTAATAACCGGCAGCAGTTCCACCACCCACCGGAAAATCGAATCCGTCGGCGTATTTGGTAGGCATGGCCGGGCTGGTGTAAGTCCGACCGGTCGTGGCATTCACCTCAAATTCTTGAGAGCGAAAGGAGAAGTAGGCAATCCCAAGGAGAGCGATTAATGGCAGCAGCTTGGAATATCTAGCAAAGCGTTTCATAATTTCCAGACCCATTCGTTAAAAGAATAAAAAGAGTCAGGATTGCTAGAATACCTATTCAGAAATTTTCTAACAAAAAATCACAAAAGTTGTCTATTATTTCTACTTTGGTTATATTTTTCATATCGACTCAATTAAGAATACAAAATCCCTTCACCTCCACGAAATACTCTTTGTCACATTGACTGACAAACCTCTCGTTTCGAGTCCTTCGAGTGACCTCGGCGGCGGGAGAATTCAAGAACGTTGCGGCTCCGAAACCCATGGCTCGATCGATTCTTCCGATCTTGATTCCCTCGGCCTTTCTGTTTAGCCTCCTCACGGAGGCTTCCCCAC
>CAYGQD010000193.1:0-13578 GCA_964351855.1 uncultured Verrucomicrobiales bacterium
AGACTTCGATGAAGTAGAGCACGGCCAAGACAAGGCCGAGGGCGGAACAAATCCCGAGACCGAGCCCCAAAATGAGCGGGTTCTTGGTGTAAACGAGCAGAGCTGCGACGTGGATGACCGCAGCACCTATGCACATGAAGAGCCCACTAACGCGACCGAAGTTTCCAGGCGGCATCGGTTCGTCTTCGGGGTCCTGAGCGTCGAAGTAGGCGTAGAAGGAATTCGCCAGTTCCTGGACCAAAATGTAGAGCCAGTAGACCCCGAAGAACGGGACCATGATGAGCCAGATCTTCCCTAATGGCAGGGTGCGATGTTCCTCCGGAATGCGGAAGAAGGTCATCGTGTAAAGAAAGGCGAGAACCGCGCTGATGGCGGAGAGGATCGAAACGATCATGATGATCGCGACGACAATAATCCCGACGTAACTGGTCGAGGAGGCGTTAATCTCATCTAAGGCCGCCTGAATGTTCTCCGGTTCCATGGGCGCAACGAGTTACTTGCCGGCCGTGTAGTCGAACACGTGAACTTCTTCGAGAAGCGGCCGGATGATGGCCACGAAGGCCTTGTGATCGGGATGCGGCAGGTAACCTTCCAGCCCGGCTTTGTTTTCGAACGTTAAGAGGAAGCAATGGGTGTAGCCTTGATCCAGCCCTTCTTCAACGGTCTCACTCTTTCCCCATTCGAAGTCGATGATGGTGTCGATTTTCGCAGGCAGCTTCCGAAATTCTTCCTCGATATTCTGAATCTGCTCGGTGGTGGTCCCTTCCTTAAATTTGAACAGGACGACGTGCCAAAAATGGCCAATGTGATCGTCTGCGTGGACCATGCCCAACAACATGGCCATCGAAAAAGTAAGGGAAAGGATGAATTTCATACAGGTTCAGGATTTGTGATTCGCAAGGTTCTGTCCATCTAAAATCGCAGAAACTTTCTTGATGCGGTAGCCCAAGGGAACACTAGTTTGCAACCTTATGAGCCAGTCGAATTCTCTGTGGAACCGCTACCAACGTTATTTGGTCCGTTATGACGAGGCTGAGTTGCAGTTTTCGCTCGATATCAGTCGAATGAACTTTGCCGAGGGGTGGTTGCGCGGGATGGAGCCACAATGTCAGGCGGCGTTCGAACACCTAAAGCGGTTGGAAGCGGGCGAACATGTGAATCAGGAGGAAGATCGCATGGTAGGGCACTATTGGCTGCGAAATTCCAACCTGGCCCCGAAGCCCCATCTGCAGCAGGAAATTGGCACCAGCCTGGCGGATGCGAAGCGGTTTGCTTCCGTGGTTCACACCGGAGTGGTCAGCCCGGAGAAAGCGGAAAAGTTCCGCAATTTGCTCTTGGTAGGAATTGGAGGCTCGGCCCTGGGACCGAAGCTGGTCAAAGAAGCGCTGACCGATGCCTCCGCACCGATGAAAACGTGGTTTTTCGACAACACGGACCCGGACGGGATGGATCGAATCCTCGCTGAAATCGGGGCCGATGGTTTGGCCGAAACGCTCACCATCGTCACCTCAAAATCCGGAGGAACGCCGGAAACGCGCAATGGCATGGTCGAAGTAAAAGCCGCCTATGAAGCGGCCGGGTTGAGTTTTGCCCGGCACGCCGTCGCGATCACCGGACGGGACAGCAAGCTGGACAATCTGGCGATCGAGGAAAAGTGGATGGAGCGCTTTTACATGTCCGATTGGGTGGGCGGGCGAACCAGTGTCATGAGTGTCGTCGGCCTTGTCCCGGCCGCGCTTCAAAACGTCGAAATCGATGATTTCCTCGAAGGAGCCTCGGTCATGGACGTCTTCACGCGTCAACCTGACACTCGCAAGAACGCAGCTATGCTCCTGGCCCTAATGTGGTATTGGGCTGGTAAGGGTCGCGGAGAAAAAGACATGGTGGTGCTTCCTTACAAGGACCGGCTGGAGCTGTTCAGCAATTACCTGCAACAGCTCGTGATGGAGTCACTCGGGAAGGAATTCGAACGTGGTGAGGGGCCGGAAGACTCCGAGCATCGCAAACGCGCGGAGCAAGGCATTGCCGTGTATGGCAACAAGGGCTCCACCGATCAACATGCTTATGTCCAGCAGCTTCGCGACGGCGTGAACAACTTCTTCGCCGTGTTCATCGAAGTCGCCAATGGACGTTCGGGCGATTCGATCGAAGTTGACGAGGAACTCGGAGCAACGAGCGAAGATTTCCTGCAAGGCTTTCTCCGAGGCACGCGCGATGCGCTCTATGAGAACGGTCGTGAATCCATCACCATTTCCATCCCGGAAGTGGACGCCTTCCACCTGGGTGCCTTGATCGCCCTGTTCGAGCGGGCTGTGACCTTCTACGCGGACATGATCAACGTGAATGCCTATCACCAACCCGGCGTCGAAGCCGGTAAGAAAGCTGCGGGCGAGTTTCTCGGCCTGATGAAACGCGTTCGCCAGCATCTCAAAGACCAACGCGGCTCAGCTCTGGATGCGGAATCCGTCGCGAAAGCGCTGGAAGCTGATCCCGAAACCATTTATCACGTCCTCAACCATCTGTCGGCCAATTCCGGGGCGATGCGCCAACCCGGCGCGACACCGGGAGAGGACAAATTCAAGGTCATTTGACCTCCCCCATGCACAGACGTTTCCCCGCCATTCTCAGCCTGCTCACCGCGTGGGTGCTTCTCAGCAACGCGAGTGCCGAGTTCCCCGACGGCACCTACACCGGCTCTTGCTCGGTCGAATTCCAGGGGGACTCGAACCTCCACGCCTTCACGGGCACGATCGCTCGCGTTCCTCTCTCCGTCACCTTGACCAACGGAACCCTGCGGGTGACCACGAACGTGAAGGTGACCGATCTGGACACCGATAAGCCCACTCGCGATCGGCAGATGTGGAAGATGTTCCAATCCGATCAGTTCCCGCACCTCACCATCAGCGTCAACAATGCACCTCTGGACCGAGCCTATCCCGGAGGCGGCAAACCCGGCAAACTCCCCGTGACGCTGTCCGTGGCGGGACTGAGCCGCACCGTAACCGGAGAAACTCGCAATGTTCAGACCACGGCAAAGGGCGGCAGCTTTGATCTGGCCCTGACGTTATCGCTGAAGGATCTGGGCCTGAAAGCTCCTCGAGCCCTCGCTGGAACCGTTCGCGTCAAAGATACGGTAACAGTCCTTTGCAAGGTGACGTTATCAAAATAGGACTGGTGATCTGATGACGAAGTTTCGCCCTTGCATTGACCTCCATGAAGGTCGCGTGAAACAAATCGTGGGCGGCTCTCTCGATGATGACAATGCGTCGAAGCTCCAGACCAATCACGAGAGCGAACACGGTTCCGACTATTTCGCACAGTTGTATCGCGAAGATGAGCTCACCGGCGGGCATGTGATTATGCTCGGGCCGGGAAATGACGACGCCGCGAGAGCCGCGCTCGAAGCCTATCCCGGCGGCTTGCAGATCGGAGGCGGAATTCGCGATGACAATGCCGAGCGCTGGTTGGAAGCGGGAGCCAGTCACGTTATCGTGACCTCGTTTCTGTTTGAGGAAGATCGCTTCCGCCCAGAGCGCCTTCGCGCCTTGGCTCGCCAAATTGGGCCGGAACGTTTGGTGGTCGATTTGAGCTGCCGACGAAAAGAAGCGGGCTGGGTCGTGGCGACGAACCGCTGGCAAACCCTGACACGATTGCCCATCGAATTCGGAGCCTTGGACGACGTCGCCGAACACTGCGCCGAGCTCCTCGTCCACGCCGCCGATGTCGAAGGACGCTGCGAAGGCATCGACGAAACGTTGGTCGAGTTGTTAGGCGAATGGGGCCGGCGACCGATGACCTACGCAGGGGGAGCGACTTCCTTGGACGACTTGAAACGGGTTCAAGATTTGAGCGGCGGAACCGTGGATCTTACGATCGGCAGCGCTCTTGATCTCTTCGGCGGTTCCCTCGTCAACTACGCCGATTGCGTTGCCTGGAATCGATCCCACTAATTTTTCATGAGCACGGAAGCTTCCTTTTCCTGGTTCGAAACCGAACTGCAAGTCCGCCCGGATGATATCGATCTCAACGGGCACGTGCATAATAGCAAATATCTGGATTACGTCCTGGCAGCTCGCTACGATCAAATGGAACGCTGTTATCAAATGGCGATGGCTGAGTTTCTCGAACGCGGATTCACCTGGTTCGTCAAAGCAGCCTACATCGAACACAAGCGCCCGCTCTTCATGGGCAATTCGCTGCTGGTCCGAACCCGCATCTCAGAGATGCAACCACGTGGGGTGCGGGTCAGCTACGAGATCCTCCGCCAGGACAGCGGAAAACTCAGTGCTCTAGGCTACTTCGACTATTCGATGGTGGATCGCGAGACTGGCCGAGCGACCGACATTCCGCCGGATATCGTGGCGAAGTATTCGGTCTAAGAATTGACGGTTCGCGGCGTGCTTTCCTCAGAATCTTGCTTCAAGAAATCGCGACGCCGGACTCCGCAAAAATGACGCTGCCGGCCAGCGATCCCTGATCGGTGCCCAGCAATGCCGCGCCGAAATCAAAGGCCAGGAGCGAGTTCGGCACCTCGAAGCTGAACGTCCCAAAGTCGCCCGAATCGATCACAATGCGCTGGATTTGCTCGAACGCGAAGCTGGGATCAAAGACGATGAGCCATTCTCCGCGTTCATTGCTCACGGTCGAAAAACTGCGAATCTCAGCGCCTTCGTTATCAAAGATCGTCAGATTAAGCAGTTGATTCGGCCCCACGCCGGCTCCGGCAATCAGGGTGGAAAGCAGAGGCGGTGCGCTCGGGCCACTCGGAGTATTTCCTTGAATACCACCATTCGATCCCAACCCCTGAAACGCACTTCCGGAAGAGAGATCCAGGAGCGGCAGTTGGCCTTCAAAGATTCTGCCAATGAAGAGACCATTGGTGGTGAGTTGCAGTCCCTCTTCCACAAACGCTCGGATGAGATCGGGAGTGGTAAAAATCGGGGATGGGGTCTCGACCTCTTCCTCCTGCGGAGTCTGGCTTTGAGAGGGCTGCCCGGGATCGGATGGCGTGACCGGACTGGTAGGCGGACTGATCGTCCCGGGATTCGGTGTCCCGCCCCCCGTCGTCGGTGAGACCACCGAGAGAACGAGATTCACCGCCGAATCGGGAGACGGCGTCGTCGATGAATCGTCAACGCTGATCGAAACCGTAAAGGGCGTCCCGGCCGTCAGAGGTGTGTTCGCCCGGAGAAACAACTCCGTTCCCACAATCTCAAAGGCGGCTTGGTCTGGCCCGGTCAGCTGGACGGTTTCGGTCCCCAACCCATCATCGATGATGAGAATGTCAGCAATCTTGATCGGCGAAGTCGTATCCGTTCCCGTGGCCAGTGTGGTCACCACATTCGCCAGCGCGACCTGCGGCGGATCGTTCACATCCGTCAGGCTAATCACCACATCCTCAGTCGCCGTCAGCGCTGGCGTTCCATCATCCGTCGCCTGAATCCTCAGGGTAAAGCTGGGATTCGTCTCGAAATCCAGCGCCGACGCATCGTTCACTGTCAGTTCGCCGGTCGAAGAGTTGATCGAAAATGCGTTGCTCTGATTCCCTGCGGTGATCGCAAAACGGAGAGCCTGACCGGGATCGAGTTCCGTTGCGGCAATCGTCCCAACCGACGTCGCTGCCGCCGAGTTTTCGGCCACGGTGAAGGACTGACTGGCGGTGATGGTCGGGGCCGAATTCACTCCCTGAACGGCAACTGTCACCGTTTGATCTCCCACCGCATCGAAGTCGTCATCACTGGCGACATCGTTGACCGAAAGGGTCAGCGTCGCACTCCGGTCACCCGCCGCCGCGTTGTCATTGATTCCGCTGAGAGTGACGGTCTGAGCGGTGTTCCAATCGGTCGGAGTGAACGTCAGGCTGGTGGAGCTGACGGTGAGCCCGGCGGGAAGGCTGTTGGCGATGTCAATGACGACATCGCTGGTGGGCTGGACATTGAGCTGGACCGTAAAGCTATCCCCCACCGTGCCGTCTTCTTGAACGGTGGCACTGGATTGACTCAGCGTGAAGCCGGGAACGTCGTTATCGAGCGTCGTAACCGTCAGGGGCTGGTCGCCAAGGCCAGCGTAGGTCGAATCCGCCGAGGTCGCGTTGATGGTCAGGACCGTGGTTTGATCGCCATCCGTCGCCGGATCATTCACCCCGGTCAAGGTGACCGTCTGCGCCACATTCCAGTTCGAGGCAGTGAAGGTGACAGAGGCCGGGGAAACCGCGACTTCATCCGGGCCGGGATTGGCGATGAGCAAGGTCACATCCGCGACCGGCTCGGAGTCGAGCACGAGCGTGAAGCTATCGGTCGTGCCGCTTTCACTGACACTGGCGGTCGGTTTGCTGAGGGTGAACCCGGCGGTGTCGTCATCGGTCGTGGTGACGGCGATGGTCTGGCTGGCCACTCCATCGAAGGCATCGTCGCTCGCCGTTGGATCGACCGCGATGAGGAGATTGGTCACTTGATCACCATCGTCGATCGCGTCATCCACTCCGGTCAGGGTCACAGTTTGCGGAGCGTCCCAGTTCCCGGCGTTGAAGGTCAGGGTGGTCGGGCTGGCCGATACTTCTCCACCGTCGGGGTTCGTGAGGGTCAAGACGACATTACCAACCGGCTCCGAATCCAGCTCCACCGTGAAGCTATCGGTCGTGGTCCCGTCTTCGCTCACCGTTGCGGTGAAGTCGCTGACCGTGAAACCCGCCGTATCATCATCGGTCGTGGTGACGACGACGGTTTGGGCGGCGAGCGTATCAAAAGCATCATCACTATTGGCAGCATCCACGCTCACGGTAAGGCTCGTGAGCTGATCGCCGTCGTCGATGTCGTCATTCGCTCCGGTCAAGGTCACCGTTTGGGCCGTGGCCCAGTTCCCCGGGGTAAACGTGACCGTGGTCGGCGCGGCGGAGACTTCATCCGTCCCCGGATTTCCGATGACCAAAACGACGTCACTGGTCGGCTCGGTGTCGAGCACGATGGTGAAGCTGTCCGTCGTTCCGCTTTCTGCGACGGTCGCGGTGTTCGTGTTCAAGGTAAACCCGGCGGTATCGTCATCGGTCGTCGTGACCGCAACGGTCTGGTCACCCACAGAGGTGAACGCCGAATCACTGCTACCATCCACCGAGACGGTCAATTGGGTGATCTGATCGCCGTCATCGATCGCGTCATCAACCCCGGTCAAGGTCACCGTTTGGGCGACGTTCCAGTTTCCGGCCGTGAACGTCAGCGTGTTCAGGCTGGTGGAGACCTCGCCGGAATCGGGATTGCCGATCGTCAGCACCACGTCATTGTCAGGCTGCGCGGTCAGGACCACAGTGAAGCTGTCGGTAGTTCCGGCTTCACTCACGCTGGCGTCGGTCTTCTCCAGGATAAACCCGGCCACGTCATCGTCCGTCGTCGTCACGCTCACGGTTTGAGCGGCCACGCTATCGAAGTCGTCATCGCTCAACCCGGCATTCACCGCGATGGTCACGTCCGAGGTCTGATCGCCATCCACCAAGCTGTCCGGCACCCCGGCCAAGCTCACGGTTTGCGCCACATTCCAGTTGGTCGCGTCAAAGGTGAGCGTCGCGGGAGAAGCGGCAACCTCACCGGTGTCCGTGCTGGTGATGTCCAGCACGACGTTGGTGGTCGGCTGAGATGTGAGGACGACGCTGAAGCTATCGAGCTCGCTGGTCCCGTCTTCGCTCACCGTCGCGGTGGGTTGGCTCACCGTAAATCCGGGCACGTCATCATCGATCGTGAGAACACTGACGGTTTGGCTGGCGAGGGCTCCATAGGCACTGTCAAGAGTCCCGGGATCGACACCGATCGTCAGCACCGTCGTTTGGTCGCCATCCGTCGCCGTATCATCGACTCCGGTCAAATTGACGGTTTGGGCGGCATCCCAATTGTCAGGAGTAAAGGTCAAACTCGCAGGTGTCGCCGCCACTTCGTCGGCTCCAGGGTTCGCAACCGTTAAGATCACATCACTGGTCGGCCGGGCGTTCAGAACCACGGTGAAGGAATCCGTCGTTCCGCTTTCGCTGACGGAAGCGTCGGTCGTGCTCAGGGTGAATCCCGCCACGTCATCATCGGTCGTGGTGACCACGACGGTTTGGTCGGCCAAGGCATGGAAGGCATTATCACTGTTCGCATCATCGATTCTGACGGTAAGATTGGTCGTCTGATCGCCGTCATCGACGTCGTCATTGACACCGGTCAGGGTCACGGTTTGCGGGGAGTCCCAGTTCCCGGCATCGAAGGTCAGCGTGGTCGGGCTGGCCGATACTTCACCGGGGTCCCCACTCGAAATCACGATGACCACCTCACTGGAGGGCTCCACATCAAGCTCCACCGTAAAACTATCGGTCACGGTCCCGTCTTCGCTCACCGTCGCGGTAATCTTGCCAAGCGTAAACCCGACTCCGTCATCATCCGTTGTCGTGACCACCACGGTTTGATCCGCCACACTCCCGAAGGCGCTATCGCTGTTTGCATCATCGATTCCGATCGTGAGCGTGGTGGTTTGATCATCATCATCGAGAACGTCATCCACACCTGAAACGGTTACGGTTTGGGCAACATTCCAGTTCGCGCTCGTAAAGGTGAGGGTGGCCGGGCTGATGTTCGTTTCGTCCGTGCCCGGGTTTCCGATCGTCACGACCACATCAGTCAGCGGCTCTGCATTGAGAACCACGGTGAAGCTATCGTTGATGGTCCCGTCTTCGCTCACGGTCGCCGCCGTTTTGCTGAGGGTAAACCCGGCGATATCATCGTCCGAAACCACGACTGAAACGCTTTGATCGGCCAACCCGCCGAACGGATCATCGCTCGCTGCGGCATCGACCGAGACCGTGACTTGGACAATCTGAATCTGGTCATCCAGGAAATCATCCACACCCGCCAGGTTGATCGTCTGGGGAGTATCCCAATTGGCACTGGTAAAGGTCACGGAGCCAAGATCCGCGGCCACCTCGCCGGGGTCCGTGCTCGTAATAGTGAGCACCACGGTATCGCTTGGCTCCGCATTGAGCACCACCGTGAAACTGGCCGTCCGGCTCGTCCCATCCTCACTCACGATCACCGAATCTTCGGACAACGTGAACCCGGCCAAATCATCATCGCTCGTCGTCACGGTGACCGTCTGAGAAGCCACCCCATCATAAGCATCATCCGAAGCGACCGGATCGACCGCGATCAACACCAAGGTGAGTTGGTCCCCGTCAGCCAAACTGTCATTGACACCGGTTACGGTGATCGTTTGCGGGTCATTCCAATTTGAATTGGAAAAGGTCAAGGTTGGAGACGATACCGTGACCTCGCCGGTGTCAGGACTGGTTATGGCAAGGATGACATCGGTCGCTGGTTGGGCACTCAAAACCACGGTAAAGGAGGCCGTGCCACCCGCCTCCGTGACGGTGACATCTGCCGGGCTGATCCCAAAACCGGGTGCGTCATCATCAATCGTGGTTACATCGACCGTCTGGTCAACCACGCCGTCAAAAGCCTGATCACTTGCCAAATCATCAACCGCAACGGTCAGGCTGGTGGTTTGATTGCCGTCATTGATCAGATCATCCACTCCGGTCAGCGTGACGGTTTGCGCGGTATCCCAGTCATCCGTCGTGAAGGTTAAACTGGTGGTAGATATGGTGACTTCGCCGGGATCCGGATTGCTGATGGTTACCACGACGTCCGTCGTTGGACGCGCATTGAGCCTCACCGTGAAACTGCTCGTCGATCCATTCTCATTCACCGTCGCCGTTGTTGGAGTGACGGTGATTCCCGCGGTGTCGTCATCCGTTGTCGTTATCGTCACCGTCTGATCCGCTAACGAGTCGAACGCATCATCGCTATTGGCATCATCAATCCTCACCGAAAGCAGGGTCGTCTGATCACCATCGACAAAAGCATCATTCTCGCCCGTTAGATTGACCGTCTGGGCCGTGTCCCAATCTGCACTCGTGAATGTGAGTGACGTCGGCGTCGCACCCACTTCATCAGTCCCCGGATTATCGATCAGGATGACCACATCGCTTTCCGGCTGTGCATCGAGCACGACCGTGAAGCTATCGGTGACCGTGCCATCTTCACTCACCGTGGCGATCGTCTCGCTCACCCTGAACCCGGCGACTTCGTCGTCTGCGGTGGTCACCGTCACCGTTTGATCGGCGACGGAACCATAGGCGGCGTCGCTGGCGGCAGCATCGACACTGATGATCAACGCCGTCGCCCGATCTCCATCGGCAAAGCTGTCATCCACGCCCGTGAACGTGACCGTCTGAGCCGAATCCCAATCCGCGCTGGTAAAGGTCAACGTGGTCGGAGCAACATCGACCTCACTGGTGTCAGGATTGCTGATGGTCAGAACCACCTCATTGGTCGGCGCAGCATCCAAAACCACGGTGAAGGAATCCGTCGTTCCGTCTTCTCCAACCGTCGCAGTTGACTGGCTCACGGTGAAACCCGGAGTCGGGATGAGCTCGACATTGGCATCGTCGCTCTGTTGGGGGCCTGCCGTTCCTCCGCTGCCCGACGTGTCATCCCAATCCACCGTCGCTGTATTCGTAAGAATCTGTCCTGCGGTTCCGGACACGGTAGCACGATAGGTCACCGTAATCGTCTCTCCCAAGGCCAAGGCAGGATTCGCCGGACCGCCTCCGGCAGGAGGAGTATAAGTCCCGGTCGGGAACGGGGTGCTCGCGGTGGCGTTGGACGTCTCTCCATCGAGAGCGTTGGGGCCACTGAAGGTCCAGTCTCCCACGGTAAAGGTCGATCCACCCAAATCAGTTGCGCTATTGCGATAGGCCCAACCATCGACATGATCCCAGGGCTCTCCAGTTCCATCGGTATTGATATCGCCGAAGACATCAATGACCGCCCCGTTCTGAAACAGCTCGATCGCATCGTCTCCATTGATGCTAGCTGAACCACTTGTGAAATCCGGCGCAAAACCAAAAAACGCTTCGAACTGTGGAGATTCACTGGCCACGTAAATGACATCCCCCGCAGTAGCCGCCCCCGCCCACGGAGAGTCCTGCCCGTCAGTACCTCCCCCATTGTTGGCGAAACCGATTCCATAGACACTCAGATCAGCAATATCATTGATGACGTAAAGTTCGATCGCCTTTGGGGTTCCGCCGGACAGCGGGCCATCAATCACCCCGGAGATGATCAAGTCTCCGGACGCTGCGCTTCCAGCCGAAGCCTCAATGCTGGCAACTTCAATCCTAAACCCATCGGTGCCGCTGGTATCGATCGTGACGTTTGCCGCACCGGTGATATCTCCGTCTTCGGAATGGGTGACCACGATCGAACCGGGAACCAGGGTCAGGCCAGAGCTGGCCAAGTCACCTGCGATGATCAGATCGTGCCCATCTTCCGTGCTCGCGGCGTCATGCCCCACTGTCACGGTATAGGTCACTTCCTCACCGATCAGCGCGTCCGGTGCGGTCGCGTCGGCCAAATCCGCATCCTGAGCCCCGCCGCTGGTTGCGGTCGTGACTTGAGTTTCGACCGAGAGCGATGGGCCTTGAACAATCGTGAAAACCTCCCCTGTAAATCCTGTCGCAACGGGGTTTCCAACGCCATCAACCACATTATCTCCACTCGTCACAAAGTTGAGCCCCAGCGTGCCGACTCCCGAAATCGTATCCACCGTCACCGTCACGAAATTCCCACTCGCAGCGGAAACGCTCGCGATCGTCCCGACCGCTGTTCCTGTCGTGGCCAAGGCGAAGTCCGCGATTTCAATATCGCTGACACTCTCACTGAAGGTCACCGTGAACTCGACGCTGGCCGCGTTGGTCGGGCTCGCTCCAGCGCGGGTGATGGACTGCACCGTCGGCGCGACGGTATCGATCGTGTAAACCGCATCCGTCGTCGGTGTGAGTGTCACGATGTTGCCTGCCGTATCCCGAATGTCGGTCCCGCCGACGAGATCCAGCCCCAAGGTCCCCACTCCGGCGACGGTATTCACCGTCACGGTATAGGTCGCCGCATCCGCGTCTCCACCGTCACCCACCACCACGGTGGACGCCGCCGTCACGCCGCTCAAAGCGAGAGCGAAATCGTCCGCCGTCACCTGGCTGACCGCCTCACTGAAAACGACGTTGAAGATCACGGAGTTCCCGTTCGTCGGACTCGATCCAGCAAGGATAAAGGCGACCGTCGGCGCGGTGTTGTCGATCGTATAGACTTCGTCTGCGGTCGGAGCGGAGTTCGCCGCGTTACCCGCTGCATCAGTAATCGTTGCTCCGCCAGCGAGGTCCAATCCCACGGTTCCGTCTCCGGCGATGGTGTTGACCGTGACCGTGTAAGTCGTGGCATCCGCGTCCCCGCCGTCGCCCACCACCACAGTGGAGTTCGCCGTCGTGCCGCTCAGGGCCAGGGCAAAATCCGCCGCGTCAACGCCGCTGACATCTTCGCTGAAGGTGATCGAAAAGATCACCGAATCCGCGTTGGTCGGGTCCGCATCTTGGCGCTGAATCGCGAAGGTCGGGACGGTGTTGTCGATCGTGTAAACTTCGTCCGTCGTCGGCGTGAGGCTGACGACGTTGCCCGCCGCGTCCTGGATGTCAACTGCTCCGGCGAGGTCCAGCCCCAAGGTCCCGTCGCCCGCAACCGAGCTGACCGTGACGGTGTAAGTCGCATCATCGCCATCTCCGGCATCGCCCACTGAAACGGTGGCGTTGGCGGTCGCGCCACCGAGTGCGAGGAGGAAATCATCCGCCGTGACGTTGCTGACCGCCTCACTGAAGGTGACATTGAAGACCACGGAATCCGCATTCGTCGGGCTACCGCTGACCCGCGCAATCGCTACGGTGGGCACCACTTGATCGATGGTGTAGACGTCCCCGGTAAACGCGCCGCTGCCGGAATTTCCCGCCGCATCGCTCACCGCGCCGCTGAAGTTCAGCCCCAGGGTTCCGTTTCCAGATACCGCATCCACCATTACCGTCACGGAATTCCCACTGGCGGCGGAGACGCTCGCGATGTTCCCGGTCACCCCACTGTTCGCGAGCACAAAGTCACCGACCTCAATCCCGCTGACGCTCTCGTTGAACGTCACCGTGAAGTCGACACTGGCCGCATTCGTCGAATACGAGCCGACTAGAGCGATCGATTGAACCGTCGGAATGACGTTGTCGAGGGTGTAGCTTTCATTGCTCACTGTCGGCGTGGTGTTCACCAAGGCATTCCCGGCGAGATCGGCGACATTTTGCCCTAGGGCGAACCCCAGCCCGAGCGTGCCATTCGCACTGGCGATTCCGTTGACGACGACATCGTAGGTCGCCGCAGTTCCCGCTGAACTCACCGTCTCGATCGTTCCTCCCGCCGTCCCGGTCAGGACGAAATCGGTAGCTTCGACGTTCTGGACATCCTCGCTGAACGTCACCTGAAACGTCACCGTATCCGCATTGGTAGTCTCCCCGCTTGGCGATTGTCGCACGATGCTGGTGACCGTCGGAGCTACCGCCTCGATTCCATTCAGCAATCCCGGCGTATCGTCTCCGGAAACCGTCCAGGCGCTTCCCGCAGTGTTGGACAAACGATGGATGGAGTTACCGGCTGCGGTGGAGGAGTTGGATTGACTGACCCCGACATCTAC
>CAYGQD010000194.1:0-13465 GCA_964351855.1 uncultured Verrucomicrobiales bacterium
GCGCAAGACCCCGTCCAGTTCCGCGTCAGATTCCGGCAGTTTGGGAATCAGCGCGCGCAAATCCGGTTGGCAATGGGTCAGGGCTCGCGCTTCCCGGGCCAAGGCATTGGCGAATAAGTCCGTCGGCATAGAATCATGCTAGCGCGACCTTTGGGCAAGGCAAGGGGTGGTGCCGATGACCCGCCGATCGATCACCTTTTAGTCCAGCGGGCTAAGCTCCAGGATGGCCTCAAATCGCTCCTTTTTGTACTGAAAGGATAACCGCGATTCGATCAGCCGTGCGTAGGACTCTACCAATTTGAGACCGAGCCCAAATCTCCCGGCCTCAGTCCGGGAGGCATCTTTTTGCCAGAAGGTCTCCGTGAGCCGTTCCAGATCGTTCGGATCGAAATCGAGCGGGGAGCTGAGAAACCGGAGCCGTTGGGAACCGGACTGCCCTGATTCCAGGAAGCACTCAATGGTTGAGCCCTCCTTCGAATGGACCACCGCGTTTCCCGCGAGATTGAAAAGAATGGCATGGAGGAGCACCGGATCTGTGGAGATCGTCTGTTCCTCTTCAGACCGAAGATCTGAAAGGGAGACTTCCATCTTCGATGCCGTGAGAGACGGCCGTAAACTGGCGAAAACGTCTTCTAGCATGGATCGAGGATCGAGGTCCTCGATTTCCAAAATCGTCTTGCCGGATTCAGCCAGATGAATCGCTGAGATGGCCTCGACCAACCGGGTCATGCGGTTCCCGATTCCGGCGGCTTCACGATAAACATCCTCTGGGATTTCTTGTAAATCTTCGCGATCCGTTTCGATCAATGCACTGCTGAGCAACGCGCTGAGTTCCGCGAGCGGCGTTCGGATCTCATGAGCAATGCCTCCGGAAAAGCTGCGTTCTCTTTGAAACGCCTTCTCCAAACGGTCGAGTAAAATATTGAATTGGTGCACCAGCGGACTGAGTTCAGAAGCCAGGCCCGTAGCTGGAAGGCGACTGCTCAGTTCTTCCGGATGCATCGCGCCCGTCAATTGGGCCAAGCGTTCGATGGGCCGACAACTCTGTTCGATTTGGTGGCTTACGATCCATCGCATGGCGAACATCAGACCCAGTCCTGTGCATAGTAGAGCGAAGGCAAGAACCTGTGTGATCTGCCGAACCTCGGCATCTGGCAAGGCCAGGGCCAGGTGTCCCCAATTGCGAGGCGAAGTCGGATCATAGTCCGCTGGCGCATGGTCGGGGTCCGGTTTGGCCCGAAAGGACAGATAGCCAATTCGTCCAGGCTCGCCGTTGGGCAGGGTGATTCGTTCCAATCGCATCTCTCTCTCGCCCATCGCTCGAAACGGCAGGCTCGCTCCTTCGCCCAGTGACAGGGAGGCGAGAACGGCTTGCCCGGAAGAATCGCGCAACTCGTAATATCCTGATTGGGGAGCACCGCTGAAGGTCTGGAGGTCCAAATCATGAAACGTGCCTTCGATTCGGCCTTGCTCGTCCAACTCCGTCTCCGCAGCGAAGTCCGCCAAGCGCTGCTGCAGATGTTCATCGAATTGACGCTCCGCTGAAATCTTTACCCAGAAATAGACGGTCAATGCTCCAATGGTATAGAGAAGGGCCAGTGACCCGGTCAACGAGTGCAGCAGTTGACGACGTATCGAGGGCTCTCGGTTCACGGGGAGTCTGCGGGTTGATCGGCTTGCTCGATGAGATATCCCCGTCGTGGGATTGTCCGAATATTCGCTCTTGCTCCACCATCGTTCAGTTTCTTGCGCGTGGTGCACACTGCCGCGTCGATCGCGTTACTTTTTAAATCAACCGCGTGATCGTAGACGTGTTCCAGAATTTCGGTTCGCGAGACGACGTCACCCGAGCGACACATCAGATATTGGAGAATTTCAAACTCCCGGGGCCGAAGTGCGACTTCCTCATTCCCGATGAAGGCTCGTTGGGAAGCCATGTCCAAGGCCAGGTTTCCTAACAGAATCCGGTTTCCTTGCAATCCGTACCTCCGCCGATTCAACGCGTGTAATCGCGCCACCAGTTCCTCCAGTTGAAAGGGTTTCACTAGGTAGTCGTCGGCCCCCAGGTTCAATCCTTGAATCCGGTCCACGGTCGAAACTTTGGCGGATAACATTAACACACTGGTATCGACCTTCGCCTTCCGAATTTCCTGAAGCACGCTCAACCCATCCAGTTTGGGAAGCATAACGTCCAAAATGACGACATCATAGGGTTCGGTTAGCGCTAATTCCAGCCCCGCCTCCCCATCACTCGCCGTATCAATCGCAAAGCCCGATTTCTCGAGGCCGCGAGTCACGCTTTTGAGGAGCCTGGTGGAATCTTCGACGTAGAGTAAGCGCATGGAGGAGCGGAAGTCCGCAGTGAGATCTGAATACTCGTGGTTTGTGGTCGAATCATCAACGTTTCTCCGTGAGGGGCCAAATCACGGGATGATTTGTCGTGGCGTTAATCTTTCGTTAATGAAGTGACGTTAGCATGGATGACGTTTTCCCATGAAAGTTCAATCTCAACCTGCCTCCAAGGGCGTCCTCGTAGAACCCGATCACATTTTCGACGTCGAAGACGAGGCGATCCAGGATTTCAAGTTCAATTCTACGGTCGCCAACGTATTTGACGACATGGTGGACCGATCGGTGCCCTACTACCGCGAAATCCAGCGAATGACCGGCCAACTGGCGGCGGATTACGCTCAACCGGGATCCCGAATCTACGATTTGGGCTGCGCCACTGGAACCACGATGGCTCTGATGGACCACAGTGTGGAGGCGGATGTGGAACTCGTGGGAATCGATAATTCCCAGCAAATGCTCGATAAATGCCGCGAGAAGCTCAAGCTGGCGAAGATCGAGAAAGACTTCAAGTTGGTCTGCGGCGATTTGAACGACAAGATCAAGGTGAAGAACGCCTCGGTCGTCCTTCTCGTTCTCACTCTGCAGTTCGTTCGCCCGATGCATCGCCAGCGATTGTTGCGACAAATCATCGACGGGATGAACCCGGGAGGTTGCCTGATTCTGGTTGAAAAAGTGTTGGGCGAAAGCTCGAATCTCAATCGGCAGTTTATCGACCACTATTATGAAATGAAGCGTTCCAAGGGATATTCGGAATTGGAGATTTCTCAAAAACGGGAGGCCTTGGAGAATGTTCTGGTTCCCTACCGACTTTCCGAAAACCAGGACTTGTTGTCGAAAGTTGGGTTCCCGGAACAGGATGTCTTTTTCAAATGGTATAACTTTTGCGGCATCGTCGCCGTCAAGTAATTGGCGATCGGATATTTCTACATGATCGCTCTGGGCAATTTCTTCTTTAAGGTTCGCAATGGGTTGTTCCCGCTCGCTATTTTACTGCTCCTCGTTCCTTCCGCTCACCTCTTTGCGGATTGGAGAATTGCCTTCCTTATCGGCGCTGGCCTGGCGTTGTCAGGTCAATTGATTCGGGCGATCACGGTTGGTCTGGTCTATATTGTTCGAGGGGGGAGGGGAGGGAAAGTGTATGCAAAAGATTTGGTCACTGATGGGATGTTCTCCCATTGTCGAAATCCCTTGTATGTTGGGAATTATCTTGGAATTCTCGGGGCGTTAGTCGCCTCGGATTCCGTTATTGCGGTGACAGTTGGCGGGGTCTTTTTTACGATCGCGTATCTGGCAATCGTCCGTGCAGAAGAGAATTTCTTGCGCGACAAGTTTGGGGACGCCTATCGCGACTACTGTCTGGACGTTCCCAGGTTTTCGATCGTCACTCGCGGTCTGGGCAAGACGCTCCGGGCTTCGCAGTTCAATTGGCGGAGGCTTCTCATCAAGGAATACGGAACCATGTTCACGTCCCTCGCAGGCATCCCGTTGATCGTCCTCTACGCCCGTCATTTTCGGCATCACTTGCCTTGGTTCGAGGATGGCTGGGATGTTGCGTTGCTGGGTGTGGTTGTTGTTTTGGCGATCGGTTATGGATATGCCCGTTGGCTCAAAAAATCCGGACGAATGACCGAGGGTGGAGTGGCTGCCTTATCACATTGAAAGGTTATTAGGAATAATGTATCATCAAAACTCATTAAATAATATGTTCCACGATACAACTCCATGAATTCCTTCGCCGTTCCCTCTCTCATCCTTCCTTTCCTTGTGATCGGATGCGCCCTGAATGTCGATGACCTCGCCACGCCGCTGGAGACCGGATTGAAGGAACGGACCGGGTTCAGCCTGGATGACACCCGCCGCGCAACGGATGGATCGGTTTCCATTCCTCCTTCGGTGTCGCTCACAAACGTACTTTCGGAGGATGAAGCGGTTGAGGTCGCACTCTGGAACAACGCCGCGTTTGCGGAAACGCTGGAGGATCTCGGCCTCGCCAAAGCGGAGATCGTGGCGGCGAATCAGTTGCCAAATCCGTCGTTTTCGATGCTCTTCCCGCTGGGAGAAAAGCAGCTGGAATTCGTCACCAAGTATCCACTGGAGGCGATTTGGTTGCGTCCGCGCCGGGTCAACGTCGCGCGGCGGGATGCCGAGCGGGTAGCCCAACAACTGGTCGTCAATGGTCTGGATCTGATTCGCGACGTCCGTTTGGCCCACACCGAGGTCTGTCTGAACGCCGAGCAGCTGGAGCTGGCCCGGATGAACCTGGAGCTGAACCGCGAGATCGCGGATGCCTCCCAGACTCGGATGGATGCTGGAGACGCCAACGAGTTGGAAGTGATTTCGATTCGGAGTGGACAATTGAAAGCAAACGATGATCTCCTTCGGATCGAAGGGGAATTGCGCTTGGCCCGAGAGAATCTGCGGAAGATGCTGGGGCTGGGAAGTTCAGACCTGGAGTTCGAGGTTGCCTCCAAATCTGGCGATCCGCCCGGACCCGGGAACGTCACGGAAATCGTCAACGTTGCCTTGGCCTCGCGCCCGGATCTGCGAGCGGCGGAACTGGCAATCGAAGGAGCAGGGGAAGAGCTGGGATTGGCTCAAAAGGAAGTGTTCACCCTCATTGCGATGCTGGATGCGAACGGCGATGCGAGCAACTTCGAAGCTGGTCCCGGGATCGACATCCAGGTTCCGGTTTTCAATCAAAACCAAGCTGGAAAGAGCCGCGCCGAAGCCAAACTGAAAAAGGCCGAACGCCATTACATCACGGTGAGAGATGATCTTATTTTGAATGTTCGCCAGGCACATATCCGCGCGATCCAGGCCCGAAGCAGGGTGGCGATCTGGCGTGATGAAATCATTCCACCGCTGCAAGGAGCGGAATCTCAACTCAAAACCGCCTACCGAGATGGGAATATCCCCTTTTTACAATTGCTGGATACCTCTCGCCAATTGGCCGATGCCCGCATCAGTCTCCTCCAAACGCGCGTCGAGATGCATCGCGCGGTGATTGAGCTGGAGCATAGCGCCGGTCGAAAGCTCTGAGAAACCCCAGATACCCATGAAACCGACACTCTTCTGCTGCGGGGCCGCCTTCTGGGTGGCTCACGTGGTTTCGGCGGCTGGTCCGGCCTCTGGCCCCCAGCCCGCCACGGTCGAAAATGCCCGTCCCGAAGCCATGCTTGCCACCATCACCCTCACGGCTAAGGCGGAACAGCGCCTGGGAATCGCCCTGGTCCCGGTCGAACGCAAGACCGTGCCACGCACCCGGCTCTTTGGCGGCGAATTGCTCTTGCCGTCTGGACATGGGGAGGGCATCAACTCCGTGGTTCCGGCGAACACCTCCGTGGATTTAATGGTCTTGGCCGAGCGCCAATCGGAGGCCGATTCCCGCGTCAATCAGACCAAGGTGGAACTGGAAGCCGCCTCGGTGGCTCTGGATCGTGCGAAGTCCCTGCTGAAGGGCAAAGTCGGCACGGAAAAACTGGTTGATGAGGCCCGCGCCCGATTCGATATCGCCCAGGCTGCGGTCAAAGCGGAAGAGGCCCGCCGCAAGCTGCTCGGGGCACCCATCGCGGAAACCATTGCTGAGAAACGGATGTGGATTCGGGTTCCGGTTTACGTTGGTGATGTTGCCCGACTCGAGCCCAACGCGAGCGCCCAAGTGCGCGGCTTGGCGGATCCGCCCGGCTCTCCGGCGCTCACGGCGAAGTCGATCCAAGTTCCCCTGTCCGCTGCCGGAGGAGCGGCCACGGTCGATCTCTTTTATGAGCTGATTGGCGGGCAAGGCGAGATTCATCCCGGTCAAAAGGTAGGCGTTACCCTTCCCCTGAAAACGGCGGCGGAAGCCTTGGTGGTGCCGTGGGATGCCGTGCTGGCCGATATTTACGGAGGTCACTGGGTTTACGTCAATACGGCGGACCACACCTACGAGCGCCGCCGCGTGGAAGTCCGTTACGTGATCGGTAATGAGGCGGTTCTCGCCCGCGGCCCCGACGAGGGATCCCGAGTCGTGACCACCGGGTCCGCCGAGCTTTTCGGCACCGAATTTGGGACCGGTAAATAGCCATGATGTCCTGGCTCGTTACCACCTCCCTTCAGATGCGCGTGCTCGTCATCGCGCTGGCCGGAGTGCTCATCATCTGGGGCGCGAAAGCGGTTCAGGACGCTCCGCTCGACGTCTTCCCGGAATTCGCGCCGCCCCTGATCGAAATCCAGACCGAAGCGCCCGGGATGTCCGCAGAAGAGGTCGAAAGCCTCATCACCGTACCGCTGGAGAACGCGCTCAACGGCATCGCGTTTGCCGATGCGATTCGTTCCAAATCGGTCCTCGGCCTCTCTGCGATTCGGCTGATTTTTCCGCGCAACACCGACTTGAACGCCGCCCGTCAATTGGTTCAAGAGCGGATCGCCACGGCGCAGGAACACCTGCCGGCCCTGGCCAAAGCGCCCCACATTCTGCCACCGCTCTCCTCGACGAGCCGCGCCATGAAAATCGGCGTCTGGTCGGAGAAGCTGGACCAGATGGAACTCACCGACTTGGTGCTCTGGACGGTTCGTCCCCGGCTCATGGCGATCCCCGGCGTGGCCAATGTCGCGATTTGGGGCCAGCGCGACCGGCAGTATCAAGTCCTCGTCGATCCCGACCGACTCCAGGCTAACGACATTAGCCTCCAGGACGTCATCAAGGCCACTTCTGACTCGGCATCGCTCGCCTCCGGCGGTTTTCTCGATACGCCAAACCAGCGTCTGGCCATTCGTCACGAAGTTTCGATCGATGGTCCCGAAGACATCGCGGAAACGATCGTCGCGCTCAAAAACGGGGCGCCGGTACGGATCGGCGACGTCGCGGAAGTGGTGATCGGGTTTCCGCCACCGATTGGTGATGCGATCATCAACGACCAGCCGGGTTTGCTGCTCATTGTTGAAAAACAACCCTGGGGAAACACCCTGGATGTCTCGCGTGATGTCGAAGCCGCGCTCGAAGCGATGCGGCCGGGGCTAAAGGACGTGGAGATGGATTCGACGATTTTCCGACCGGCGACGTTTATCGAGCGCTCGCTCAAGAATCTGAACGAAGCGCTCTGGCTCGGCTGCGCCTTTGTCGTCGTCATCCTGGTCTTGTTTCTTTACGATTGGCGCACCGCTCTCATTAGCCTGACCGCGATTCCGCTCTCCCTTCTCGCTGCCGCTTTGGTCCTGAGTTTGAGAGGCGGCACGTTGAATACGATGACCATCGCCGGGCTCGTGATCGCGATCGGTGAAGTGGTCGATGATGCGATCATCGACGTGGAGAATATCATGCGTCGGCTCCGGCTCAATCGGGAAGCCGGGAACCCGGAAACCGCCTTCCAGGTCGTGCTCAAAGCATCGCTCGAAGTGCGCAGCGCGGTGGTCTACGCCAGTCTCATTGTGATCTTGGTCTTCGTCCCCGTCTTCTTTTTACCCGGACTCGCCGGTTCGTTTTTCCAGCCCCTTGCGATGTCTTATATTCTCGCGATCCTGGCTTCACTCCTCGTCGCCTTGACGGTCACACCGGCCATGTGCCTGATGCTTCTCCCGAATGCAAAACGGACGATGGATTCGCCGCTGGTGCGGTGGCTCAAGTCGCATTATCGAGCGGTGCTTCCTCACATCACCGCCCGTCCCAACACGGCGGTCGCTATGCTATTGGCGACGTTCGGGATCACTGCGGCGGCTCTTCCCTTCCTCGGCGAAGAGTTCCTTCCTGATTTCAAGGAAACGGACTTCCTCATGCACTGGGTCGAAAAGCCGGGAACCTCGATCGAAGCGATGACGCGCATCACCAAAGCCGCCAGTATCGAGATGCGCCAAATCCCCGGGGTGCGAAATTTCGGCTCCCACATTGGTCGGGCGGAAGTCGCCGATGAGGTGGTGGGGCCGAACTTCACCGAGCTCTGGATCAGCCTCGATGAAGATGCGCCCTATGAGGAAACCGTCGCCAAAGTCCAGGAGGTCGTCGATGGCTATCCGGGCCTTTACCGCGATCTCCTGACCTACCTCAAGGAACGCATCAAAGAAGTCCTGACCGGCGCTAGTGCGACCGTCGTCATCCGGATTTTCGGTGATGACTTGGAAGTGCTGCGCGACAAGGCGCTCGAGGTCAAGGACGCCATCGCCAGCGTTGAGGGCGTGGCGGATCTGAAGGTGGAGACCCAGGCGCTCGTTCCCCAAATTCAAGTTCGACTTCGTTCGGACACCATTGCCAACTTCGGCCTGACGCCTGGCGTCGTCCGCCAAGCGGTCACCACCTTGCTCAAAGGCGAAACCGTCGGAGAAGTCTTCCAAGACCAGAAGATCATCAAAGTGGCGGTTTGGGCCGAGGAAAAGCACCGCCACGACCTCCAATCCATTCGTTCGCTCCCCATCGAAACGCCGCTCGGTACGCTCGTCCCGCTCGGTGATCTTGCCGATATCGAGATCGTTCCCACGCCGAACATGATCATCCGGGAAGGTGCGTCGCGGCGCATCGATGTCACCTGAAACGTCCGGAAAGACGCCGATCTTGGGGAGGTCGCGCGCGAGGTTAAGCAACGCGTCGGTGAGGTCGAGTTCGATCGTGGCTACCACCCGGAAGTCCTCGGCGAATACGCCGCCCGTCAGGAATCGCGCCAGCAGCTCCTCTCCCTCTCCGGGCTCGCCATCCTCGGGATCCTTGTTCTCCTTCACGTCGATTTTGGCTCGACCCGGCTCGTCCTACTGATCGCGGTCACCCTGCCTTTTGCCCTCGTTGGTGGGGTGGCAGGTGCCTTTCTTGGGGGAGGCGTCTTGTCTTTGGGGTCGCTCGTTGGCTTCGTCACGGTGCTGGGGATTGCCGCCCGCAATGGCATCATGCTCGTGAGTCATTATCAACATCTTCAGCACGAGGAAGGAGAAACCTTTGGCCCGGAAATGCTGATTCGCGGGGCGGAAGAACGGCTGGCCCCCATCCTCATGACCGCTTCCTGCGCGGCCCTTGCCTTGCTTCCGCTCATCCTGAAAGGAAACGTCCCTGGTCACGAGATCGAGTTTCCCATGGCCGTCGTCATCGTGGGTGGATTAGTGACCTCCACTGCCCTGAATTTGTTCCTCATGCCGGCCTTGTTTGGGAAATTCGGGCGAACTAGTGCATCGTCCCGAAAATAACTGAACCGATGAATGATTGATGGGCGGTATCGCAAAATTTGCTCGCTGTGCTCGGGAAATCCAGGATCGCGGCCCTTTATGAGGCGATGCACTAGTGTAGGCCCTCCGGCAGATTGCGCCTTACGAATACCGCCTTTTCCACAAGTTCAAGGCGCGAGGAAGGAGCGAAGCGGGCTTCGTGACTGACGAGCAACGCAGAAATGGTGGAAAAGGCGGTATTCGACCCAAAATCAACCGCGAAGCGACAAATTTCAAAAGCCTCAAAAATTACCGGAATGTGCAATCTGTTGGACGGCCTACACTAGGATCGAAGGGGGGTTTGAACGGAACAGACGATTCATCTCGCCCTGGCAGGCATTTGCCCCTACCATGAATCTCACGCGCACGAAGCGCTTTCCAAGAAAACGCAAATCATGCGCGGGGTCGGCCAGAGAATGCGCAGGCAGTTTCCCGCCTGTTATCTATGATCACCCAAGAATCAGCCCCTAAAACCATGGCGGAAGAAAGCCAACCTCCTGACAAAGCAACGCGCCGCGAAGCGGTCGCGAAATGGAAGGCCGTCGTGGAGGAATACCAGAAACCGAGCTTCTGGCGGGCCAGTTGGCAGATCGTATCGACCGTGGGGGGCTACGCGGTCCTTTGGTACCTCATGCTGTTGAGCCTCTCCGTCTCCTGGTGGCTCACCATCCCGCTCGCGATTCTGGCCGGCGGTTTCCTCGTCCGCATTTTCATCATTTTTCACGATTGCGGGCACGGCTCCTTCTTCAAATCGCGAGCTGCCAACGACGTTTGGGGCTTTATCACCGGACTTCTCACCCTCACGCCTTACTACCACTGGAGGTGGGAGCACTCTGTCCACCATGCCACAACTGGCGATCTGGACCGCCGTGGGGTGGGGGATGTCTGGACCCTGACGGTCGAAGAATATCTCAAGTCGACCCGCTGGAAAAAAGTTTCCTATCACCTGGTCCGCAATCCCATCGTTCTCTTCGTTATCGCTCCTCTTTTTCTCTTCGTCGTCCGCAATCGATTTCCCTCGCCCGGAGCCAAGCTTCAGGAAGCGGCCTCGGTCTATCTCATGAATGCGGCGATTCTGGCCATGGCGATTGGAATGATCGCGATCTTCGGTTTCTGGCCTTGGGTGATTCTCCAGCTCATCGCCATGGGCGTGGCCGGCTCCAGCGGAGTCTGGCTGTTTTATGTCCAACACCAGTTCGAAGACGCCTATTGGGAACGGCGGGAAGACTGGGACTACACCGCTGCCGCCTTGCAAGGCAGCTCCTTCTACAAACTCCCAAAGATCTTCCAATGGTTTTCCGGAAACATCGGCTTCCACCACATCCACCATCTCAGTTCGCGCATTCCCAACTACAATCTGGAACGCTGTCACCGCTCCGACCCCATGTTCGCGGAAGTGGTGCCGATGACCCTTTTCGGTAGTCTGAAGTCGGTCACCTACCGGCTTTGGGATGAAAAGGCCAAGAAACTGATCAGTTTCCGGCAGATGCGGAAGCAGCGGGACGAAGCGGAATCCGGCGGGGAAGACGGGTTGAATCGGAATTCTTAATTCGTGGATTGAATCTCGGGAGGGAAATTCGCCATCCGGCGGCGGCTCCCCAAAAAACCCTCGCCAGAAGGATCGAGGCGTGATAGTTCGATGTTGCCTTATGAAAACCCTCCACACGCTCATCCTCTTCGTCGCCTTGGCTGGCTTTGCCAATGCCGGCGACAGCAAGCCGACGCTCTTCTACGCGTATTTCGATCAATGACCGCTTTGTGCCAAAATTACGGTCATCGTGAATGATCTAAACAACGAACAGGGCGACGCCATCCACTTTGAGACCGCCAGCATGAGTGTTGAAGAGGTCCGAGAAAAAGTCGCCAAAGCGGGCCTGAAAACCCATGGAGTCATTGCGACCGACGCCGCCGGAGAAATCGTCACCATCGTCGAAGGCCACAATTATGGGAGAGAGAAGTTGCTGGAGGTGGTTGCGCTTCTCCGCCCATAGAATTTAACCGATGAACCCCTTCAAAATCACGATCGCTGCCCTTCTGCTTGGGATGGGGAGTCTCGCCCTCGCCAAAGAACCAATCACCGAGGGCGAAACGGATCCGGTGATGAAGGATCTCGATCCCTATCTGATCGAGGCGCTCTACGGCAAGGACGTGGAGGGACAAACCGGGCGCTTTGGCGCGGAAGGCGGTATGGCGGATCTCTTGACGGAGCCCGCCTTTGTCGAACTGATCGAGAAGCACGATCTCACGCTCTTTAACGGACCCATGTTGGGCGATATCCAGCCCACGTCGGCAAGCTTTTGGGTGCGCACCGCCGGAACCGTCTCCATTCAAATCACCGTTGGCGAACAAATTTCGGAAACGCTTCAGACCGAGGCCGCCACCGACTTCACCGCCGTGCTGAAGGTCGAGGGACTCCAGCCCTTCACCGAATACACCTACTCTGTCAGGGTGAATGGAGAAACGATTCAGCGGGATGCGTTCCGATTTCGCACCGCCCCGGAACGCGGCCAAAAGGTCGAGTTCCACGTCACCTTTGGCTCCGGCTCGCGGTATGTTCCCACGAACGAACACGCCTGGAAGACGATGGCCGACCAGCGCCCGCTCGCCTACCTCGGGCTCGGCGATAATGTCTATATCGACGTGCAACATCGCCGTGGCGCGCAACGTCTCTTCTACTACCGCCGTTGCCTCAGCCCCGCCTACCGGGAGCTCATCAACAGCGTCGGGATGTATGCGGTTTGGGATGACCACGACATGGCGATGAATGATTCGCAAGGCGGAGCCGGGCTCGATGCGCCGTGGAAGCTGCCCAACTGGAAGGTGTTTCGGGAGAACTGGAATAATCCGCATTTCGGCGGTGGAGAATCGATGCCGGGCACCTGGCACGCGTTTTCTCTGGGCGATGTGGACGTGTTCATGACGGACGGTCGTTTTTATCGCGAGAAGAAGGACCAGACCATGCTGGGGCCGGATCAGAAGAAATGGCTCTTGGAATCGCTCGCCGCCGCCAAGGGCAAATTCAAGGTGATCGCCTCTGGCACGATGTGGGCCGATGGGGCGGACAAAGACGGGAAAGACTCCTGGGCCGGTTCCTGGGCGCGTGACGAGCGCGACGAAATCTTCGACCTCATCAATGACCGGAAGATCGACGGCGTCATCCTCATCTCCGGCGATCGCCATCGCTCCGACATCTGGAAGATCGAGCGCCCGAACGGCTATCCCCTCTACGAGTTCGTCTCCGCCAAGGTCACCAACCAGCACACCCACAAAACCTTTCCCAACGCCGTCTGGTCCTACAACAAGGGCAACTTCTGGGGCCAGCTCAACTTCGACCTTCGCCCTGACGATCCCGTCATGACCTTCAAGTGCGTCGATAGCAGCGGCGAAGTGGTTAAGGAATTCCCCCTGACCTTAAGCGAGTTGAGTCACTAGCCTCGCTTACGGGAGTCGACCACTGAAGGCACAGAACACACGGAAGAGGACCTTTCGTTCGCTTTCGAAGGTGTGTATTCAGTGATTTCCGTGGTTGGAGGTGGCTGCGAATGGGGGGTGGGTGAACGGTGTGGGGATTTTGCTGTCAGAAAACCCCGTTGAGTCCCGTTTATTGGATACCGTGATGAAGTCTGTTTCTATTTCCCGTCCCAAGCGGCTTGATCGCCGCACGGTGTTGAAGGGTGCCGGAGCTTCGGCGCTGGCGTTGCCGTTTCTGGAGGCGATGATTCCGGCGAGTGTTTCTTCGGCGGAGAATTCGGCGTCGATTCCGGCGCGAATGGCGTGTTTTTACTTCGGCACGGGGATGAATATGCGGGTGTTCGAGCCGGAGGATGAGGGGAAGGACTTTACCTTTACGCCGACGCTTCAGCCGCTGGAGAAGTATCGCGGGAATTTGACGGTGTTTTCCGGGACCTATCTGGAATATGGCGGGGGGCACAACGGGGATTACACGTTTTTGACG
>CAYGQD010000195.1:0-13413 GCA_964351855.1 uncultured Verrucomicrobiales bacterium
GTTCGTTCAAGAGCGCGTAGTCGGCGTGAAGAAAATCCATCACACTGCCGTTTGTCGCGAGCAGTTCGTGGAAAAGCGCGATCGGTTCTTGCTGCATCGCAGCTTTCAAATCGGCGTTGAAGCCGGGATACACTTTCTTGTCCACGTTCAAAAAATCGAGCAACTGCATGCCCAGCCACTGCCGCGTAAATTGCTCGGAAAATCGCTTCGCTCGAGGGTCGGCGAGCATCCGATGGGTTTGTTGGACGAGAATTTTTTCGTCATTGAGCTTCCCGCTTTCCGCCAAATCGAGCAACTCCCCATCCGGAACGCTGCACCACAAAAACATCGAAAGCCGAGTCGCTAATTCGTAATCCGTCAGCTCGTTTTCGCCATTGGTTTGCGTAAGGTAGAGGAACTGCGGCGATGAAATCACGCCAGCCAGAACTTCGATGATCGCCTCCTGGAAATCGGTGCATGCCGGTCGGATTGTTGAAAACAGCGCGAGTTTGCGATCCAGTTCATCGTCCGTCACCGGGCGTCGCCACGCACGAGTCATGAAACTGGTCAAAACCTCGCGAGCACGGGCGGCTTCTTCTTCAACGCTGTGATGGTTGGAAAAAATTTGCGTGTGTGATTGCGGCGGCCATTCCTCGAAAAACGGCGTCGTCACTTCGATGTAATCGAGATGAAGTTGATCGCCCTCCGTGCCTCTGGAAATCTGGTTCACATTTTCAAACACCAAATATTCCGACGGATTCGGCCGAACACCCAGCTTCGTGACGCCCCGGTAGGCATTCCGCGAAATTTCACCGAGGTGAATTTCGCATTCGTAAAATTGAGGATCATCCGGCGATGCCTGAATCGCGATGTCCTCGGTGGTCACCGTGAACGACGTCTGCGAATTATTGCTCGGCTGATACCCAAACCGGATTCGCAGACTCGGGAAACTGTCACCGTCATTCGCTCCGCGACTCGCGCGAAACCGAACCCGCATCGTGCCTGAGTCGGGAAGAAAATCGCCAAAATCAAAGAGATGCAATTTCCGTGGCGGAATCACCAGCACCGTTCCGGATGTTTCCGGAGCCGCCGGTTTTTCCTCAACTGGATCCCAGCGAATCTGCTTCCCTCCATATCCGGATTTCGGTGGTGCCAACGCTCCCATTTTCGCGCTGATCACATGCGGATTGGAAAGGTTCGCATTCTGGCTTTTCTGTTCAGCCAATTTCTCCATCGCCTTCGCTAATTTCTCCGGATCATCCTTGAAGCGAGCCTCGTTTTGCTTCTTCTCATTCTCGTAATTCTCCATTGCCCGCGCCGCCAACTCGTCTGCCGTGATCGAAAAATAGATCGGCTTGGGCTGTTCACCCCGAACCGTCGCCTTTTGGAGGGCCACACGCCCAATATCGCGATATTGCTGAAACTGCGACGCCGTCATTTGCAGCATTTCGGAACTATTTTGAAAACCATCTTCTGAAACCGTCTCCGGTGGCAAATCCTTGGCCAGATCGAACGACAACCCGAGCAAATCCTGCAGTGCGTAGTTGTACTCGTAACGCGTCATGCGCCGAAACGACGAGTGCCCCTCCTCGCTGCGCCGAACCTGGGACGCGATTTGAATCTCGGCTGAGAGCCAGTCGATGATTTTGGTCCGATCCGCGTCCGCCAATTCCACATCTTCGTCGTCGGGGGGCATTTCCGCGTTGCTCAACACATCCACCACTTCCAGCCACCAATTCGCGTCGTCACCCTGTATCAAATCCGGATCCAACGTATCGACCCTGAAATCGGCTTTTTGCTTGTCTGGCCCGTGGCATTGCACGCAGGCGTTTTGAAGCAAAGGCCCGATTTCCTTGCGAAACGCCTCCAAATTCGCCTTGGGAGCCTCGTGGCTGAAGATTTGCGGGACCTGCTTACGATAATCCGACCGAAGCGCCCCAGCCGCTTTGACTTCCTCGAGCGACAATATTTCGGAAACCGAGGCTTCATCTGCTGCGACCACGAGGGGCCAAATCCCCAAAAGGAAGGGAAAAATGGCGGCAATAGTCTTGATCATCTTCGTGGAAGACACTTTGGAAAACCCACAACACGAATCCACTCGCGGATTTCCTTCAAGGAATTGGCCGATGCTTGAGCCTATGTCTTGTTCAGATAGGCATCCTGAATGGCGGCAAGAAACTGATCAGGGTCCCCGGACCACCAGCGGTTCGAAAAGATTTCGACTTCGTTGAAGCCCTCAAACCCGTTCTGCTCGACGAGTCCACGGATGTAGGGGACATCGATACAGCCTTCACCCATGAGGCCTCGATCATTGAGAAGATCCGTTGTGGGTGTCATCCAGTCACAAACGTGAAACGCGAAGAGGCGGTTCTTCTTTGCGGTAAGAGTAATCTGCGTCTCCAGATCCGGATCCCACCAAATGTGATAAACATCAGCGGCGATTCCCACCTGAGGATGATGGATCGCATCGCAAACCGCATTGGCGGATGCCAGGGTATTGATCGCGCTGCGGTCATCGGCATACATCGGATGAAGGGGTTCGATCGCGAGTTTGACGCCGTTTTGCTCAATTGCGGGTATCAGAGCCCCAATCCCATCGATGATTTGCTGTCGGCTGGTCTCCAGCGATTGTCCGGGAGCGGCTCCGCAGACCAGCACGATCATTGGCGCGCCCAAATCTTCGGCTGCCTGAACCATTCGTAAGTTGTCGTCGATCGCGAATTTTCGTTGTTCGGCCTCTAGACTCGGGAAAAACCCACCTCTGCAGAGGGAAACGATCTCCAAATCTCGCTCGCGAATCGCTTTCCCGGTTTGAGCAATGTCTCGACCCGCCAGTGCTTGGTCCCAAACCGTGATCCCCCCAATTCCAGCGGCGGCATACTTCTCGATCGCGACTTCGATTTCCCAGAATTTGGTGGTAATCGTGTGAACGCAGAGTTTCGAAAAATCGGTGAGGGTTTTGAGCATCGGTGCGACATCGCCACAAATTCGAGCGCTCGCAAGCAATGAATTTGCCGTGAACGGGAAGTTGAAACCTGACTGTTGATCGGCAACGTATCGCCATTTGATTCCTTTGCGACTGTCCACGAATTGTTGGGAAATTTCCTGATGAGAGGACGTCGAAAGGTAAGCTTGGTGGCCCTGGTTGGCCCTTCTTTATGAAAAGTGTCTTCGTTATTCCCATTTTGATCGGCGTGTTGAGCGCGAGCTCGTTCGCCGAGATGCGATTCTGGACCGATACGAAGGGGCGCAAGATTGAGGCGGAGATGATCGGTGCGGAATCGAGCGGGTCAGGGCCGAATGTGGAATTGAGATTGGAGAACGGAAAGCGAGTGTCTTTCCCGTTTCGGCTCTTGAGCGAGGCGGATCAGGACTATGTGAAAGCAAAGCTGCCTTACGATCCCCGCCGAGCCGCCGAACAGATTGATGCGTTGGTCTGGGAGCGGCTCAAAGAGGCCAACCTGGAACTGAAGCTGCATCGCTCACGAGTCATGCAGGATCCGAACCTCAGTCGGAGTGATCGACTGCAGGAACGGGAGAAGATCGACTTTGAAATCGCATTGACCCATCCCACGGATGAATTGAGCGACGCGCAGTTTGTTCGCCGAATTTACCTGGATATCGCCGGAAGGATTCCCACCTATCTTGAGACGACCGAATTTCTGGATCGCAACCATCCTGAAAAACGAGCGCAACTGATCGATGACCTCTTGGAGTCAGATGCGTTCACCAGCCACTTTTTCAATTACCTCAGCGATTTGCTGCGGATTCGGAGTCGACTGACCCCAAATGGCGGACCTGGTCTTCAGGCGGGTGCCTATCATGATTGGGTGAAGGATCAAATTCATCAAAACCGTCATTGGGATGAGATTGTGAAGGATTTGCTGACTGCGGAGGGAACGCTCTGGGAAAATCCGGCAGTTGGTTATCTCCTTACCGATCTGGGTATGCCGCTTTGCAATCTCTCGAATACCTTTGCGACGTTTCTCGGGACGGAAATTACCTGCGCACAGTGTCACGATCATCCATTCGAGGAAGTCTATCAGATGGACTTCTACAAAATGGCCGCTTTTTTTGGCCGTTTGGAGACGCGAAACGCCGACCAGAAAACCGAGAAGAAACTTCGCGGGGAGGAGAAGCGCATCCTCGCGGAACTGACAAAACTGAATCCCAGTTTCAAGAACGGCTCCCAGATGGGAGAGATCATGGATTCGTTTCGGTATCGCTTGAGTGATGGCGAGATCAATCGAACCAAGCTTCCCCATGATTACAAATACGACGACGGAGAGCCGCTTCAGAGCGTCGAGCCAGCTACCTACTTTGGGGAGATTGTGATGGTCGAAGACTTCGACTCAGCCAGGGACGCCTTTGGGGAATGGCTGACTTCGAAAGAGAATCCGCGATTTACCATCAACCTGGTGAACCGCCTCTGGAAGAAGGTCTTCGGACTCGGGCAAATTGAGCCGGTTGAAAACATTCCGGGCCATTTGGATGGGCAGGCGCAGAATTATAAGCTGCTCAGTTACTTGGAGTCGTTGATGAAAGAGTTGGACTACGACCTGAAGGATTTTCTCCGGGTTCTCTACAACACCCAGACTTATCAGCGGGAAGCCTGCCGGGAATCTCCGACCCTGGCGATGATCGACAAGGGACGATACCATTTCCCAGCTCCGATCCTACGCCGAATGACCGCAGAGCAGATGTGGGATTCTCTGGTCTCCTTGACCACGGAGCATCCGGAGGCGTATCAAAATCGCATTCTGGAGGATTATCGGAACCTGATGAGTGTCGATTGGAGTGAGATGACTGGCTCCAAAGCGCTCAAATTCCAAGAGTCGTTTAGCGCCTTGAGCCAGGTAGTTCCCGGGATGGACCGCCAGCCGCAGCGCGTCGGAGGCGAAATCATGATTAGGGCCTCAGAGATGCCGCTACCCGCGAATGATTTGCACTTTTTGAGCACGTTTGGCCAGTCCGACAAGCTCTTGATCGAAAATGGAAATGCCCTTGGTTCTGTGCCCCAGGTGTTGATGATGATGAACGGAACGTTGACCAATCAGACGTTGAGCGACGCAAAATCCCAAATCATGAAAAACGCCGGTAGCATTCGCGGGAAAGGGGATACGGTCGAAGCGATCTTCCTCAGTATCCTGAGTCGTCATCCCACTGCTGAAGAGCGATCAGTGGCGCAACGGGCCATGAAGCGGGATCGAGAGGACGAATCCGTCGAGCAAGCCGGCTATGCCAACTTGATTTGGGCCCTCCTGAACGCCCGGGAATTCATGTTCATCCAATGAGTAAAAGCTTCCATCGCATGGGCGAAATTTCACGCCGAGGAGTCGTTGAACTGGCGGCAAAACTGGCGCTGGGCGTTAGTCTAACCGCGTTGCCTAGCCGCGGGATTGCTCAGACCGGAGGCGGGAAGGCGAAGAAGGTGATCTATTTCTATCTCTCAGGCGGGTTAAGTCACCTCGATTCGTTCGATCCCAAACCCGGGACGGAAGGCCAGGGGCCGACCGGGGTGATTGGGACGCCCTCAGGATTTCAGTTATCGGCCAATTTTGCAGCTCTCGCCCCGCATTCCGAGAAGTTCAGTGTGGTTCGGACGATGACCTCGCAAACGGGGGATCACTCGGGTGGTCGCTACTATATTCGCACCGGGTACAAACGCCTGGCATCGATCATTCACCCGGACTTGGCGGCCTGGAAGAAGAAGCTGGCTCCCCTCAAGACGGAATCGACGCTGCCGTTTTGGGTGTCGATTCGGGATGGTAGCTTTCCGGGAGATGGGTTCATGGGCCCAGGTTTTGCGCCGGTGCCGCTCGGTAATCCGAGAGGTGGATTGCCGAATGTCATGCCGAAGGTCGAGGAAGCCGTGCTTCAGGAGCGTCTGGAGATGGTGAACACCTTCAACGAGATGTTCACGCGGAAGTTTCGTACCAGCGAGGTTCAGGCCTACAGCGAATTTTACGAACACGCGATGAAGCTGATGTCGAGCCAGGACCTCGAGGCATTCGACCTCTCGCGCATGGATAAGGCGCGGCGCGAAAAATTTGGGACCGGAAAGGGTGCGGATGCAGCCGCTCTCGCCGTGCAGCTGAATGAGCGGGACGTGGAATACGTGCACGTAAACTGGGGTGGCTGGGACAACCACACGGGCATCTTTCAATCGGAAGCCGCCCAGAATTATCAGAACCTCGGCGAAGCGCTGGCTGCGACCTTGGAAGAGGTGGACCTAGACTCCACCATGGTTGTGGTAGCGACCGAATTTGGCCGTACCCCGAGAATCAACGACAATAGTGGTCGTGATCATCACCCGTTGGCTTTCAGTTCCCTGGTGGCTGGCGCCGGGATCAAGGGCGGGCAGGTTTACGGCGAAACCGACAAAATCGGATATGCCGTAGAATCGGGTCCCGTTCGGCCAGAAGACTTCAACGCGACCCTTGCCTCAGCGATGGGAATACCGCTCGATAAGGTGGTTTTTGCTCCTTCCGGGCGACCGTTTCTGGTGGCGGGACATCAAGAAGATCCCAAAACCGGGCGGATGGTTCCGGAGGGAAAACCGATTTCTGACCTTTTGTCCTAAAGTTCAGGAAATCCGATCGCGAATTACATAAACTTGCTGAACAAGCTGCGCGTTTCCGGCTGGGTCGCTTCTTCTTCGACGGTGTCTTCCTCAGCGGGATCGACCCCCAAACTACTGAGCAGTTCAGCACCAGCTTTTCGCGCATTCGAGCTTTCTGTGGCGGTCGGAGAGGCTGGAGTTGATGGCTCGGCAGGAGAATCGACCTTTTCATCGGCGAACGAGCGAAGTTCATCAACGGAGGTCCAGGAGGCATCGCTTCCCTTCGCGGCGGCCTCCTCACGAATCTCCTCAATCAGCGAAAACGCTTCAGTGGCGGGCTTTAGGACACCCAGAACGGAAACATCTTTGGAGGCTGTTCGCATATCCGCCAACTTTGCTTCAATTTCGTCGCAAAAAGCTTGGAGAGATTCGATTTTGTTCATCAGTGGATTGGAAGAATGAGAGGTGGTGGAGTCGTTGGCTGAGAGTGGCGAATGATCCTCGGAATCTTGGAAGAGAACCGGAGCCTCTTCAACGGGAACTTCCGTCGTGGCCGGATTTTCGGTAGTGCTAGAGTCAAAATCATCGTCAATCGTTTCGTCCAGGATCTCATCGGCGGGCATCTCTGAGTCTTGCTCGGAGAGAGCAGTTCCGGCACCAATTACTCCAACTGCGGTTGCGGTAGCGACTGCTAAAGGGGCAGGGGACGATTCTGCTACCGGATCTGAAACCGGCATCGATTCTTCGACCGTTTCAATCACCGTTGTTTCTTCAGGCTCATTCCCTGCCATCTCGACCAGTTTATGGTCCAGCCAATGTGCTTTCATGACCGCGCAGACAAACTGATACTGGGGGTTGGTTGCCAGATTTTCGGGTGCATGGTTCGCCTCGACAACTTCCCGGACGGTTTCGGGAGGGTTGGGGGCGAGTTTTCCACGTTCCGCGCGGACCCACTCGATGACCGCGTTGAGGAGATCCGGATTTCCTTGGGCGAGGTACTTCGTGATGGTGTCCTGCATCAACCCTTGGTTCGAAAGCAACGTCGTATCGAGCTTCTCGCGAACCGGTGGCAATTGCCGCTCGGCGATCATTTCGCGTCGCAAATCGCCGTGGAGGAGGCCGGACTGATCTAACCAGTTCTCGAAGTTGTCGTCCGTAAAACGGTGACGGGCGGTAAAGCGCATAATTTTGGCTTTCTCGCCCTCAGCGAGCCGTTGATAGGCTTCGCGAACGGCTTCAAGCACAGAAGAACTTGGCGCAGATAGGTTGCTCATGGAAGGAATGCTAGGTTTCAGCAGTCTCGCGAGCCATTTCGCGAGATTCAGGTTTCTTCAAAAAGATCGTTCACCCTGCGAAATTGTCAGCATGAATTTATAAAAAAATGAAGAACTATTATCTAGTTCAATAAAAGGAAGAATCCTCTGGCCGAATCTCGTCGCATTTGGCATGTTCCGATTCATGAAGCGACGTAAACTCCTGAAAATTGCACCCGGTGTCATGGCGGCTTCATCGCTCGCTGCGGCGGAGAAGAATGTCTCGGACGTTCCGAATTTTGGACGGGCTGAACACTGCATCATGTTCTGGCTCGGGGGCGGAATGGCGCAGATCGACACCTTTGATCCCAAGAGAATGGGGGATGCGAAGGCTCGCAAACCGGGATCCTACTATCCCTCCATCGAGACGTCAGTTCCTGGCGTCCAAGTTTGCGAGCATTTGACCAAGACGGCTCGCTTGATGGAGAATATCACGGCTTTACGGACCGTTCATCACAATGTGGTCGATGAGCACGCTGCAGCAACGAATCGGATGCATACGGGGCGGCCCACCAGCGGTACGGTCGTTTATCCTTCGATCGGCTCGATCGTGGCTCACGAGCGCGGGGCCGCTTGCGAAGGTGTGCCCGCCTACATGCTGATTGGTTATCCCAATTTGACTCGGGGGCCTGGGTTCCTGGGCCAAAAGGCGGGATTTGTCTATTTGACAGATCTCGAGGCGGGTCCGGCGGGATTGGCTCGGCCGGATTTTATCGGGGCAGGGCGTCAACGGCGGCGCCAGGCGTTATTGGAAACGGTACGGACTTCCGGAAAGAAGCGTTTCCCGAATGATCGTCTTTTTGCCGAATACGATGCGGCCATCGGTGAGAGCCTCCGCCTTTCCGGGCCAGACTTCATGCGCACCTTTGATCTCAGCGACGAAGCCGCATCGACGAGAAATCGTTATGGAGGGGAATTTGGGCAGCGTTGTTTGTTAGCTCGTCGCTTAACGGAATCGGGAGTTCGCTTTGTCGAGGTTTCTCACAACATGAATTTCCGCAATGGAACCGGTTGGGACACCCACAATGACGGACAGTTGAATCAACACCTGTTGATTCGGGAACTGGATGATGCACTCAGTGCGCTGATCCTGGATTTGGAGCGTCGAGGACGGCTGGATAGCACGTTGATCGTCATCAACTCGGAATTTGGGCGGCCCGCGCATTTTGATTCAGGCGGTGGTCGCGGACATCACTCAAAGTGCATGTCGGTGGTTCTTGCCGGAGGCGGCCTGAAGCACCGTGGGGCGTACGGCGTCAGTGACGAGAATGCGATGGAGGTGGTTGAGTCTCCCGTCAGCGTGCCGGATCTTTTTGCGACCACGCTCAACGCCCTACAAATCGATCCAAGCAAAAATCTTTACGATGGCGATCGACCGGTGCCGATCACCGACATGGGCAAACCCATTCGAGCGTTAAGTGCCTGAAGACGCCGGTTACGGCTTACCGATCACGATCAGAATCTGCCCCTCTTCGAGCCGCATTTCGGTGATGCGTTCCAGAACTAGTTGGATCGCCTTTTGATTCTGATCGAAGCGGAACATGTGGAGTTCGCGAAACATATTGACGAACTCAGGCGGAACTTCTTTGTCCGGGATTTGAATGTCTTGCAGCATGAGTTGCCATTCATTGGTTTCCGATTCCTCCGGCTTGAACAGGAACTTCCCGTTGAGATAGCGACTTCCGCCGCCTAGCTTGCGGATTTCTTGGCTTTTCCGGGCAATGATTGCAATGGGTTGGATCGCCTCGATCAGCGTGTTTGATCTGAGGCTCTCCAGCAAATCCTGAGTCGCGATGAGGGTATTCAGATCATCGGCGGTGAGAGCGATCTCCGTTTCGGTTCCGGTTTTCGCCGCGTCTTCCAGAAGGTTCAACTTCGCTTGGACCAGGCCAATTCGTGCGGGGTCAGGCGTTTTGTTTTCAAAATTGAGCGGCTCCTCGTCCGCAAACTCGGCAATCCGCTGATTCTGGGTGTAGCCGGTTACCACAACGCAAGTGCCGAAGCTCAATAGCACCGTCACTGCGACAATGGGAATGAGGCAGCCAATGAGAGAGGGCTCTTTTGGCTCTGCGGGGTCGGGAGTTGGTGCGGCTGGCATAGGCTTGCGAAGAGGGAGCAGAGAACTTTCGAACCGAAAAATCAAAATGTTCCCGATTAAATCACTCTTTTCCCGACTTCGATTGTGGATTTGAGTAATTGCCGTACCTTAAGGACGTCCATTGAACGATGTGCGTTCCGCTTCATGGCGGGTCACACTCTTCGTGAAATCTTCAAGCCTTGAGGAAAAAAATGAAATTAAACCTTCCCACTCTCATTGCCGTTTCCGCCCTTATCGGTGGATTTTTCACCCTTTCTGCCAATGCCGACGACGTCGGCACGAGTTACCTGTTGGATCGAGAAGCCCAATCCATCATGAGCGACGACAAGCCTGCCAACGAGCGCCGAGTTCCGGCTTTCGTCCGGATTGACCACGGTCTCTCCGTTCATTCTCAAGCGGGAAGAAACGAAGCCATGGCGCGTCACGACGAAATGTCGACTCGCGTTCTTGCCTTCCATACCGTCTTGGGTCGTCCTGCCAAGTTGGTAGCCGGTCACGGACTCGCTCCGAATCTTCACAAGATCGCGAAACCCTAAGAGACCTATTCTCCTATTTTTCCGAACGACCTCGTTGGTATTTACCGGCGAGGTCGTTTTGTTTGAGCGCGAGGGGTTCAACGCACCCGTTCGATCACCTCATCGACGATTTTCGAACCAATGCTGAGCGCGGCGGTTGCTGCGGGAGACGGTGCGTTGCAGACATTGATGACGCGGTCATGAGGAAGAATGAGAAAGTCGTCGATCAGGCTTCCATCAATCCCGACGGCCTGGGCCCGGACACCCGCAGGTGCTGGAGAAAGCTGATAAGCCTCGAGAGCGGGAAGAAGACGCTGGAGAGCTTGAACGAAGGCCTGCTTGCTGAAGCTGCGCCACATTTCCGCAGCACCCATACGCCAATATTTCGATGCCATTTTGACGAAACCCGGATAGGTCAGGCTACCAACCAGTTCCGGAAGATTCAGGTCGCGCTTTCGATATCCCTCTCGGGCGAATGCCAGCACCGCGTTCGGGCCACACTCCACACCGCCATGAATCATTCGGGTAAAATGAACCCCTAGAAAGGGAAAATTCGGGTCAGGAACCGGGTAGATCAGATTGTTGACCAACTGAGCGGCATCCGAATCCAGTTCGTAGTATTCCCCTCGGAAGGGGATGATTTTTGCTTTCGGCTCTGCTCCGGAGGCTTTGGCCAAGACATCGGAATACAATCCACCGCAGTTGACCAAAACCTTTCCTTCAAAGTCCCCCTGTTTGGTTTCCAGGATGACTCGATTGTCGCGTTGCGCGATGGCGGTGACTTTCGCATCGCCGATGAATTCCCCACCCATTTCGTGGATTCGCTTGGCAAGGCGTTCGCAGACAGCGACATAATCCACGATTCCAGTTTCCGGGACATGAATGGCCTCGATCCCGGCGGCATTCGGCTCCAACTCACGCAGGCGCTCTCGTGAGATCATCTCGCATTGCACCCCGTTTTCCTGACCGCGCTGGAAAATGTGATGGAGTCGTTCCCGCTCGATTTCGTCGAGAGCGACGATGACTTTCCCGCAAATATCGTAGGGAATCCCTTCCTCCTCACAGAACTGTTCCATCGCCGCCTTACCCTCGCGGCAGTTGATCGCCTTCAATGAACCAGGCTTGTAATAAATTCCCGAATGCAAAACTCCGGAATTGTGGCCTGTTTGATGAAGAGCCAATTTTGATTCCTTTTCGATGACGGCCAAAGAATGACCAGGCAGCGTTTTGAGGAGTCGATAGGCAGTCGCCAGGCCCACGATTCCGCCGCCGATAATTAGAAAATCTTTATTGTTAGCACTCGCCACAGCATCCCGATATAGTTTATGAAATCCCTTTGTCTAGGAGCAATCAGTTTGTTAGGGATCCTCCTACCTGCTACGAGCGAGAATCTTCCAAGGTTTACTTACTGCTTGCAGTTGGAGGGCACGGCGAAAACTCGCACAGAAGCGGTCCAAACCCTGGAAACCTGTGATCTGGATTGGCTGGTGATTGATTACGCATTTTACGGAGATGAAGGAAGCCGCTGGACCCGTGAGGAAATCGATCAGGTTCGGTCCGGGAAGGTGGATCGAAAAGTCATCGCCTACCTCTCGATTGGTGAGGCTGGCATCTATCGATCCTATTGGAGGAATGCATGGGTGACCGAATCAAAGGCGGTCAGCGAGCAGGCACCCGATTGGCTCCTGGGCGCAAACCCTCATTGGCCGGAAGACTACCGCGTCAAATATTGGGAGAGTGGATGGAAGGAGATCGTTCTTAACCACCTGGATGCGATTCTTGAAAGCGGTTTCGACGGTGTCTGGCTGGATACGGTGGACACGTTCGAGTACTTTGAGCATGATGCCGAAACAGACGAATGGATCGACCATCGAAAAAATCGGGCTACGGGCAACACCTATCGAGAAGACATGATTACCATGGTTCAGCGAATTGCGGAAAAGGGACGTAGTTTGAACCCGGATTTTCTCGTGATTCCGAATAACGCCACCCAGCTTCTCTCCAACGAGACCTACCGAAAAACCATCAGCGGCCAAGGGATCGAGGATCTCTTCACCGATGGCGAACAGGTTCAAGATCGAGAACACACCAAGTTTATTTTGGGAAACCTCTGGGGAGCAAGGGCAGAGGGAATTCCGATGTTACTGATCGAATATTGCGAAAAAGAGAGCGCTAGAGAGATGGTGATTGTTGCCGCAAGACAGCAAGGAATTTCGCTATCCATCACGGACCGTGCCTTGAAGACGCTCGGGACCGCTTACCTGCCAGAATAAACTCAAAAGGATGAACCGCGTTACCCATTTTGAAATTCACGCTGAGGATCCCGATCGGGCGATTGCCTTCTATGAGTCCGTCTTTGATTGGGGTTTTGAGAAGTGGGAGAATCATGACTATTGGGAGATCCAAACCGGTGACGAAGATGACTACGGCATTGATGGGGGGCTGGTCCGACGCCAGGGCAAGGTCTTCGGCAAAAGCGTCATTTCCTACGTCTGCACTATCGAGGTCGATTCCATGTCCGATACTCTCGATTTGATCGAACTTCACGGAGGGAAAATCGCATCACCCAAGCGGTTGGTGCCTGGTGAGGGCTGGGTCGCCTACTTTAAGGATACCGAGAGCAACGTGATTGGGTTGTTCCAGCCAGCGGAGGAAACGGGGGGAGATCTTCCCGAGCAGGACGATGACTAGTGCATCGTCCCGAAAATAACTGCGCAGATGGATGATTGATAGGCGGTAGATCTAAGTTTGCTCGCTGTGCTCGGGAAATCCGGGATCGCGTCCCTTTCTCCCGATTTCTGCGTTCCTCGGTCGGTCATGGAGCCCGCTCCACTCCCTCCCTCACGCCTTGAAGTTGGGAAAAATGACTCGCGAATCTGCACACTTTTTTCCGAGACGATGCACTAGGAGCCTGTCGGACTTCGCCCGCCCGGCTCCGAAAATCGG
>CAYGQD010000196.1:0-13406 GCA_964351855.1 uncultured Verrucomicrobiales bacterium
ACTCCCAACCCACCCAAGGCCTCTTCCACCCCGCCCAGACCGAGCAACGCGGCTACCAGTTCGAGTGATTCGTTTAGTTTTGAGAGGACCGACCCGAACAACGCGCGGACCACGTCAATCCTGCGAGGGATCACCCCATTTCTGCGGCGGACCACCCCGTTTGCGCCGCGAACGTCCCCGTTTCCGCCACGAACCTTCTCGCTCGTGCGACGAACCAACCCGTTTGCGTCGCAGACCACCTGGTTTTTGCGAGGGCGGTTGTGGTTTACGCGGCGGAGTCGTTAGTTTCTGCGGCGGAGCTTCTCGTTTACGATACGGATGTGGTGGTTTGGCTTCGGGATAGATCCGCTCTCCCGAAAATCCTTTCCGGCCGGAATCTGCGGGGTTTCAGGTGGCGGTTTTCTTAGCCGAGTGACCAACCTTGGAAAGAATGGCGCATATTCTCTGAAACCCACTCGACCTCGGCCGGTTTTTGCCTATCAATAACCCCTTGTTTTCTTCAGGTTATGGATCACGCAGCGCACAATAAAATCGTCTCCTTCATCTGGTCCATTGCCGACGATTGCCTTCGCGATGTGTTCGTCCGGGGAAAATACCGGGATGTGATCCTACCTATGTTCGTCCTTCGGCGAATTGATTGTCTCCTTGAAGATTCCAAAGAGAAGGTTTTGGCGGAGGTGGAGTTTCAGAAGACCGATGCGGGCCTGACCATTCTCGATCCGCAAGGGCTTTGCGACGCCTCCGGCCAGGTCTTCTACAACACCTCCAAATTCACCCTCAAATCGCTCCTCGGAAACCCCACCCAGCTCAAAGCCAACTTTAACCACTACCTCGACGCCTTCAGCCCGAACGTCGTCGAAATCATCGCCAAATTCGATCTCCGCAATCAGATCCGTAAAATGGCTGAGGCCGATGCGTTGCATGGCGTGATCGAGAAGTTTGTGTCGCCGGAAATCAACCTGTCCCACCACCCCGCCAAAAGCCCCGATGGCCGCAAGCTTCCCGCGCTGACGAATCTGGGAATGGGTTACGTGTTCGAAGAACTGATTCGCAAGTTCAACGAGGAAAACAACGAGGAAGCGGGCGAACACTTCACCCCGCGCGAGGTCATCCAACTCATGATCCATCTCCTCTTTGAGCCGGTCAAAAAGAAGCTACCGCCAGTCATCACGATTTACGATCCCGCGTGTGGCTCCGGCGGAATGCTGACCGAATCCCAAGACTACATCGTCGATCCGGATGGTCCCGTCGGGAAAAAGGGCCAAGACGCCGCGATCTATCTCTACGGCAAGGAGGTCAACCCGGAGACCTACGCCATCTGCAAGTCGGACATGCTCATCAAGGGGAACAACCCGGAGAACATCAAATTCGGTTCCACCCTCGCCACCGACGAGTTCTCCAACCTGCGATTCGACTTTATGCTTTCCAATCCGCCCTACGGCAAGAGCTGGAAAACGGACCAGGGTCAAATCCTCGAAAAGAACGGCTCGAAAACCGAGATCATCGATCCCCGGTTCGAAGTCAACCTTCCCCCTTCCCGATGCCTTCGGCGAAACCCAAACCGTCTCTGCCGCCCCGGCGGTCGATGACGGCCAGCTCCTCTTCCTCATGGAGATGGTCAACAAAATGAAGCGTCTCAAGGATTCACCGCTCGGCAGCCGGATCGCCACGGTCCACAACGGCTCCGCCCTCTTCACCGGCAATGCCGGCGGCGGTGCCAGTAATATCCGCCAATACCTGATCGAGAACGACTACCTCGAAGCCATCATCCAACTGCCCAACAACATCTTCTACAACACCGGCATCACCACCTACATCTGGATCCTCTCGAACCACAAACCCAAGAAGCGGCAGGGCAAAGTCCAGTTGATCGATGCATCCCAGCTTTACGAGAAGCTGCGCAAAAACCTCGGAGAAAAAAACTGTGCCTTCACGCCAGATCACATCGCCCAAATCACCAAGGCTTACCTTCAGTTCGTCGATACCGGCAAAGAAGCCGTCGATGGAGTGAAAGCTCAGGTCTTCGACAATCGCGATTTTGGCTATTGGAAAATCACGGTGGATCGCCCGCTCCGTAAATCCACCCAGTTCACCGCCGAGCGCGTCGAATCCGTCCGCTTCGATAAACGGCTCCGCGAAGAGATGGAATGGATGGTTCAACAATGGGGCAACAAGGTCTACCAAGCCGATTTTCTCTCCGCCAAAGCACGAAAAGCCGCTCTCGATGAATGGCTCGAACAGGAAGAAATCGACCGGAAAACCGGCGACAAAAAGAAGCTCCTCGATCCCAAATTCTGGATCGGCCGCCGCGAACTGGTCGAAGCCGCGACCCAGCTTCACCAAGAGATGGGCGAAGCCACTTCCCACGACTTCAACCACTTCCAAACCCAGACCAAATCCGCCCTCCTCAAACTGCGGCTCAATCTGGCCCCGGCCCAGCTCAAAGCCATCCTCGAAGCCGTTTCCTGGCGCGATCCCGAGGCCGCGCCCGTTTTCGCGAATCCGAAGCTCGGCGAAGCGGGCGGTTATGAACCCGACAGCGAACTCCGCGACACCGAAAACGTCCCGCTCAACTACGAAGGCGGCATCGACGCCTACTTTAAGAAAGAAGTCCTCCCCCATGTCGAAGATGCCTGGATCGACGAGAGCAAGACCGTCATCGGCTACGAGATCTCCTTCAACAAATACTTCTACGTCCATCAACCGCTGCGCGACCTCGACGAAGTCGTCCAGGAAATCCGCGACCTCGAAGCCGAGACCGAAGGCCTCTTGGAGCAAATCCTTAACTTCGGCAATTGAACCACAGATTTCGGAGATGTACGCAGATTCCAGAAACAGGCCATTCAAGCTTCCCTACCAAACATCTGCGCCAATCTGCGACGTCTGCGGTTTGCCACCCATATTTCAATTGAACCACAGATTTCGCGGATGAACGCAGATTCTCAGACAAATCCAGTAAATGATGCGACGGACTCATCACGGGCGAGTCAGAGCAGTTCCTCAATCATCCCCAGCGCCTCTTCATTACCCAGAAATCATCTGCGTAAATCTGCGACATCTGCGGTTAAACACCCGGAGCCCATCTCAAATGAATTCAGAATCTAGAAAAGACCCGGAGACCTATGCAATCATCGGTGCCGCCATGGAGGTTCACAGAGAGCTTGGGTCTGGGTTTCTCGAGGCGGTCTATCAGGACGCGCTGGAAGTGGAGTTGACGGAACGGGGAATTCCCTTCGTCAAGGAGTGTCCGGTTCCGGTGCGCTACAAGGACCAGGTCTTAAATACGCCTTACCGGGCTGATTTTGTCTGCAACGAACGAATCATTGTGGAGCTAAAAGCGATCAAGGCATTGGGCGATGTGGAAACCGCGCAAGTTCTCCATTACCTGAAGGCAACGGGCTTCGAACGAGCGCTTCTGATCAACTTCGGAACCCCTCGGCTCGAATACAGGCGCTACGTCAACACCCCAGATCATCTGCGTAAATCTGCGACATCTGCGGTTCATCTCCAGCAATCAGGAAAAGAGTGAGCGCCTTCCCGAAATACGACCGCTACAAGGACTCCGGAGTCGAATGGCTCGGGGAGATTCCAGAGCATTGGGAAGCCAACCGTGTCTTTTCAGCGTTCAACGAGCGAGTTGAGCGCGGGAATGATGAACTACCGATCCTCAATATTTCGATCAAGAACGGCGTTCTGGAAGACCGGCCCGAGGGCGACCGGGAGCAACGGACCATTGAAGATCGCACGGCTTACAAACGCGCAGCCGCCGGAGACATCGCGTATAATACCATGCGAATGTGGCAGGGAGCGGTCGGGGATGTACCGGTCGATGGCCTCATCTCGCCGGCGTATGTCGTCGCTCGTCCCATTAAGGCCATCAACACTCGTTATTATTCCTACCTCTTTCGCGGGGAGCAATTCCAAGTCGAAACCAATCGGCACTCTTACGGAATCGTCTCTGATCGCAATCGGCTCTATTGGCTCGGCTTCAAAAACATCGTCATTCCGATTCCCCCCAAACCCGAACAAGACCGCATCGTCACCTTCCTGGATCGGAAGACGGCGGAGATCGACGCCTTGATTGCCAAAAAGCAGCGCCAGATCGAACTCCTCGACGAGCAAAAAGCCATCCTCATCAACCGCGCCGTCACCCGAGGCCTCAACCCCAACGCCAAACTCAAACCCTCCGGCATCGAATGGATCGGGGAGATTCCAGAGGGGTGGGAGGTGTTGAAACTAAAACGTGTGATACCAGCAATGGCATCGGGGACTAGCGTAAACGCAAAAGAGTCGGGCGAGAATTCGAAAGGATATCGGATCTTAAAGACAAGTTGCGTCTACACCCGTGTTTTTCGACCCGATGAATTTAAACCAGTGAAGGAATCTGAAAACCGATTAGTAAAGTGCCCAGTCAAAGGGAACGAGATCATCATTTCGCGAATGAATACACCGGAACTTGTCGGAGCCGCAGCTCATACGCCTCATGACTATCCGAATCTGTTTCTTCCAGACCGGCTTTGGCAAACTGAAATCGATCACAAGAAAGCCGACGCCCGATACATCACCCTATTTATTAACTCGTCAGTCTTCAGGCCAATCTTGGCGGGCATTGCGGTTGGCTCCAGCAGCAGCATGCAAAACATCTCCAGAGGCGACTTCCTCAATCTCCCTGCACCGATCCCACCCGTCGAAATTCAGACTGCTATCGCTGACCATATCGCCACGGTTTCCTACCAATTTATAGGCCTTGGAGAGGAAATCACCCTCCTCATTCATCGCCTCAAAACCCTCCGCAACACACTCATCGCCCACGCCGTCACCGGCAAAATCAAGGTCTGATGGAAGAGGTAACCCAGAGCACCTACCAGATCGTCACTTTAGCGCCATCGGACGTAAAACTGGTGGACGACTTAGGTCGTCCGTTTCGTGCCACTCTTGGCTTTCTCCCGGAAGAGGCTCTAAGGAATCTCCTCGAAAAAGGTTGGGTGTACGGAGCAAGAGATGGCGATGACAATTTGTTGGGGTACTTGATCTTCGCTCAATATCCGGACCGTTTTCGCATTACACAGCTCTGTGTAGGCAGGGCACACAGAGGGCGCGGCATCGCAAGGAGGCTAGTAGCCGCGTTAAAAGCTAGCGCTACGACCCAAAAAGTGATCAAACTTCGGTGCCGGAGAGACTATCCTGCTCATAGCCTTTGGAAGACACTAGGATTTATTCCGCTCGAAGAACGTGCTGGACGCTCGACAGCAGGCCATCCGCTTACGCTGTGGTGCTACCGACTCGCGTCGGACGACGAGCTGGGACTGTGGAGCGCGGAAGCATCCGATGATTCATTAGACATCGTGACCGATGCTCAGATCTTTTTCGATTTTGACGCAGAGAATGCGCCAAGCACGATCATTTCTAAAGGATTGCAAAGTGACTACCTTATCGACTCATTGAGCATTTGGATTACCGACGAGTTGTTCTTGGAAATAGACCGCAATCGGGACGCAACCGGCCGTCGCCGATCTATGAATCGCGCCCACGGTTTTCCGCGGGTTGAGCATGATGAAAATCAATTCGAAGGGCATGTTCGGAAACTGATCGAGATTCTTCCATACCGCACTGATAGCGAAAAATCAGACATTCACCAATTGGCAAAGACGGCAGCCTCACCGGTGAAGGTCTTCGTCACGAAAGACGAAGGGATATTGCGACATGCCGAAGCCATTCACGAATTTTGTGGGATCGAAGTCCTTCATCCGGTCGCGTTGATCACAAATCTCCACGAAGAAATAGAGCGGCATTCTTTCGCTCCGGCCCGCGTGTCTGGACTAAGCCTGTGTTGGATGCGAGCACGCGAGCAAGACGTCGATCTCCTCTGTGCCCCTCCTTTTACGGTTGTCGGCGAAACAAAGCGAAAGCGCCGTGAGGCACTCTTGGCGGCCGTCGCCAACCCAAAGGAGTATCGCACCGACATTCTTTTTTCCGAAGGGAACCCTGTAGCTTACAGAATATCTTCGAGCGCTCCCGAAGACCGACTTTCAATAGTACGTGCCGATGTCGCGCACACGGACCAGTTTGATCTTTATGCGAGTTTTCTGGTTGCAGACTGCCTTGCTCTGGCGCTTAAAGAGCGCTACGAACTTGTTGGATTTAGACGAGACATCAGTCCGAATTCACTCGAGTCAACTCTAACTTCTATGGGCTTTGTGGCGATGGACGACTCATACCTACGCGCCGTTCTGCCAGAAGTGATGACGTGGGACGACGCCCTAAGTTGTATTGAGGGGCTTTCTCCTGATCTCCGTGCTTTACTGGCGAAGCAAGATGAGAAAGAATTTGAGCGGTCGTGTGCTCCGTTGGCCTCTTGCGCGAACCTCCCGTGCTATCTCGTTCCAATTCGCCCGGCATTTGCCATGGGACTTCTGGATCAACAACAATCTTCGGACGACTTTTTTGGGGGTGATCCTACCGTCTTGTTGCGATGGGATAACGTGTATTACCGCGCAAAGAGTCACCATCGCATGTTATCGGCCCCTGGTCGGATCCTCTGGTACGTGAGTGGCAACTGTGGCGAAATCGCGGCTGTTTCTCATCTCGACGATGTCGAGATCGGCTTGCCTAAGGAGCTATTCAAGAAATACAAACGGTTTGGAATCCTCGAGTGGAGAGACATCTACAACCTTTGTAAAGGCGACATAGAGCGTGAAATAATGGCCCTCAGGTTCTCGCGCACGTTTCCCTTCCGAAATCGAATTTCCCTCAGTGACATTCGGACTGTGTTCAAAGAGAATGGTGTCGGGGAATCTCTTCAAGCGCCTTTGAACCTTCCACAGCCAGTGTTCCAGCAACTTTATAAGATCGGATATCCGGAGTCAGAATGACAACACAATCTCAGCCTATACTGATTTCCCTAAAGCCATGCTACGCAGATTTGGTGTTCGACGGGCTTAAAACCGCCGAGCTACGACGCCAGATTCCGCGCTATATTGAGAATCGAGATGTCTACATCTACGTTTCAAGTCCGGTGATGGAGTTGCGTGGCGGATTTCGGGTTGGTCACATTTGGTCGGGGTCACCCGAAGAAATTTGGGCGACAGTCTCAGGACTTGCTGGAGTCAGCCGGGAGGTTTTCGACAGCTACTATGAAGGTAAAAACATAGCGTTCGCCCTTGAGATTCTCAATGTTTGGGAGTTTGCCAACCCGATCCCGCTGAAGAAGTTGATCCTTCGTTTCCCGGATTTCGTTGTGCCGCAGTCTTATCGGTACTTGAAGCCCCCCGAGCTGCGATCTTTTCGAAACCTTAAACGGTTGCAATCCGGTACTGAATGCCGCCGAGCAAGTTAACGGCGTCTGGAATGCCTTTTGTGCGCAATCGCTCACCATGCCTACCGACACCACAAAAGCCGCTCTCGAAGCCTGTATTGAAGGTTTTCTGACGGGCGATGTTAGCCCGCCAACGTTAGGTTGCAACGTTCAGGAAGGATCAGACGATCACCCTCCGCGCAAAGGCGCAGGCTACTATCGAGGGAACGCCACCGACTACAACGCCGAGTTCGCGATCGACGAGGCCAAGTTCTGGCAATTCCTCGAATCCACCCAGGCCGAGGAACTCGCCAAGCTCCACTACAAGCCCGATTACCGGAGCCAGATCCTCGAACGCCTCCATCGCAAGCTCAAGAAGGACGGCATTCACTCCGTGCTCAAGAAAGGGCTCGACGTCCATAAAAATCCCTTCGATCGACTCCGCCACCACACCGCATGAACTTCGACCAACTCATCACCACACTGCGCGAGCTTGACGGCTCGCTGAAACGCCACGTTTCCAGCACGGCCAATGTGGGGCTGACGGTGCGCAATTGGCTGGTTGGGGCCTACATCGTAGAGTTCGAGCAGAACGGGGAGGAGCGAGCGGAGTATGGAGAGCGTTTGATGCCAACGCTCGCAAAACGGCTCGGAATTCCGGGGCTGAATCTCTCCAACCTCAAGTCCTCGAAGGCTTTCGCTCTGGCCTACCCGCAGAAAGGCCAGACAGTGTCTGGCTTTTTCGGGGTGCTTCTCCCTCCGTCACTCGTCCAAAAAGGCCAGACAGTGTCTGGCGAATTCCACAAGATACTGACTTCCAACGACTTGAAAATTCCGCAGACAATGTCTGCGGAATTCAAGCGTCCTGATTTCGCGCCGGATTTGGGAACGTTGATTCAGAGGCTCACCTTCTCTCACTTCGTCGAACTGCTGCGCATTTCAGATCCTCTCCAGCGGGCATTCTACGAGATCGAGTGCATCAAGGGCGGCTGGTCAGTACGGGAGCTGAAGCGCCAGATCGGTTCCTTGCTTTTTGAGCGGCTGGGACTTTCTACCGACAAGGAAAAGCTCCTGCGCCTCACCGCCAAAGAGGTGGCCCCAGCGCAGCCCGCCGATTTCATCAAAGATCCCTACGTTTTTGAGTTCCTAGGTTTGCAACCCAAGGAGGTGTTCCGCGAGAACGATCTCGAGACCGCCCTGATCGATCACCTCCAAGACTTTCTCCTGGAACTCGGGAACGGCTTCTGTTTCGAGGACCGGCAGAAGAAGATCCGTATCGGCCAGAGTGATTACTTCATCGATCTGGTTTTTTACCATCGCAAGCTCCACTGCCACATTCTGATCGAGCTGAAGGTCGAGGCATTCAATCACGCCAATGCCGGGCAGCTGAACACCTATGTGAACTACTACCGCAAACATGAGATGGCGGAAGGCGACAATCCGCCGGTGGGGCTTCTCCTCTGCACCGACAAGGACCACGCCCTCGTCGAGTATGCGCTCGGTGGGATGGACGAGAACCTTTTTGTTTCCACTTACCAGGTGGCCCTGCCCAAGCCGGAAGAGCTGGAAGCCTTTTTGCTACGAGAATCTAAATCCTTCCCTGATTCATGAGCACTGACACCACGGAAGCGGCCCTGGAAGCCTGCATTGAGCGATTTCTGACGGGTGAAGTTAACCCGCCTCCCATGAGCGATCGTGTCCAAGAAAAGCCTGACACTTTGCCGCCGCCTAAAGGCGCTGGTTACCTCCGGGGAAACGCGACCGACTACAATGCGGAGTTCGCGATCGACGAAGCCAAGTTTTGGCAGTTCCTCGAAGCCACCCAGGCCGAGGAACTGGCCAAGCTCCACTACAAGCCCGATTACCGGAGCCAGATCCTCGAACGCCTCCATCGCAAGCTCAAGAAAGACGGCATTCTTTCCATCCTCAAAAAGGGCCTCGATGTCGATAATGCTCACTTCGACCTTCTCTATCGCCTGCCCTACAACGACCTCAACGATGAGGTGATCGAACGGTTCGAGTCGAACCTCTTCTCGATCACTCGCCAAGTCTATTTTTCCACGACCGATCACCAGTCGATCGACATGGTGCTCTTCCTCAATGGGCTGCCGATTGCGACCCTCGAACTGAAGAATCCGTGGACCGGCCAGAACGTCAATCACGCCAAGAAACAATACCGGCAGGATCGCGATCCCAAGGAAACGCTCTTTCAGTTTCGGCGCTGTCTCGTCCACTTCGCGGTCGATCCCGATGAGGTCTGGATGACGACGAAGCTGGACGGCAAGTCCACCTATTTCCTGCCTTTCAACCAGGGGCACAACCACGGCAAAGGCAACCCGCCCAATCCCGACGGCGCGAAGAGCGCTTATCTCTGGCAGGAAATCCTGACCCGGCGCAGCTTGGCCAACGTCATCGAGCATTACGCCAAGGTGACAGAGGAGAAGGACAAGAAGACCGGGAAGGTGAAGCAGACGCTCTTTTTTCCCCGCTACCAACAGCTTCAGGTCGTCCGCAAGCTTCTGGCTGATGTGCAGGACAAGGGAGTCGGCCATCGCTACCTGATCCAACATTCCGCCGGTTCCGGCAAATCCCACTCCATCACCTGGCTCGGCTACCAGCTCGTCGAGCTTTACGACAAGGCGGGGCAGGCGAACCTGTTCGATTCCGTCATCGTGGTGACGGACCGCCGTGTCCTCGACCGCCAGATTGACAAGAACATCAAGGCCTTCGCCGAAGTGAAGAACCTCCTCGCTCACGCCAACAGTGCAGCGGAGCTTCAGAGCCATCTTCAGAACGGGAAGAAGCTGATCACCACCACGATCCAGAAGTTTCCTTTCATTGTCGATGGGATCGCCGACATGAGCGACAAGACCTTCGCCGTCATCATCGACGAAGCGCATTCCTCGCAAAGTGGGCAAGCTGCTGACAAACTCAATATGTCACTGGGAGGGAACGGCGACGAGGAAGAGCCGGAGGACTATCAGGAGAAAATTCTGGCGGCGATGGCGAGGCGCAAGATGGGCCAGAACGCCTCCTACTTCGCCTTCACCGCGACTCCGAAGAAGGCTACCCTCGAAAAGTTCGGGACTCGCAATGCCGAAGGTGGCTTTGATCCCTTTCACCTCTACTCCATGAAGCAGGCGATCGAGGAAGGATTCATTCTCGATGTGCTGGCCAATTACACGACCTACAAAAGCTATTACGAGGTTCAGAAATCCATCGCGGACAACCCTCAATTCGACACCGTCAAGGCGCAGAAGAAACTCCGCGCCTACGTCGAAGGGCACCAGGAGACGATCGACACGAAGGCGGCCCTGATGGTGGACCATTTTCTGAGTCAGGTCGTCGCCAAGAAGAAGCTTCGAGGTGCAGCACGCGGCATGGTCGTTACGCGGAACATCGAGAGTGCGATTCGCTACTACCACGCGATTCGGCGAGAACTGACGGAAGCCCATGCGACGTTTCAGGCCATCGTCGCGTTTTCCGGCAAGAAAACGGTCGATGGCATCGAGCATACCGAAGAATCGCTCAACGGTTTTCCATCGAAGGAAATCCCCGACCGACTATCCGGGAGGTATGCCCGGGACCATCCCCACGAACCGGGCTCGGTCTACAGACTGCTGGTCGTGGCGAACAAGTTTCTGACCGGGTTCGACGAGCCGCTTCTCCACAGCATGTATGTTGATAAGCGCCTCCAGGGCGTGCTCGCCGTCCAAGCCCTGAGCCGGTTGAACCGCTGCAACGACAAGATGCAGAAGCAGGACACCTTCATCCTCGATTTCTACAATACCGCCAGCGAGATCAAGGATGCGTTTGATCCCTTCTATACCGCCACCAGCCTGACCGAGCCAACCGACATCAACGTCCTCCATGATCTGAAGGATGCCCTCGACGAGGCCGAACTCTATAACACGGACGACATCGAACGATTCAACGAGCTGTTTTTCAATGGTGAAGATGCCGAGACGCTCCACCCGATCATCGACGAATGCGTCGACCGCTTCAATTTGATCGAAGAGGAAGACGACAAGATCGACTTCAAGATCAAAGCCAAACAGTTCGTCAAGCTCTACGGTCAGCTCGCTTGCATCATCCCGTTCGACAATCCGGCTTGGGAAAAACTCCACTGGTTCCTCAAGTTTCTGATTCCGAAGCTCAAGGTTGCGGATGCGGGGCAAGATGATCTCGACGAACTCTTGGAGAGCGTGGATCTATCCACCTACGGGCTGGAACGGGTGCGGCTGAACCAGGAAATCGAACTCGATCCAGCGGGGACAGAATTAGAGCCCGAGAATCCCAACGTCCGCGGATACCACGGTGGTGGCGAGGACGAATCGCCATTGGATGACATCATTCGCACGTTCAACGAACGGTTCTTTGATGCCTGGGCCGCAACTCCAGAAGAACAACGCGTGAAGTTAATCAACATCATGGAGCACGTTCAGGAAAGCCCCGGCTATCAGACCCAGGTAGTCGACAATCCGGACCAACAAAACCGGAACATCGCGTTAGAAAGCCTGATCGCCCAGGCGATGAACAAGGAGCGGAAGAAGGACCTGGATCTTTACAAGACCTACGCCGGGGATCCGGATTTCAAAAAGGCGTTCGATGAGAGTGTGATTCGGATTTTGGCGTTGCAGGAGAAAGCCAAGTCGGCTTGAGGTTTTGGTGTAGACGATTCAACGAATTCAGGTGGATATTGACGAATAGAGAGGTCTTCCAGATCAAGCCGAAGCGATTCGCCGGGCGGTCGCGGGATTGGTTCAGCAAACGGAGATTTACGCCAGGACTTTGACTTAGCGAGAGGACGCAGCGCCAGTAGCCAGATGGCTAGGACCGAGGCACCTAGGCCGACGAGAGGGGTGAGGGTGCTCCAGAGAATTTGCATCGTGCTTGCTTCGCATTCTAGAGGTGGTGACTCGGAAGATGGAGCTGATTGAGATGCTGGCCGAGGAGCAGGAACGCAATAATCAGGGCCTCGCAATCAACAAGGAGCGGGTTCGTGATCTGCTGATCGATACGATGCAGATCGTCGGCACGCAGGTGAAGTCCTGGGCTGCGGTGAATCAGGAAGATGCGTTGTTTGCGCAGATCGAAACGTCGAAGGCAAAGCTGCGCAGACAGGGATTTAAGCTGACGGAAAAGGCCACGGCCCTGGAAGCACTGGCGGCAGAGCGGCTCACGGAACTGGCCGATTATGGGGTGACCCAGGCTTGGCTGGATGAGCTGACGGCTCGGGCGGAGGCCTATGAAGAGATGGTCGTAGCGCCGCGTTCCGCGATTGCCCAGCGGAAGACGCTGACCGCGATGATCACGCGTGAGGTGAAGGAACTGCGCCGTTTTATGCGGGAGGTGATCGATACGATGTTGCGCCAGTTCGGCCGGACCGAGCCGCAGTTCTATCTGGACTATAAGAATGCCCGCCGGATCGTGAGAACGGGGAGCCGGAGTCGTCAGAGCGATGATGAAGTGGTTTCCGAAACTGCTTCCAGCCGGGTGACGGAGGCGAATGTCGTGGAAGAGACCGAGAGGGTTACCGCGAGTGAGGAAGAGGGCCAAGCCCTGGAGCTTTCTCACTAAGGTTCGTCCATGGTCGATCCGTTGGGATCAAGGAGAAGGCTCGGGTGCCACGATGCGCCCGAGCCTTTCTTGTCCACCTCAGTCGATGGCCGTCTGATATTGGGGACCTGCAGATTTCTTTTCGGAGGTGGGAAGGGACATATTTCGGTTTCGGCAGGTGCGGTCGGAATTCAGGGTTGCCTCTGCGTTTCCGCGCCTTGGCGTGAGGCCTTCCAATGATGGGGAACCGCAGATACTCGCAGCTATTTTTTGGAGACTGGGAGGGACGTTCCGTCGCGGAGTTGGCGAGAAATCCGGCTTCGTGGTCAGGTCATTTTCGCCGCGTGGGCGCGGGCGTGGGCCATGTAGTACAAGACTGGCACGGCCATCCGGCTGACGAGGAGCGAGGCGACTTCGCCGGCCATTAGCGCGATGGCGAGGCCTTGGAAGATCGGGTCCATCAGGATGACGGCAGCACCGACGACGACGGCCATGGCGGTGAGGAGCATGGGGCGGAACCGGACGGCTCCGGCATCGATGACGGCTTCGCGCA
>CAYGQD010000197.1:0-13401 GCA_964351855.1 uncultured Verrucomicrobiales bacterium
GCCGAACGCATCGGCCAACCCTCCGCCGCCGCCCCAGACGCCAACCTCGCCCTCCGCCTCGCCATGGCCACCCAACTCCCCGCCCTCGTCACCGGCTCCTTCTTCCTGGTTGGGAAAGTGCTGCGGCTGCTTGGTTGGGGGACGGATGACTTTGAGGCGAGTGAGCAGTAGAGGGCGAGCATCGTCCTACGGCGCGTGATTCTACACCGCGAGTTTCCGGATCCGACCTTCCAACTTTGGAGATGCGCACGATTTCGAACCTGAATCAAGAATTCTAATAGGGCAGCCTGAGGCATTCAATAATCTTCCTCCCGATGGCTTTTCGCCGCAGAAGTGACCCTTCACCTCGCTTTCGCCAAACTCCGCCTTTGGCAGCATGGGAATCAAATCACATTCCACCGCGGTGGCCCAGTCTAATCCATCCCCCTCGTCAAGGAATAGGCCTTCACGTTGGGTCAACTTAGCCGATTGAGAGGCATGGCTCAAGTGTTTGATTCGCTTTCAGCGCTTCCAAAGACGGCCTACGAATCTCGGGCAGAGAATCTCGCACCGTTTACTGTTCACCGTTCACTGTTTACTCTGTCTTGCCTCCCGAATCCGAGCCTCCAACTCCGGCAAATGCGCGCGGTGTTTCTCCGGCAGCCGGGAGGCGATGAGTTTGGCGGATTGAAGGCGCATTTCGGCCAGTTTGACGAAATCGTGCTCCAGCGCGGCGTTGATTTGATCGGGAATCACCTTGGTCGCGGCCCAGACGACGTTGGCGTGGGCGCGGGACTGGTTGGCTTCGGTGAACCGGGCGTGGAAAATGGCCGCCGTGGTCCAGTTTTCCGCTTCGATCGCCTTGAGGTAGAGCCGCCAATTGCGTTCTTCCTCGCTCAGGTCCGGGTTTTGCAGGATGCCGAGCGAGGAATGCTTGGGGACGTTGCGGAAGCCCTTGAGTTTGGAGGGATCGAGGTCTTTGGGGTCATTCCAGACCAGTTCCTGGGTTTCCGGGTCGAAGCGACACCAGCCTTCTTCCAGGTAAGTGAAGAGGTTTGTGGGGAAGGGGACGGATTCCCACAACTTCACGGTGCCGTCCCACGAACTGCTGGCAAGAGCATTGCCAGCCGGGCTCCATGCCACGCAGCAAACCGGACCAGAGTGCCCGAAAAGGCTCGCTTTCTCCCCGCCGCTGGCGACGTCCCACAATTTCGCCGTCCCGTCATTCGAGCCGGTTGCAAGGGTTGTGCCATCCGGGCTCCAGGCCACGCTAAGAACCTGGGCAGAGTGCACAGTCAGGGGGCTTTCTCGGTGCCGCTGGCAACGTCCCACAACTTCACCGTCTTGTCATTCGAGCCGGTGGCAAGGGTGGAGCCATCCGGGCTCCAGGCAACGCTGAACACCTGGCCAAAGTGTCCGGCTAGGGATGTCTTTTCCTTTCCGCTTTGGACGTCCCACAGCTTCACCGTTCCATCCGATGAGCCGGAGGCGAGAGTGTTGCCATCCGGGCTCCAAGCAACGCTCGTCACCAAGTCCGAGTGCCCGGTCAATGTAGCTTTCTCCTCGCCTGTTTGGAGGTCCCACAACGTCACTCTGTCCATCGAGCCGGCGGCGACGGTGGACGCATCCGGACTCCAGGCCACGCTGGTCACATAGTAAGAGTATTGAGAATCAACCGTTACACTCCAAAGAAAGGGATGTGACATTGCCAAGTTTACTATGCTGGTGGCCTGGTTGGACTTCGTGAGGGCGAATTGAGGTGCGAGGAAGCGGGGATAGGGCTCTTCCTCAACGATTGCCATCGCGGATACTGGAAGGATGCCGCGCGTCAATCGGTTCCAGGTGGTGCGAAGGTCCGATCGTACGCCGCGCGGGGAAAGATTCTCGGGCGGCGTTTGCGGAGAAGCTTTGCCAAAGCCTTCGAAACCTATGGCACGCGCAGCGTAAAACGCAGAGTCGCTGGAGGTTTCATGAATCCGCGCTCGTAGCAGAAAGCCTTCCCCAGCGGCAATGAAGGCCTTTTGCTTCTGCTTCTCGGCGCTTTCGCGTTGAATCTCCGCCACGATTCGTTGTTCCTCCGCCTCCAACTGCTTGAGATACGCCAACCCCGCGAAAACGGCAATCGCCACGAAAGCCGACGACACCCAGCCCGCCATCCGCCTTCGCTGCCGCCGCTTCTCCCGGTTCCACAAATCATCGAACCCCACCCCTCTGACCCCGGCGATGAGCTTGAGCAATCCCATTTGCCGGACGTCTTTGGTGCTGCCCCAGCTGGATTTGTCGATCTCGCTCTTGCTCTCGCCCCAGCGGATGTCGGCGCAGATCGGTTCGGCGCGCCGGGTGTAATCGAGCTGGCCGTCCGGACCTACCGAATCGAGAGGGTGCTTGAGCGCGGGGCAGAAACATTCGCGGTCGTCGGCGATTTCCGCCTTGTCGGCTGCGTTGGGTTCGCCGTCGATGATGATGGGGAAGATCTGATTGGTGCGGCCGAGGCGCTTGAACATCTCGACCTCGGCGTTGACGTATTGCGACCGGGCGGAGCGGGGGGAGCAGATGACGATGAGGTAGTCGGAATCGGTCAGGGCCTGCTCAATGGTGTCCTGGAGGCTGGAAGCGGTGGGGATTTCGAGTTCGTCGCGGAAGATGGGGCGGAGGTGGCCCGGGATTCTTTCGCCGCGCGCGTTGAGCTTGCCGCGGTAGCCGGCGGGGACGGTGAAGCGCTCCAGTTCCTTGTGGAGCCAGTCGCCCCATTCGATGCGTTTCGGCGGGAGGGGCGATTGTTCGGTGTCGCCTTCGCGGCGGACGCGATTGTCCTGGTGCGAGTAGCTGATGAAGGCGACGTAATGGCGCTTCTTGAGGTTTTGCGATTCCATGCCCAAACGAATTTCGGTTCGCTAAGGTTGAGCAGGAATCGGCAGGCTCGTCAACCGCTGACTCGACTTCGAGGCTTCGAGATTGCCGCGGTCGAGGTGTCGGAGCCTACTGGAAAGCGGAAGGCGATCGAATCTCTCTGCGGCTCCGCGCCTTTGCGTGAGCCCCCCTTCCTTTCCACGGGCAACCCTGACAAACCCTCCCTCAGATTGACAGTCCGGCTGAAACGCCGCATTGTATGGGAAATGTCCAACCTCGCTCCCATCGAACCTCTCGCGTTCGCACAGTTGCTTCCACCGCATCGATTCACGCGGGAAGAGTATGAGGAGATGATTCGGAACGGGATCATTGAGGAAGGGACGCGAGTGGAACTCTTGCAAGGATACATCGTCGATATGCCGGTCCAGAAACCTGCTCACAGCGTGGCCAACGAACTGGTCCAACACGCCCTGATGGAAGCCTTCGGAACCGGCTTTCACATTCGCTCTCAGAAGCCCCTGGCGCTCGGGGAGGACTCGGAACCGGAGCCGGATAACGCGGTCGTCGAAGGACAGATTCGCGACTATCTCTCTTCTCATCCCACCACAGCCTTGCTCATTGTCGAAGTCTCTGATTCGACGCTCAAAAAAGATCAGGGACCCAAACTCCAGACCTACGCGATGAACGGGATTCCGGAATACTGGATCGTGAATATCCCGGAGGGACAATTGGAGGTTTACAGCGAACCGACGGGGAACTCCTACGCCAAAACGGACGTCCTCAAGCCCGGCGACTTGGTCGCTCCGCTGGCGAAGCCGGACGGGGCGATTCAGGTTTCCGATTTGTTGCCGTAGGATGCCGGTGCAACTTTCTCTCAGCTTCACACCAGCCACGGCTTCTCCATCAGCACAGCCCGTTTCCCGCGGGTCAGCCCGTAGACGAGGAAGGCGATGCCGAGGGCGATGAAAAAGAGGGAGTAGAATTGGCCTTTGGAGATGCCGGCGAGGTTGCCGGAGTCGGGGTAACGATAGAGCTCGCCGATGATGCGGAAGATGGCGTAGTTGAGGAAGAAGAGGCCGGTTAGGATGCCGTAGGGGAGTTTCTTAAAGAGGACGCGGACGGTGAAGAGGATGGCGAAGAGTGCGAGGCCTTCCATGAGCGCTTGGTAGATCTGGGAGGGGTAGCGCGGGGTGAGGACTTCGCCGAGGACTTGACGGACTTCGGGATTCGTGGAGATGGCGGCCTGGATGTTGCCGATGCTGGCGTAGGGATCAACTCGGCCGTCCGGGCCGAAGATCTTCAGGTCTGGGAGGCGATCGATCGCGGCTTGGCCGATGGTGTAGGGGAAGTCGCGCATCTCATTGGGGAACTGCCAGGCCCAGCTTTTCCCTTCGGCAGCTTTGCCGTAGAGTTCGCCATTGATGAAGTTGGCGATGCGGCCGAAGAAGATGCCGAGGGGGGCGACGGCGACGAGGTTATCCCCCACCCCGGGCCAGTTGTAGCCCTTGGCCCGGGCGTAAAAGAAGGTGAAGATGGCGAGGCCGAGGATGCCGCCGTGGCTGGCCATGCCGCCTTTCCAGATCTTGAAGAACATGAGGGGATCTGCCTGGAGCTGCCCTTCCGGCCAGGCGTAGAGGAGGACGTAGCCGAGGCGACCGCCGAGCATGACACCGAGGAGCGCGGCGAGGGTGATGAAGTCGCTGGTCTCGGTTTCTTTGAGCTGGCCGTAGCCGCGTTTCGCGAGCCAGTTGAGGAGGAGGAAGCCGACGACGAAGGCGAGGACGTAGGCGAGGCCATACCAACGGATGGCAAAGGCATCCGAAAACTGGATGATGACGGGATCGAGATTGTGGAGGTGGTAGGCCAGGATCACGGCGCAATCAGACACGACCGGGATGGATGAGGCAACCGAAAGAATCGCCAGCCTCGGTCGCGATTTCGGCAGGGAACGGCGTGATCATTCGGCGGCGGACCCGAGGGAAATTTCGACCACCTTGTCGTCCTCGAATCGGAAGATGATGCCATCGAAGACAGACCCGGCGACGAAGGTGGAGCCGGGCTCACTGTCCTCCGGGGCGAACCAGTCGGCATAGGCGAGGGCGACCTCGGCCCGGGTGCTTCCGATTCCGATTCCGCGCTCGGTGAGAAGGGGGCAGGGCGCGGTGATGGTGATGCCTTCCACGGTTTGGGCACCCTGGGCGACTTCTGCGGCCATGCCGAGGGAAAGGCCCGTGCCGGGATAGTGCCAGCCTTGGTGATAGAGCCCGTCGGCGGCCCAGAGTTCTTCGGCGGTTTTTTCCGGTCGGATCGGGAAATGACCTTCCAGGTGGTAGTCTTCCAGCCCGCGATAGATCCCGCCGATGTGCATCGCGAGAATGGGATCGAGGGGAAAATAGAACTCCATCCCGGCGATGAAGGGGGAGAGCTGGCGGAGCGGGGCTTCATCGGAGCGGATGAGGGCATCGCCCATCACCTGTTCGAGGGCTGCTTGATCAAAGTCGTCCGGATAGTGAAAGCCGGCCCGGAAAAAATGACCGATGGCGTGGTCCCGGGCCAGCGCCCCACCCAGCCACGAGCCCATCATTCCACCGTAGTCCCACTCGAATCCGTAAAGGGTGAAGGGGCCGCCGTTGAGCTGCTCCACTTCGGAGAGCGAGGTGCCGATGCCGAGCCCGGCGGGACTGCGCCAGGGGCTTTCCGGGTGGGAAAAGGAGACCCGTGCCGGTCGGTCTTCTTCCCAAAAGACGCGGAGGTGTTTCGGGGTATCGGCGTAGACCTGAGAGATGGTTTCGGTTTTGCCTTCAAACTCATTAAAGATCGTGGCCGTGGTGATGTTTTCCGCCCCCACGGCGAGGGTCAGGCTCTCCAGAGTCGAGTTGTGGTTCACCGGCCCAATGCTTTGCCCCATCACTGCGGTAAACGGATCCGGTTGCGGGACGCCGACGGTATTGAGGCTGCTGATTCGCCACTTTCCATCCTCTCCTGCCTTCACCACCATCTCCATCTTCAGCGTTCCGGTGCTGCGCTCTTTCCGCTCGAGGCTGGCGGTGGTGAAGGCCATGGTGTAGGCGAGCCGAACCGCTTCGTCCGGCAGCGCTCGGGCTTCGACGTCACCGACCACCTTCATCGACCGGAACGGCCACTGGATGCGATAAGCCGCTTCTTCTTCCAGGAGGGCGTCGCGCGTTTTGGCGCTGCCAAAGTAGGTGATTTCTTCGTGGAAACGATCACCGACTTCTTCCAGCCCGCCGTTCGATTGCGAAAGGCTGAGGTAACGATGCACGAAACTGGAGCCGGGCCGGACGACTCCGTCCTCAAACTCGGGGTCGCCCAATTCGACGATACCGGCAGGAAGCTGATGGTCCGCATCGCGACCGATTTCGACGATGCGGAGGTCGTAGTTTCCCGGGGTGCCGTTGTGATGATAGTGCTCTCGGGTGATGCCGAGGCCGGGGACGAAGGTGCGCTCCGTCACGCCGGAGCTGGTGCGATAAGCGAGCTGGTATTCGCTTCCGGCCCCTGCTTCTCGGAGCGCCTCGGGAACGGAATTGAGCGATGCGTCGATCGCCTCGACCCCGAAGTTGTGCCTGCCGGGCCGGACTTCGGTTTCGCCATCGGTTGTAGCCAAGGCCTCGCCAACCTTCATGTCGGCTTTGCCAATGAGATCCCGGGGCCGGGCGAAGCGTTCGGGGAGTTCGGTGGGATTGGACTGCGTTCGCCAGAAGGCGAGCCGGGCATCGGGGAGTGAGCTGAGGTAGAGATGATTCTGGTCATCGACAATCAGCAGATCCCAACCCGCAGCGGCGGTTTCATCGAAAAAAGCTGCATGGTGCGGCATCCCTTCGACCAGCGCCACTTGATAACCAGGCACTTCCATCACCTCGGCCACGCGGGTTCTCCAGCGGAGCGATCGATGGACGGGCTCATTCCAGGCGGGCTCCATCGTGGTCACGGTTCCTTCGTAGACCAGGTAGTTGCCCGGTTCGAACGGGAACCAGGGATTCGTCGCCAAGGGCAGACCATCGTCCGCAATGGGGCGAAAGTAGGCAGCGCCTTGGTTCAGCTTCGCCAAATCGAGGGAACAGGTTCCCGATTCGAGATCGTAGACACAGAGCCAATCATCGATCTGAACACTGGCCGCCGAGTAGGTGTGGCTGACGCGGACGAGGAGCGAGTTCGAGTCGGCCGCCCAGCGCTGAGCTTCGACGTAGCATTCCTCCAGGAGTTCGGTGTGAATCGCCGGGGAGAGTTCGAGCGTCTCCGCGAGCAGTTGAACGGCGGCTTGGCGCACGTTTTGGGATTGGTCCTCGGCAACGTCAGTCCCCGCCTCCTGTCGAAAGAGGCGAGGGGAGCAAGAGCCGCGGTGAGGGCGATCGTTCACCACAATCCAAGTGCCGTGCGGCGAAAGTAGCGCTTCGGCACCGCGATCGTAAGCGAGCAGGAGCGACTTGCTCTCGGGCGACTTCACGCTGGAGAGGATCAATTTGTGGAGCGGGGCCTCGATACCGGGTTCCGCGTCATAGATCTCGATCACCAAATCGCGCGCTGCCTCGGTGAGGGCAAAATCGTGAGTGATGCGCTCGATGAGGACATAGCCCGGGCCGGGTTCATCAGCCCACAACGTGCCTGCCCCGAGGAGACAGAGAAGAATGCAATTTCTCATCATGCTTCCGACGTTCTCCGCGCTCCCGCTATTCTCAATCAATCTTTTCGGGGCCACGTTTCTCGCTTCGAGCGGGTTTCCTGACATTCACATCGTTCACGACGCTCCGGTCGATTCCGCCCGCTGGCGAAAACCCTCGGCGCAAATTTTATCGGAAGTGATCCCTCGCGTCGTTCCGAAACGAGTGCATCCCGGCAGGGATGCCAGCCATTAGCCCCGGGTCGAGCGCAGCGACCACCCGGGGAACCGTCGGCCAAGAATTTTCGATCCCGCAAGGGATCGCAGTCAACGTGGCAGGTTGAACGCGAGCCGAGCGGCGCTGGCATCCCATCCGGGATACATTTCGTGCGGCTACGGAAACCGGTGGTGTTCGCTCCGCTCAAACCACCTATTGGCTGGTATCCCATCCGGGATGCAAGTCGCTTGGCTCCGTTCCTGACATTCACCCCTTTGCATGCAAACGCGCAGCTCGCCGGAGTCTAACAGTTGCGTTTTCCGTGACCGGGCGCATTTTAGGAAGATAAACCCTGAGGTTAGCCGATGAACTTAACGTACACCTTGTTAGTCGCCCTGATGATCCCGGCCATGGTGTTGATCTGGATCCTGATCGCACGCAAAGACGAGAAGCGGATCGCGAATTACATCAGCGAGAACGGCGGAAACATTCTCCATTCCAAATGGACCCCGTTCGAGTCCCAAATGAAGAAGCGCATCGCCGAGCGTCTCTACCAGGTCCGGTTCCTGGATCGGAACTGTCACGAACACCTGGCGACCTTCAAATCTGGCGGCGAACACGGCGTTTTTATCGCGCACGATGAGATCGTCCGGAGATCGCGTCGCTGGGATCCCGATGATCCGACGGGGAAGAATTCGAAGAAGCCCCAGAAAGCGGCCGACGGATTCGGCAGCTACCTGACCCTGCGGATGCGTTACAAGCCGAAAACCGGCAAGGCGGGCAAGTCGAATTCCCGTCAGGGAGCTGGGTCCGCTCAGTAAACCTACGAGTTTTCGAACCGCTTCAGCAGATCCAGCTTGGGGTGCTTCGTGAGATCGAGCGCCAGATCTTTGGTGATGCGTTCGACGACCGCCGGTTTGAGCTGGTCGAGCACCTGCCGGTGGATCGTCTTTGGCGCGGCGAAGTAGATCGCGGTTTCCGGCTCTTTCGCGGCGACGGCGTTGACGGTTTCGGCCACGCGAGCAATCTGGACGCTGAGCGCTTCGGCGGCTTCGTTATGGCGTTCGCCGTGAGACATGCCCGCTGCACCGGAGGGGAATTGGCCCGCTTGATCGGTGACCCGATCCGAGGTGTGGCTGTGGCTTTTGTCGAACGACTCTTCGTGGAGGTCGGTAAACGAAGGGGAGAGTTCACCCTCAGCCTGAGTGATGCGATAAGCGACGAGTCGCCCTAAATCCGTGACAATGATACATCTTCTCATGGACGGAAGCCTAACTGCGAAAGCGCCGCTTCGTCACGAGAAAAACGACGCGTCCCAAAAACCTTCCAACTCCAACGTGGCGCGGGCGTCCGCTCGCGTTTCCAAGCGGCAACGCAAGCCGACGCTCAATTTCGGAATGTCGCGTAGCGACTTTGCATCATAGTGGGTTTGAACCCACGGTAGAGGCGCAGAATCGGATTCGTCGCGTAGCGACCGTTCATGCTGAGACGACGTCGTGCCCACATGATCGGTCGCTGACGCGACGAAGCGTATTTTGACGAGCGATCCGGGGGCTAAAGCGCCCCGGCTAACATGATCGGTCCCTACGGGACGGGATATTGATCGCCGGAACGAAAATGAGCGCGAATGGGCTTTGGAACCGAGCCGGAAGGAGTTCACCTGCTTCCCCATCACCAACAGTTCAACCCAAAGCCTGAGCCGCAGCGACAAAGGCGCGCACCTGGTCAGGATCTTTGACCCCGGGTGCCGACTCCACCCCGCTGGCGACATCCACCGCGTGCGGCGAAATGACGCGAACCGCTTCACCGACGTTTTCCGGCGTAAGGCCGCCCGCGAGAATAACAAGTCGCTCGGGATGAGACGCGATCACGCGCTTCGCGATCTCCCATTGGAAGCTCTTCCCGGTTCCGCCAAAGGCTTGGGGATCGAACGCGTCGAGCAGGAGATGGGTCCCGGGAAAGTCCTCGGGCTGGTGGACTAACGTGTCGCCGTTCACCCCGATGGCTCGGATCACCGGAAGCCCGAAGGCGGAGACGTCTTCGCAAAATTCCGGCGTCTCATTCCCATGAAGCTGAACCGCATCGAGCACGGTGTGATCGATCACCGCTTCGATCTCATCCAAGGTGGCGTTGACGAAAAGGCCGACGCGGCAGACTTCCCCGGCCAGCTCGCCCAACCAATCGGCAGCGTCGTCGGGAGCGATGTAGCGCTTCGACTTCGGCCAGAAATTGATCCCGATCGCATCGGCACCCGCCGCAATCACGTCACGCGCATTCTCCAGGCTTCGCAGCCCACAGACCTTTACGCGAGGGAGATCGTTTCGTTCGAAAAATCGCATCGTTCTGAAGTAGCCGGAGGAAAGCCGCGCGTCAACCGGGGGTGGGAATGGGAGGGTTGGGCAAATTTGGACTGAAGGCCCAAAAGCGCAAAGCGCGCAGGGCTTCAGCCCTGCCAAGAAGAGAATCTGAGCGGCCTGGAGGGTCGCTAGCAACTCGTGGCCCGATGACTACTCGCGACCTTTCCAGACCGCATTTTTCCGTTCGACGATACCAAGGCGTGAAGAGGCTGTCGGTAAATCTGGAACGAAATTTCAAAGGGCGCCCCATGCGATTCGTGAACATTCGTCTATTTCGTGGAAATTCGTGTCGAAGGAAGCTTTTGAACACGAATTTGCAGGAATGGCCACGAATCGAATCGACCGCATTCGAATTTTTCCGACAGCCTCTGACCCCTGGTCTTCGTGCTTCCGAGCTTTCAGCTCTATTGCCCACCAGATTCATTCACACCCCAACAGGTGGCCGTCTGCTCAGCCCCGCGCCCCACTCAAGTACTTGGCCGCATCGGGATCCTGAGGATTCGCGAACACTTCCGCAGCCGGTCCACGCTCGACAATGGTTCCCGCACCGTCCTTCACCCAGAAAACGGCGAGATGATCGGCAATGCGGCGGGCTTGAGCCAGATTGTGGGTCACGATGACGACGGTGACGCGTCCCCGCAACGCGGCGATGTGATCTTCGACCACGGCGGAAGCCAGCGGATCCAAGGCGCTGCAGGGTTCATCGAACAGAATCACCTCCGGCTTCAAAGCCAACGCACGGGCGATACAGAGCCGTTGCTGCTGCCCGCCGGAAAGCTGGATCGCGCTCTGGTCCAGCCGATCCGAAACTTCTTCCCAAAGCCCCACGTCTTTCAAGGAGCGCTCAATCCGTTCGGGGATCTGCGCGCGAGCCACGCCATGCTCGCGCAGGGGAATTTCGAAGTTGCGCCGGATCGAATGAGGAAAGGGATTCGGCTTTTGGAAGACCATGCCGATTTCGCGCCGCAGCGCCAGGACATCGACAGTGGCGTCGTTGAGATTCCGGCCATCGCAGCAGTCGAGCTGGCCTTCGACCCGGCAGCCGGGGACCAGATCAGAGAGCCGGTTGATCGTGCTGAGGAAGCTGCTCTTGCCACATCCGGAGGGACCGACCAGAGCGGTGATCTCACCCGTCGGAATGTCGAGATGAACGTCGCGAACTGCGGTGAAGGATCCGTAGTGGAGCGCGAGATTCGCGATGCGGAGTTTGGGCGCGGGAAGGCTCATGAGAGGGCGGATTGGCGACGGATCCAGCGTTCGGCCAGACTGGTGGCGGAGAGGTTGATCGCGAGAATGAGCAGAAGAAGAACCAGAGCGCTGGCCGAAGCCTTGGCGCTGCCATTGGGAATGTTCATGGCCAGATCAAAGATGTGGACGGAGATGGCGCGGCCGGAATCGTCCAGCGAGCTGGGCCAGCGGGTCGCGTAACCGCTCGTGAAAATAAGCGCGGCGGTTTCCGATAAGGCCCGCCCCACCCCCAGCGTCACGCCGATGAGAATTCCCGGCATCGCTGCGGGAAGGAGAATCCGGACGAGCATCGTGGTTTGGGTGAGCCCGAGAGCGGCGGCAGCGGGGCGCAGATCGGCGGGGAGCGCCTGCATCGCGGCCAGAGTGGTACGAATCAGGATCGGGAGAATCATACAGGCGAGAGTCAACCCACCGGAAAGAATCGAAAAGCCCAGCCCGAGCAACTGGCAGAAAAACGCCATCCCGAAGAGCCCGAAGACGATCGAAGGCACGCTGGCAAGGAGATCGATCGCGCTGCTCACGGTTCGCCCGGCTCGACTCTCCGCGGGGACATATTCGGAAAGCCAGATGGCACAGCCGATGCCGAGCGGAAGCGCCAGTCCCAGGCAACAGAGCAGGATCAGCAGGGTCGAAAGAAGGATGGGGCCGATCCCGCCCGCGCGACCGGATTGCTCGACCTCGCCGGTGAGAAATTCCCATGAAAGTTGGCCCCATCCCATCCGCGCCAGATCCCAGACGATCCAGGCAAACAAGATCACGCCCAACAAAGCCGCGACCCCGCCAAGAATGCCGAAGGTGAGGTCGAGAGCGCGATGGGAGCGGAGGGTCATCGGTTCGGTTCAGACTTGGCTGGTGAGGGGGCGTTTGAAGCTCATCCAGCCGACCAATGCGCCGGTGAGGAGGACCAGGATGAGCCCGGCGGCGTAGAGGAGCGCTTTGTGATCAGCGGTGGCGTAGCCCATTTCCAGGGCGATCGTGGACGTGATCGGACGGACCGGGTCGAACACGCTGCCGGGGAGGCGGGCGATGTTTCCACACACCATCACCACCGCCATCGTCTCGCCAATCGCTCGCGCCAGGCCCAGAAGAATTCCCGAGCCGATTCCGCCTTTCGCGGCGGGCAGAACGATGCTGAGAATGGTCCGCGGTCGGCTCAATCCCAACCCGGCAGCGGCGAGCAACTGGGAAGCGGGAACCGCACGAAGCGCCGCTTGGGTCGTGATCGCGATCGTCGGTAAAATCATCAGAGCGAGAACGATCCCCGCAGCGAGCAGACTCTGGCCCGGCGGTTGAATCCGATTAATCGCCGGGACCAAGGTCGTCAGTCCCCAGAACCCGAAGATCACCGAAGGCACACCCGCGAGAAGCTCCAGCATCCGGTCGTTCCAGCGCGACCAACCCGGCGGGGCGTAGAACCGGTGAAACACGGCACCCGCGATTCCGATGGGCGCGGCCAAGCCTGCGGCCAGGAGGGTGACGAGCAAGGACGCGACCAGCATCGGCGCAATTCCGAACTGAGGATCCAGGTTGGAGCCGGGCTGCCAGCGCTCGTCCGTGAGCAAGTCCGGCAATCGCCCCGCTTCCAAAGCGGGCCAGGAGCCGCGAACCAGAAAAACGACAATCAAAACGACCAGACTGGCCGAAGCCAGGGCCGTGCTGATGAGGACGATCTGAACCGCGCGATCAATTCGCGACCGGGACATAAAGATGGCTCTCGATGATATCCTTAATCTCGGCGGATTGCAGAAACGCCAGAAACTGCCGGGCCAAAAGAGAAGGCTCGCCCTTGGTGATCACCTGAAGCGGGCGAGTAATCGGAAAGTCTCCCGAAGCCACCGTCTCCGTCGTCGCGGCCACTCCGTCAGAACTGAGCAGCTTGATCGGCGTGCCCGCAGCCGCCTCGCTCGCCGCCGCGCCAATCGAAACATAGCCAATCGCTTGAAGATTTCCCGCCACCGCCTTGATCGCCTGCTGATTCATTCCCACCACGACGGAGGCTTCCACTTCAGAGCTATCTAAACCGGTGTAGCCCAGAAACACCTCCAGGGTCCCGGTTCCCTCCGCCTTGTTCGCCACCATGATTTCCCCATCCTCACCGCCGACGTCGCGCCAATTCGTCACCTTGCCCG
>CAYGQD010000198.1:0-13342 GCA_964351855.1 uncultured Verrucomicrobiales bacterium
GAGCTGGGTGGGGATGCAGTAATCGTATTCCACGGCGTATCCGGGCCGAATGATCTCGCAGTTTTCGAGCCCGGGAATCGAGCGGAGGAAGTCGTATTGAACCTCGTAGGGCAGGCTGGTGGAAACGCCGTTGACGTAATATTCCGTGGTTTGGCGACCTTCCGGCTCGAGAAAAACCTGGTGACGCTCCTTTTCGGCGAATTTGACGACTTTGTCCTCGATCGACGGGCAATACCGTGGTCCGACGCCTTCGATCATCCCCGAATACATCGGCGATTTGTCGAGATTTTGGCGAATCACCTCGTGGGTCGCGGGATTCGTCCAGGTGATCCAACAGGGCATTTGTTCCACGTGGAACATTCCCTCCTTCCACCGATTCAGAGTGAAGATTTCATCCGGTCCGCTCGCGTTTTCCTCGCTATCTGCGGGGAGAAAGCTGAAGCGCGGAGGCGGATCATCGCCGGTTTGTTCGTCGCACTTGGAAAAATCGATCGAGCGCCCATTCAGGCGGCAAGGCGTGCCGGTTTTGAAGCGAGCGATCTCGAAACCCAGTTCCTTCAAGCTATCGCTCAGGGTCGAAATGGTGTCGCCCATGCGCCCACCGGCCTGATTCTGCTTCCCCACATGCATCAATCCGCGCATGAATGTGCCGGTGGTGATGATGATGGCTTTCGCCTGGAAAATCATCCCGAGACCGGTCCGGATCCCGGTGACGCGGTCGTCCTCGACGAGAATTTCGGCGACGTTTCCCTGGTGAAGGTCGAGGTTTTCCTGTCGTTCCACGATCCATTTCATGCGGAACTGGTAGGCTTTTTTGTCGCACTGAGCCCGAGGTGCCCGGACGCTCGGCCCCTTCTTCACGTTGAGCATGCGGAACTGGATTCCCGTCGCGTCCGTGTTCAGCCCCATCGCGCCGCCCAGCGCATCGATTTCCCGCACCATGTGTCCCTTCGCCAAACCACCAATCGCCGGATTGCAGCTCATCTGGCCGATCGTGTCCAGATTCTGGGTCAGCATCGCGGTGGAGCAACCAAGTCGAGCCGACGCCAACGCCGCTTCGACACCAGCGTGGCCGGCACCGATAACAAGGACATCATAGGGCTTGGGATAGGTGAACATTTTAGGTCGGTAGAGTAGCCTGAATCTCGCCAGAATCCACCATCCGAGCGTTCGGACCTCCATCAGCAGGGAATCAAAGCATCAAATGCATCAAATGACTCTTTTCCCGTGATTTGTGCTTCGGACTTTCCTAGAAACGAATTGCCCTCTAAGAATGCATTCAAGCATGAGTGAGCAGGAAGACCCCACTGATCCCAACGCCCCAACCGAAATCGACGCGGCGGCGGCGTTTCGCGCGGCGGCGGAAACCAGTCCCGCGATTGCAGCCACCCCGGACGTATCGCCGCTACCTTTCCACTGGGAACCACCAACCGTCGAGGAACTGGACGCGCAACTTCCCGCGTTCAAGGTCGAAAAACTCTTGGGTCGTGGTGGAATGGGAGCGGTTTACCAGGCCGAGCAAATCAGCCTCACCCGTCCCGTCGCCCTTAAAATTCTCCCTCCGGAATTCGCCAGCGACGGTTCATTCGCGAAACGCTTTGAACGCGAAGCGAAGTCCCTCGCCCAGCTGAACCACGCCAACATCGTTCAGATCTACGACTTCGGGCAGACCGAAGCCGGGCACTACTACTTCGTGATGGAATTCGTCGATGGGACCGATTTCCATTACCTGATCCAGACGGGCCAGCTCGATCCAGCCGGAGCCTTGAACGCGGTCAGCCAGATCTGTGACGCCCTCGCCTATGCTCACGAGCAAGGCTTCGTCCATCGCGACATCAAACCGGCGAATATCTTTCTCAACTCCCAAGGCGTCGTTAAGGTCGGCGATTTCGGGCTCGCCAAGATCATGGGGACCGATACGGTCGGGCCATCGGCCGAATCCGCCCTCACCGGCTCCGGGCAATCCATGGGCACCCCGTTCTACAGCGCGCCTGAGCAAATGGCGGGCGAACACGTCGATCAACGCGCCGACATCTACAGCCTCGGGGTGATGTTCTACGAAATGCTGACCGGTCAAGTTCCCCGCGGCCACTTCGACCCGCCCTCAAAGAAGGTCGCAATCGATGTTCGCCTTGACGAAGTCGTTCTCAAAGCCATGGCGGAAGAGCCCGATCGCCGCTACCAGACAGTTCTCGCGGTGCAGGGTGATGTCGATGCGATCCGGATGGGCGATTCTCCGGCTGAGGCCGTTGCGAAAACCGATCAACCACCGGCCAAACGTCGGCGTGGAGTCGCGGTCGCCGGTATGATCCTCGGTGTCATCGGCCTCGCTGGAGCCGCGTTTTACGGCTTCACCAATCGAAAGGACGGTGTTGCTGTCAATCCTCCGGATGGAGACTCTTCTCCTGGTTCGGCGGAAGTCTCTGCCACGACGTTTCCGCTTCAGCACGCTCATCGTCGGGGTCGTCTGGTTGCGGTTCCCTTTGATCCAGCCTCCGAATTGGATCTTTCCAAGATTCCGGCAGATTTGACGGACGTAGAGTCACTCGAAGTCGATCCCGCTTCGTCAAATGTATTTTTGGTTCGAGAAGGAGGAAGCGTCTGGTGCTTGGATCCGACGACCGGCGAACTCGAATCGACGATTTACGGCCAATTCCGGGGTGCAAAGGTTCATGCCATCGATAGCGCCTATCGTCTCGCAGTTCTTACCTTGGATGGCCGCTTTATTTCTCCTCTTAAACCAAATGATGCGGAGTGGCAGGATTCTCCGGCTAATGATGAGCGATTCATCGGGATGAGTGGAGGCACCTCCTTTTTCCTTCTCCAAAACGTAAAGGGCGGAGTGAGCATCCTTTCGCAATTGGATCTCGCTTCACGCTTCAAAGAGTCATTTCACGAAGGACGATTTACAAAGGTGGACGCAGGCCACGCGCATGGGCTTGCGCTTCGCGAAGACGGAACCGTGGCCACGTTTGGAGGATATAGCGCCAATGGTCGAACTCCCGGGGCAAAAATCCCAATCGATCTTCCACCCGTTCGTGATATCGCCGCGGTGGGCCTGACTTCTTGGGTCATCACCGCAGATGGAAAGGTCCGGGCATGGGGGTTTCCAAATAAAGACCTGGTTGCAGTCGATCGCCTCGCCAATTCCATCGAGAACTCTGAAGCGCTATATTCGACCGGAGCAAGTGGGACGGGGCGAATTGCGATTCGGCACCCTGGAAATCGATGGACGGTGCTGCGCGATTTTCGAAAGACCGGTGTCCCAACCCGTTGCCCGGAAGCTGCGGCTCAGCTTGAAGGCTGTGAATTTGTGGGGATGAACGCGAACTTCCTGGTTGGAATTCTGCCAACTGCCTCCGAGCGCCAGCTAACGGAACCAGCGAAACCCAAATCGATCTTCCCACTGAAACCTGTCGCCGCGCCGGGCGAATTGGTCCTCGTTCCACTCCCCCCTGAGGATGGCGCGTCGGCCACCGATCCGGTGCCAGACCCGAGTTATCTGGCGGGAATCCATGACGCGGTTTTCGCCAACCTGTCATCGTTCAGAGGTTTTGACGGAACGGCAATTCGGGCAGACGGAACGCTTTGGAACTTACAGAAGGGCAAAGCCCCCGTCCCGATCTCAGACAACGCCCATCAAGCAGAGCATCACTGGGGCGAACAAATCGTCCTTCGGCGGGATGGCTCTCTTGTTGATACTCGGGGCACCCCAATCGGAGAGCCAAATGCCAGATATCGAGAGCTTCAACAGCACTCCGCAGCCTGTTTCGCGATCACCGACGACGATGAGATGAAGTTCATTCTCCCCCGTGAAGGAGAACCATCCTGGGGGTCACTCACCCAATTTCCGCCCATCGATCCATCCGTGGCTTCACTTTCGATCGGAAACGGGCATGCGTTGGCCCTATCCAAGGATGGCCGGATGGTTTCTTGGGGACTCAATACTGGAGGTGTCGTCACGGCCACTCCAAGTTTTGGAAACGTGAGATCCGTTGCCGCAGCGTCGAACACCAGTTTCGCGATTTTCGGATCGGGCCGCGTGGCTGCGTGGGGCGCTCGGATCGTTTCCAATACCACTAATATAGAAGCCATCCAGTTCCAGAAGCGATTGGGGGCGATCGGAGATGCGGAGGAATTGTTTTCGGCGGGAGAGCAAGGCGTTCTCGGCATTCGCCATCGGGGAAATCATTGGTCGATCGCGCGAATCTATGGTGATGGATCGTGGGAGTTCCTCGACGACGTCGCCGAACAATTGGAAGGCTGCCATTTCATCACGCTGAACGGTACGGCGATCATCGGGATCCACGAACCCGGCACCGGCAAACCGCCGACGGAAGCGGCGAATCCACCCTCGATCTTTCCCCTGAAACACGACCATCGTCCGGGGCGGCCGGTGGTCGTCTCGCTCGACCCCTCCGATGGGGCTGAATGGAAGCCGGTGCCAGACGACCTGACGGACGTGATCGATATCGCCGTTTCCGCAATCGACCCCTTGTGCACCTTGGTCCGAAGCGACGGCTACGTTTCCTACTTCGATCCCGAAAAAGGATCGGTCAGCAAAGCCAAGGATCGCCAGAGTCTGACACATTCGGTCGTGAACGCCTTTCCAACCGGTTTCCTCTCACCAGACGGGCGCTTTGAGAGTGGAGAGTGGCCTGGCTCTTCGCAATGGATGAACCCACCCGACCCGGAGATGCAGTTTCGGCAGGCGTCGTCCGGCAGCGAGATGTTTCTTTTGTTGACCCAGGATGGCGGAGTTCACGCCTATGGAAAATCGAGTCTTGTCCCCAAATATTTCAGCAACTTGCCAAAGGAACCGGGTATCGTGAAAGTGAGTGCCGGTTACCTTCACGGGTTGGCCCTCACTGATGCAGGAAACGTCATCGGATTCGGCGGCAATCTATCGGGGGGAAAGACTCACATCTGCGCGATCATTCCATCGGGTCTTCCTCGCATTGTCGATATCGCGGCGGTGAACAGCACCTCCTGGGCCGTCACCGCCGAGGGACGGGTGGAGTTTTGGGGCTACCGCCAAGATATCAGCACGCAGGTGCGATCCATGATCGAAGACATTTCCGATGCCGAACGTGTTTTCAGTGCCGGAGCCGCATACCCTGCCGGCGCGATTCGACGAAAGGGAAACCGTTGGATGATTCTTCGAGGAGACATCAAAGATGCTCCAATAGCCTGCCCCGAAGCCGCTGCGGCGCTGGAAGGCTGTGAGTTCGTCGCGATGAACAAGCAGATCGCGGTGGGGATTCTGCCGGTTGAGGACTGAACATTGGTGGGATTTCCGAAAACCTGGATGATCCAGATTCCAACTCCAGCAGATGCAGATTCGCGATGGGCGCGAGAGGACGATTTAACAATGGCACGTGGCAGCCGCCGATGCCGGTTAGTTCCCAGAGAGTTGCTTCACGAACTTCGTATGTGCGGGAGATTCGGTCCCTTCGCGAACGGTTGTCAGCACCTGTGCCAAATCGCCGCCCAGAAGCGCGGGGACATTGAGCCGTAGCCCCGGGAAGACCTCGCTTTCGAGAATTCCGTCTGCATTGGGTTTGAGCGAAACATAGCTGCCATCTTGAAGCACCCACCATTCGACCTTCTCCTCTTCCACCAGCCAAACCAGATACTCGCGGACGCCATGACGGCGAAACACGTCTTTCTTCTCATGAACGTCGTACGCCGCGCTGGATGCGGCAATCTCCGCGCAAAACTCCGGTGCGCCGGTGAGGTATCCCTCGGCATCTTCCTGGCTTTGACCGCCATGGGATTCTCGAATTCTGAGCATCCCGTCGGGTTGGGGTTCGTTGAGGTCGTCGAGTCGGACGGTGGTGTTGTCGGCGGCTTCCACCATGGGAGTTACCGCTTGGTAAGTGCCTAACCACGTCATGATTTGGCTATGCGGCTTCCCATGAAAACGGATTCGGGCGGGTGAGGGCAGGTAGACGATTCCTTCGACAAGTTCGGCCTGCGTCGAGAGCGGCATGGCGTGGTAGCGCCGCTCGAATTCAGCCCGCGACAAGTGGTCGCCGGGTTGCAACACCGGAATGCGTTTGGATTGAGCTGGAGGTGTTTCGGCGACGGTAGCCATCGTTTTCAGAATAGCTGAAATTTCGGCCTTGGCCACGGCGTTAATCAGGGTTCGCCAACCGCCTAACTGGCGAACTCGACAAAGTGATGTCTCAACGCGTTCGGAACGATCGCGGTGAGGAGGATGTCGTTGCCTTCGTAGTCCTCGGAGAGCACGCGGCCATCGCGATGGAGAAGGGAGACGAGGTCGGCGCGGCTTTGGGGGACGCGGAGTTCCATCCGGGCGACGCGATCTCGGAGGTATTCGTTGAGGCGATGAACGAGCTGGTCGAGGCCGAAACCGGTGGTGACGGAAACGAGAATCGGCTGATCGAAGGTTCGCTCCAGTTCATCGAGGCGAGCTTGGTCGGTCACGAGATCCACCTTGTTGAGGACGGTAATGAGTCGCTTTTCTTCCGCGCCGAGTTCTTTGAGGACGCTGAGAGTGGTTTGATGGAACTCGATGACTTCCGGGGCGCTGGCATCGAGAACGTGAATCAGAAAATCCGCGAGCAGCGCTTCTTCGAGGGTGGCTTTGAACGCTTCGACGAGTCGATGGGGCAGATTCCGGACAAACCCGACAGTGTCCGTCAACAAAAGTGGCTGACCATCAGCGAGTTCAACGCGTCGGGTCGTGGTGTCGAGCGTCGCGAAAAGCATGTCTTTTGCGAGAACATCACTACCGCTGAGCTTGTTGAGAAGAGAAGATTTTCCGGCGTTGGTGTAGCCGACGATGGCGACGTGGGGAATGGGATTGTTCTCGCGCTCTTTCCGCTGGGTCGCGCGTTGTTTGCGAACGACTTCCAGCTCGGCTTTGGCCCGGCTAATCCGTTCGCGCGCCAGCCGTCGGTCGACCTCGATTTGCTTCTCCCCCTCACCGCGAGCCGCTCCCGCGCCGCCTTTTCCTCCTCCGGACCCACCACCCTGACGGTCCAGGTGGCTCCACATTTTCGCCATTCGCGGAAGCGCATACTGCATCCGGGCCAGCTCCACCTGAAGTTGCGCTTCGCGGGTTTGGGCTCGCATCGCAAAAATATCCAAAATCACCTCTTCGCGGTCGATCACGGTGAGCCCTGATTCGGCCTCCCAAGTCTTCTGCTGCATGGGCGAAAGCTGATTGTCGAAGACGATGCAATCGCATTCCAAATCCCGGGCTTGGTCGATCAACTCATCTTTCTTGCCGGAGCCAACGAGAAACGCCTTATTTTGGTCCCTGACAAACACGAGTTCCCGGGAGACCACGCCAATTCCCAAGGTATCCACCAGCTCGTTCAGCTCATCGAGCAAGCTTTGGGCGGTGGTTTCCTCCCGTTTGTCGAAAAACACACCCACAAGGAGGGCGCGCTCGACCATTTCCGGTTTCTCGCGAACTTCAAACATCGATTTCTCTCATCATCGCAAATTCGAGGTTGTCCGCAAGGAGAGCCGGTTGATTGTTGGCCATCCCCGCAAACGGATTTTTGAAACCCCTCTCAACTGTGCATAATTTCCCGAAGATGGTTCCTCAGGTGCTCGCCACGATCACGTTCCTGCTCGCGTTGAGCATCTCCGTGACCGTTGCCCAGGATACCACGTCCCTGCCAGCAGCCCCTCAGGTATCGGAAACACCCGAGGAACCTGGATTCGAGGAGGAAGCGCGCAGAGAGTTCGAAGCGACCGATGCCAGGCTGCGTGGGGCTTATGATTCGCTCTTAACGCAGTTAAACGTGGAGCAGCGGGTCATGCTGGAGCAGGTCCAGTCGCAATGGCTCGCATTCCGCGAACAGGCGGCCAAAACGACTGCGGCGCTGATCTCCCCAAGCGAGGTCCATACGCCCCTTTTGGAGGTTTTGGAAATGCATCGCCTGACGGAGCAGCGTCTGGAGGCATTAGAACGCGTGATTGAGGCGCGGAAAAAAGCGGGTTAGGCAGCGTTTGTCCTTGGGAAATTTGCGGCGGCGGGTTTGGATGGAGGAAATCCTCCCGCTCCTTGATGTCTCAATCACAATAAAAACTCCGTAAATGAACAACATCGCATATTGGTTCCCGGTCCTTGGTTTGATCGGATTGGGCTATACCGCCTATCGCATCTGGTGGGTGGAACAACAAAACCCCGGAGATGCCCGGATGGTAAAAATCGGAGGGAAAATCTACGATGGTGCCATGGCGTTTCTCAGGGCGGAATATCGCGTCCTGGGAATTTTTGTCGCCAGCGTGGGTGCGCTGCTGATGATCGCAAATGCCAGCTCGGAGTCGAGTTCCTGGCTGGTAGGGATCTCTTTTGGGTTGGGGGCGTTTTGTTCCGCAGCAGCCGGATTCATCGGGATGCGCGTGGCGACCAAAGCGAACACCCGGACGACCCAAGCGGCCCGAACCAGTCTGGGAGCCGCCCTCCAGGTCGCCTTTTTCGGTGGTTCGGCGATGGGGATGGGAGTGGTAGGTCTTGGGGTTCTTGGACTGGGAACCCTGTTCCTTGTCTACAACTCCATTTTCGATGGTGACGTCAATCGGGCGATTACGGTGCTAACCGGCTTTTCTTTCGGCGCTTCGTCCGTGGCGTTGTTCGCCCGGGTTGGCGGCGGGATTTACACGAAGGCGGCCGATGTAGGCGCGGATTTAGTCGGCAAAGTCGAGGCGGGCATCCCTGAGGATCATCCGCTCAATCCGGCGACGATTGCTGACAACGTCGGTGACAACGTCGGTGACGTGGCCGGGATGGGCGCGGATTTGTTCGAAAGCTACGTCGGCTCGATCATCGGGACGATGGTGCTGGGCGCTGCGTTGATGCTGGCACCGGAAATGGCAGGCGCTGGCCAACTGGGCCCTGTTTTGCTTCCACTGGCCTTGGCCGGATTCGGGATTTTGACGTCGGTGGCGGGCACGTTTTTTGTGCGAGTGAAAGAGGGCGGCGACCCTCAGAAAGCGTTGAACGCGGGGGAATTCCTTTCCGCCGGAATCATGTTGGTGGGGAGCTATTTCATCATCGGCGCGATGCTCCCTGAGCAATGGACGCTGGGAGGCCAAGAGTATTCCTCCAATGGCGTCTTCTGGGCGACGATCCTCGGCCTGGCCGCAGGATTGGCGATCGGTTTGGTGACCGAATACTACACCGGATTTGGAACCAAACCGGTGCAGTCGATCGTGAATCAGTCAGTCACGGGAGCGGCGACGAACATTATCGCCGGACTGGGAGTCGGCATGATTTCCACGATGATTCCGATTCTGATCATCGCTGCGGCGATCATTGGGGCTTACCAACTAGCCGGGTTGTACGGAATCGCCATCGCCGCCGTGGGGATGCTCTCCAACACCGGGATCCAACTTGCGGTCGACGCCTATGGCCCGATTGCGGACAACGCTGGTGGAATCGCCGAAATGGCCCAGTTGCCGAAGGAAGTGCGCGAGCGGACCGACCAGCTCGACAGTGTTGGCAACACCACTGCGGCCATCGGAAAAGGCTTCGCCATCGGTTCGGCCGCATTGACCGCATTGGCCCTCTTCGCGGCGTTTATGACCACGGCTGGAATCAGCTCCATCAACATCGCACATCCCGTCGTCATGGCAGGTCTCTTCATCGGCGGAATGCTGCCGTTCCTCTTTTCCGCGCTCTCGATGCAGGCCGTCGGTCGCGCCGCTCGGGCCATGATTCAGGAAGTGCGCCGTCAATTCCGTGACATTCCCGAGCTGAAAGCCGCGCTGACGATTTGGCGAAACAACTCTGAGCAACCCGTCGAAGACTGGGACCCGAAAGATCGTGATGCTTACGAGATGGCCTTCGATAAGGCGGAATACAGCGAGTGTGTCGCCATTTCGACCGCAGCCTCCATTCGTGAAATGGTGCTTCCAGGCGTGTTGGCGGTAGCGGCTCCTCTAGTGATTGGCTTTTTGGGCGGGGCGGAAATGCTCGGCGGATTGCTGGCTGGCGTCACCGTTTGTGGCGTGCTTCTCGCGATTTTCCAGTCGAATGCAGGCGGCGCCTGGGACAACGCCAAAAAGATGATCGAAGCAGGAGCCGTTGTCGATGGTTCCAAGCTCGGCAAAGGCAGCGAAGCTCACAAGGCCGCCGTCGTTGGTGACACTGTCGGTGATCCCTTCAAGGACACTTCCGGCCCTTCGCTCAATATCTTGTTGAAGTTGATTTCGGTGACCGCCCTGGTGATTGCCCCACTGCTGTAGAGGCCATTCCGATCTAATCTTTCTCTTGGGCGGCAGATGCTTCGGCGCTGCCGCCCAAGATGGGTGGGACGTTCGGCGAAAGCTCCAATGGATCGATCAATGTCCGCCATCCGTTCTCCTTTGGATAGTATTCAGGATCGACGACCCGGAAGAACCCCGGCTCCAAATGATCATACATTGTATAAAACACATGATTCACTCCTCTCGGCGGAAGATAGAGACTCCGATTGAAGTCGGTCGAGTTCGAGAGCTTCATCACAAGGCGTTGTTCTCCTTCCTGGAGATAGAACTGACGATGTAGTTTCTCGAAGTCAGAGCGGATCAGAACGCTACCAAAGCTCGACGCAGCGAGAAACCCGAGGTAGAGAACGCCGACCCCGGTTTCGAATCGTGGACGCGACCAACTTTGCTCTTGGTTTGAACGACCCCGTGTGACCCAGAGCTCCAGAGGCGCGAGAACGTAGGACAGAAACATGAAGTTGCTATACGTCGCCGCAACCCGCCAACTTCCGGTCATCCCGACGGAAGCGTGAAAAACCATGCAGGCGTATCCTGCTAAGATCACCACCATCGTCAGGTATAGCCGAAGCACGATGCACAGAACTACCGAAACCACCATATAGAACAACAGTAGGTGTCCCATCCATTGCCAGTGCGAATGATCGACCCAACCAAGCAGCAACGGAAGGAACCCATGAATCGTAATACCGATCGCGATCCACAATCGACACGATGAATCGGACCGTAGATAATAGATCCAGGCGGAGAGAATAAAGAGACAACCGATGATCTGAAACGGCAGCGTCATGAGTGACCGACCGTCGAGATAGGTGCGACTCCAAAGTTTCGCTCCCAGGTCTTTCCAACCCTCACCCGAAAGCCGAAACTGAAGAAATTTCTTCAGGATATCGTGATGATAGGCTTTCTGCTCTTCCCAGCCATCCGGGCGATGTTCGAGGTATTCTTCGATATAGAGATCCGGGTTCCACTTGTGGTTCTCATCCGTGTAGGCGCAGAATAGTGCTGACCACCCGTTGTTGGTGACTTGATGCTTTGCGCGAATCTGCCCATCAAGATATCCAGGTAAGAGGAAACAAACCGCGCCGATTCCGATCAGCCAAAGAAGGTTGGGACGCTTCAGGAGAAGAGCGACCAACCCTGCGAGAAGAAGGAGCGAAACACCGGTGAGCAATTGGGGCCCCCGGACGCTGCCAGCGATGCCAAGCGAGAGAAAACCGACACCAGCAAGAAACCACTCGCGGGCGTTTTGCACGGGTCGGAAGATCGCTTGCGCGACGAGGTAAATGCCAACGACCCCGCCGCCAAACGCCATCATCCCCGGACCAAACACGTGCGGTGCCAAGATGCGGAAGTTCGAATCGTAGGTCAGAACCATCCCCCAGACGCAGGCGAGCCAGTAGAGCTTCCCGACGCGATTCGCCGTTAGAAAGAAGAGCGTAAAAACGGTGATCCAAGAAAAGAACATCGCCATCGGCACCCAGGCGATGTCGAACTTGAAGCTGAGGAAGGATGCATGCCAGATGGCGGGTAAACAGCGATAGGTTGAAACGTAGGGTTCATTCAGTGCATGAAAATTCAGAGCGCCGGTGATCCAGATTCCGAGGGCGTCAGAGGTGGGCGTTTTGGGACCGGCAAACTGCGGCGTAAACGGTTCTTGAATCAGCCGAAACGCTTCGTAATTGCCCCGGAACAACCAAGCCAGGGTAATGGTGGCGACGGCAAAGGCGGCGGTGGTGGCGATTTCGAAGCTACCGAGTTCCAACTTCGGTCCCAGCGTCGGTCTGCGGGTGAGTTGAACGACCCAGTTTGAGAATCCGCTCCAGACCAGGCTTCCGAGCAAAAAAACCAAGCCGAACTTCAATCCAGTGAGAATGGCTGGCCCGATCGCGGCCGTCGGCCCCATGATCTTCGGGATCGCTTTTCCTGCCGGAAACCCGGTTTTGAACTTTGTCATCGGATCATCGACTAGATTCTCAATGATGAGCATGTCGCCGGTCGAAATGACGTGGACGCCTTCTTTCCGCTTCGTGATGCGGCTTAGCTTGATCTTCTGGAGGTGTTTGCCCGTAATCCGATCGCGGAACGCCAGATCGTAGATCTCCAATTGGGAGGGAAAGACATCGCTCGGATCGAAGCGAAGATCCGGATCCTTGAGGTCATTCGGGTAGGGAAAGACCATCTCTGAGAGGTTGACGCCGCGTTTCAGGGGAATCGCGAGCGAATCTTCCTCTCGAACGCCCTCTCCAAGATCAAAAAAGATCTGAGCTTCCGGTGGATCCAAACCTGGCGCTTTCTCCGCAGAAAAGCGGTAGGTGATTACGAGATCCAGCCCGGAGCCTTGATGCACCTTCAGCCCGAACGCGATCCCCGCAGACAGGAGTGGAACGAGGAGGAGCGCGATTCGCCACCGTGAGTCCGACCAAAGCCGTTGTATCCGATCGCGAGTCGCCTCAAACAAGTCGCTGAGCCCGGTTTGCAGGCGATTTTTCAGGGCATCAACTGAGAACATGGGCGGGAAGAACGCTGAATTTCTGCGCGAGTGTCGCGCTTACCATAGACTGGAGGCAATGGCGAGCGAATTCAGGTTCAGGGGATTATTCGATGCAGAACCGATCGGGCCATGCTATGTGCCTTCCATCAGTTCGGCTTCCTTAACCTTTCAAGACCGATGCACTTATTTTCTGACGATGACCGTTCGACTCCTCCATCCCCTTCGCGATTCGGTCGTGAAGTGGTCGATGAAGTTTGGAACCAGGCGGAGACCATTCCCGGCAACGATGACGCGCTCTGGCGGAAAGATCCCAACGGAACCTGGATCAACCGCCTCGACTACGGAAAGCGAAATTCGCAATTCGGCTGGGTGATCGAGGAGAAAGCTTCTGATCTTCTCCCCATCCAATGGGAAAGCGCCTCCGCCGGTCTTCCGGAAGAGGACGAGCCGGAGGAAGAAGAAGGCATGCTGTTTTAGTTCTACTTTGGTAAAATGCTCTGTGAGGCTGGCGCTCGAAACATGGGAACACGAATGCGCTTCGCTTTCACGAATTTTAGGAATGGGCACGAATCGAGATCTCAATTCGTGAAATTCATTCCC
>CAYGQD010000199.1:0-5790 GCA_964351855.1 uncultured Verrucomicrobiales bacterium
GATCATGGCTCAGGCAGCGTTGTTAACGGTCGGTCGTCGTCCGCAGAAGCTGTTTCCAGATCTCTACTCCATCATTCTTTATCCGATGGCGTATCTGGATAGCGGGGCGCGAACCTTCAGCCTCCGCGAGGATCCGGAGCATCGCCTGGGAGAGTCCTGGACGTCAGGTTCGGTGGTCTTGGCTTGGGACAGCGTTCAGTTGGGCGCGGCGAAGCACGACGAAGGGCGGAACGTCGTGATCCACGAGTTTGCCCATCAGTTGGACCAGGCCGATGGGCGGGGAGATGGGGTGCCCATTCTTGCTTCACCGAACGAGTATGGCGACTGGGCAGAAGTCTTCAGTCACCATTATGCCGAGCTGGTCGAAGCCGCCGAAGAGGGGAAAAACACCTTGCTGGATCCATACGGTGCCGAGAATCCGGCTGAATTCTTCGCCGTTGCGACCGAAGCATTTTTTGACCGTCCCAAACGGATGCAGAAACAACTGCCGGATCTGTATCGAGAATTGGCAGACTATTACGGTCTGGAGCCAGCGACTTGGACGAAAGCCTGAAGTCAGAGCTTCCGAACGTAAGCGTAGTACGCGCCGATCTCTTTTCCGTCTTTCGTCTGAAACTTGCTCCAGAATTCGTGAGGACCCTTCGTCAGATTGACCTTCAACGTGACGGATTTCGCGTTTGGAGCCACGGTCGACTCCGCGGTTGCTTGACCGATTTTGATGCTCGCCTTGACGATGTCGAAGGCTTTTCCGGCAGTTTCGCGATAGGTCTTCGCTCCCGGAACCGGCGCACCGGGAGCAAGAGGAGCCGTGATGGCTAAATCTGCTTCTCGCGGCCAGCGACGCAGTTCGATTTCGTAGGGACCGGGTTTTTCGACAAATACGTGCCAGAATCCCTGGGTCCCCTCCGTATCCATTCCTCCACGGATATGGCTTTGGTTCCAAGGGACCATTTTGTCCGTAATCCAGTCGTGGGAGGTCAGGATACTGGGATTCTCCGCAGAATTCCCTAAGATAATGTGGGCCGGAATCTGAAAACTGGGCTCCAAATCGGCCCACCAGTCATCATAGAATTCTCGGAGGGTCTTGACGACTTCAGGATGTTGCTTGGCGATATTGGTGGCTTGAGTCGGATCTGCTTCGATGTCGAAGAGCTGCTCGCCGTTGATCAATCGCCATTGATTGGTCATTACTGAGCTTTTCCGCCACTTGATCGGGTCACGAACCCGCTGGCTGTCCGTCACCAGGATCCGATCGGGCCAATTCTCCGACTTCCCTTCGAGCAACCGACGGATCGAGACGCCATCGAAGTTCACCTCGGCTTTGTTTTCGACGCCACAGAGATCCAGCAGGGTGGGGGTGATGTCGACATGACCGCAAATCTCATCAACGACCCGACCTTTGAGACCGCCCTTCGGCCAGTAAATGAAGAATGGAACGCGATGACCACCGTCGTATTCGCTCCCTTTGCCGCCTCGCATGTTCGCGTTGTAAATTTTGGTGCCGACCGATCCGTTGTCGGTGCAAAAAACGAAAATCGTGTTTTCCTCCAAGCCTTCGTCCCGAAGAAATTGTCGCATCTTGCCGACATTTTCATCGATGTTGGTGATCATCCCGTAGAAGTTGGCCATTCCTTCATCCAAGTCCGGATAGAGCTTGGAATACTTTTCCGGCGCATGCATGGGACCGTGAGGTGCGTTCGTGGCAATATAGGCAAAGAAAGGCTTCCCCTTGTCTTTGTTCGCCAGAATGAACTGTTTGGCATAGTCGAAGAAGACGTCCGTGCAGAAGCCTTCCGCAGCTTTCGGCTTGGAATTGTGGAAATAGGATCCGTCGAAGTAGGCATTGTCCCAGTAGTCTGGCGTTTGACCAACCCCGCCGCCGCCGTGACGCAGGACTTCATCAAAACCACGGTCTTCCGGACGGAATGGGTAGTTGTCGCCCAGGTGCCATTTGCCGAACATCCCTGTCACGTAACCTCCATCCTTCAGGTGCTGCGCAATCGTGACTTCGTTCTTCCGAAGCATCGAACGTCCCATGATGGTGTGCCAGACACCGGTGCGATTCGTCCAATGTCCGGTCAGCATTCCGGCGCGGGTTGGCGAGCAGGTGGGGGCAACGTGGTAGTCTTCGAGTCGGACCGCCTCACCATGCAATTGATCGAGATTCGGCGTTTGAATCACCGGGTTTCCATGGGCGGCGATGTCCGGGTAACCCTGGTCATCCGTGATGATGAAAACGACATTGGGTGAGGCTGCGATCGCTGCGACGAGTGAGAGCAGGGAATAGAGAACGACGAAAGAGAAGGGCTTTTGCATAAGGGAGCAGTTAACGTGCCGAACCAAGAGGTTATGGAGCGCGGAATCAACTGGCAAATCGTTGGAATCTGCTCGTTGAGCGGGGTGGTAAAGAACTTTCAGACGATCTTGACGGAGAGTCCGCAACTGTTTACGATGTAAAGACACGTAGCCTAAAACTCTCACCGAGCCATTTTTCACATCTATGAAGGTTTCTCCATCACGTCCCCGCCCGCTGCCCGTCCGTGGGTTCAGTCTCATCGAACTCATCGTCGCCCTCGTCATCATCACGGTGATCGCCTCTGTCACGATGCCCGTCTACACGAGGCTTCGGATTATGGCTACGAACGCGAAGACTGCCCCTCATATGAAAGCGATTCTGTTCGGCTTTCATGACTACGCCACGGAGCATAACGAGTTCTTTCCGCCTGCCTATTTCCCGGATGCCGGATCCGCAGACCAGTTGGGAGAGTCCTCCAGTTCCGGAGAAGCGCGTTGGCTAGACTCCACCATTTTTGCGCAGGTGTATCCGGATCGGTCCGCTTCGGTTGATGGGACGAGAAGCGATGCGACGGATAATACGACGAGAAGTTATTCGGGAGAAGGGGATGGGGCCCATTTGCTTCAGACCGTCTTTTTAGTGGAGTCGGCGTTGCATCTCTATGCGTCGGAAGAAGAACTAAACTATTACGACATGTCGTTCTGCCTGAATCGAAGTCTCATCACCGATACTTCTCAGGCGGCGAGTAAGAATGCGGAATTCACTCCCCGAAAGCGTAGCCTTTTTGCCGATGATGCTGCCACCATGTTGATTATTGAGGGATCAGAGGGAGAAAAAAACAGCATCAGCTTTAACGATCGCGATCAAATCGAAGAAGGTGCCGCGAGGTATGATGGACGCTTTGTTCATGTCGGCTTCATGGACGGTCACGTGGAGCGTCTGAAGCTTCACGAAATTCCTGAGAGCCCTACGGAAAATGACGAAGACCAAGACTCGTTTTTCTGGACGGGTACCGATCTTCTATCGTTGAGGGCCTACGTGGGAGGCGGAGGATCAGATTCGAGGGCAATGGATGCTTACATGCCGAGGTAAACGCTCCCTATTCCGAAACTTCGCTGAAAACGACCACATCGTCTGGAGCGGTGATTTCCTCCATGAAGGTGGAATCGGCAGCGCGGTCGATGCTAACATAGAACTTCCGACCGTCGAGTTCCGACCAGGCTTGTTTGAATGAGCGCTGCTCACCTTGGTCCAGCGTGACCCATTTCGCACGTCCGATCCGGCCCCGCTCCCAACTGCTTCCCCGGGGATCCAGGGACCAGAACTGAACCTTCAGCTTGGAACTCGGAGGCGCGTTTCTGCCTCCTACGTTTTCGATCGCAACGACGGCGGAGTCACCTTCCCGCGATAAAACAGCCTTTACCAAGGGGGGCGTCAGTTGGGCAACGCGATGAATGATGTGAGGTTCGGCCATCATTTTGGCGTAGGCTTCGGCCTGACCAGGTCGACTCTCCAGGAAACCAAGGTCGAGGTGGGAGTAAAACAGCACATTTGGAAATTGCGTCCGTTGTTCGTCTCGAGCCGTCGTCAGCCAGCGTGGCGGTGATGCGAGAGACCGATTCCCGCTAAAGGCAAAACGGAGTCGGCTGGAGTAGGTCAGATGCTGTTGGTAGACCTGAACCGGATCATCTCCATCGCTCCCAATCAGATTGACGAGTGAATGCCCGGGATAATAGCGCCGAGATTCTCCGGACAGCTCGCTGGGAGTCCAAAACCAAAGCACGTTACGGGCGTCTTCCGCCTCAAAGAGATCATGAACTCTGCGCCACGCCCTGACAAAAGCACCCGAATGGAGTTCCGGGGCTCGATCCATCTCCGCCCAGGGTTGCAAGATCAGCGGGAAGCCCCACAGGCGCGCCTGGCGGGCCCATTCCCGGAAATAGGTGTCGTGTTGACGGTTCCCTATTTCCGCGATCTTCGAGAATGCGGTTTCCGCGCGAATGATGGGAACGACGCCAAGTTCAACCCAAGGCTGAATCTTCGGAATCAACTCCGAGAAGGTATCGAGATTCCCCAATTCCGGATCCCAACCGTCCGAAGCATAGCAGAGCGGCGGATATTCACCGGTAAAATCCCGATGACGTTCCAAGGGCTCGTATCCGGCTTTGAATCCACCTTCAAGATCCACATAGGCAATCGCGACTGCCATTCGGCCTTCGTTCTGTTCCCATTGGAGGGGCTTTCCGCGAAGGAATGGAGCTGGAAGCGTTTCATCGCTTTCGACGAGGCGCACGTTGTCGATCAAGGAGGTTGACTCTTCCCGTTGTGCGATTCCCGAAAGCCGGATCAGAATTTCGGCCTCGGGTCGTCGGGCTCGAAACGTTGCCTGACGTCGATACCATCCCGGATTTTGCGTGGAGGAGTTGGGGTGATGCTCGAAGATCAAGTTTCCGTCGAGGAAGGCGGAGTGGGTGATCATTCCAGGATTCAAGGCGGTTCCTTCGTGAAAAACTTCGAAGCTGAGTTGATAGATCTTACCGGGATCAATCGCGACTTTCTGTGAGATGGAGCTGTAACCAGCCACATCGTTGTCATTCAGCTGGAGCATGTAGCTCCGCGTTCCCGGGCGGGTGGGTTCGGAAAAGACGCCGTAAGACCCGTCGTTTTGCCCTCGGTAGGTCCATCCATCCTCGCGAACGCTTTCGAAATCCCCATTGGTCAGCAAATCGCTCCAACCGGAACCCGGCTGGAGGAAAGTCAGAAAGACGATGAGCAATCGCATGATCGACAACTGAAGCATCAGCTTGGGGCATAGCAACGAAATGCGGAGTCTGAGTCGGTTGAAGAAGGTCGCCTACCTTGTGGCCCATCGGCCCCTTCAAAGCGCTTGCGCCTCCGGTGAGCTTGCTCATAGTGCCGTCCCGCTTCATAGAGAAGCGGGATCTCGAATATCTGGAACCATGCGATATATCAGCACCCGCAACCAAGCTCCGGAAGTTTCCTTCGCGGAAGCTTTTGCCAATGGCCTCGCGCCGGACGGAGGTCTCTATGTTCCTGCCGAAGTTCCGGACCTTTCGCCCGATCTGGTGAGTGGCGATCCCGAGCCCTATCCTGCGTTGGCGGTGGAGTTTCTCTCCTTGTTCGATCCGTTCCGAGATGCCGGAGATCTGTTCAAACTGGTTGATCGTTCCTACTCGAATTTCAGCGACATGGCGACCGCGCCCCTTCGCCAATTGGACGATAAACTCTTCGCTCTTGAGCTCTTTCACGGCCCCACGCTCTCGTTCAAAGACTTTGGACTTCAGTTGATTGGAAATCTGTTTGCCGATCAGATTCGCCGCACCGGTGAGTCTATCAATGTGCTGGGAGCCACCTCCGGAGATACCGGCTCTGCAGCGATTCATGGCCTGGCTGGGAAAGAGGGTGTCAACGTGTTCGTCCTTTATCCGAAAGGGCGCATTTCCGAATTCCAAGAACGGCAAATGACCTGCACC
>CAYGQD010000199.1:5800-13280 GCA_964351855.1 uncultured Verrucomicrobiales bacterium
CGCGGAGCGTGAAGGATCGGTTCGGCGAAGCGGAGTTTGGCTCCCAAGTTGGACTTTCCGCCATCAAATCGATCAACCTGGCCCGGGTATTGGCACAGTCGGTCTACTACTTGCACGCTTTTACCCAGCTGCCGACGGAGAACTCGGAAAACGTCGAGTTTGTCGTTCCAACGGGAAATTTTGGCAATGTATTTGCGGGTTGGCTAGCTTCGGAAATGGGTGTGCCTTGCAACAGGTTCGTGGTGGCAACCAACCAGAATGACATCCTCTACCGTTTCTTCAATACCGGAATTTATGAGCAAGGCCCCGTTTCGGCGAGCTTGGCACCGTCCATGGACATTCAGGTCGCATCGAACTTTGAGCGCTTCCTGTTCTACTTCCTGGGTGGCGACGGGGACAAGGTGGCCCAGATGATGGCCGAGGTCCGCAAAACCGGGAAGTTGGAGGTCCCGAACTTCGACAAAGGTGCCTTCCGAGCCACGCGCACCAGCGACGAGGAGATCCTGACCAACATCAAAATGGTCCACGAAAAATACGATTACCTGGTCGATCCTCACACCGCTTGCGGGTTTCAGGACATCGATCCGGAATCGAATACGGTGATCCTGGCAACCGCTCACCCGGCCAAATTCCCGGACACGATGGATAAGGCCGTCGGAATTCGGCCCAGGCATCCAGCGCTCGAAAAACTCCGGGAAAAACGCCAGATCCGCTATGAATTGGAGGCAGATGTGGATTCCATCAAAGCGTTCATGCTTCTCAACGGCGAGATTTGAGGAGTTTTTTCGCGGCGAGCGGAGGGGGGGAGATCGGAAGATTTCCTCGATTCCATCGGGGAATTCCGAACCGCAGTGAAGGCTTTCTCCGAAAGCGCGGTCCTAACATGAGACGATTTTGGCTTGAACTTTGGCCGATTCGTAGTTTGGATTAGTTTATCTTTCAGAATCGTTGCATTTTCGCACTATCACTACCACAACTCATCGCATCTTGTGGGTTCAGCGATGGGCCCAAAATCCCTTGAGTTGACCTCTCTCGTCGCAAATCAACCTATGAGATCCCCAAAATCTTCGTTGGCCGATTCCACTGCGGAATTGGAGTCTCCTGTCCTCTTCAACGCGGCGGAACCTGCTAAAGCCAAAGCCAAAACGAAGAAGAAGGAGCCTCCCTCGGGGCTGAAAGCGCCGTCTGCTCACGGGAAAAACTTTGTCCTCGATACGAATGTTCTCATCCACGACCCGCATTCGATCGAGCGATTCGCGGACAATCACGTCTGCATTCCTTTCGAGGTGCTTTCGGAGCTGGATCGCTTCAAAAATGAGCAGAGCGACCGTGGTGCCAGTGCCCGGGAAGTTCATCGCATCCTTACAAAAGCGTTCGAGAAGTGCCCCCGGGCCATCACGGTTGGGGTTCCTACCGCCGGGGCAGGGACCCTGCGTCTGGTCGTCGCGGATTCCGCAAAGAACGGTGCTCGCCAGCAACTCCAGCGCTTTCGCCGGATTCTTCCGGATGATGAGCAGGTCGATAACCGGATCCTGGCCTGCTCGCTCCTGGTCAGCGAAGCCAACGCGGCTCCCACCGTTCTCGTGACCAAGGACCTGAATATGCAGCTCAAAGCCCGCGCTTTAGGAATCGACTGTGAAGACTACCAAAACGACAAAGTCACCCCGGCGGAACTCAGCCAGGCAGGACTACCCAAAATCGCGCTGACTCCGAACGAATTGCAGCGATTTGCGAGTTCCGGATCGATCCAGTTCGAAGCCGACCGCATCCCGGAATTCGACATCAATCAGTATGTCCTCCTGGAAGCCGGGGAAAAGCGGACCATGCCCGCGCGGCATACCCAAAAAGGCGAGTTCATTCGGCTCCAGATACCCGATGCTCTCAGAAATCCGAAAGGGGTGCGGTTGAAGCCTGTGAATCTGGGCCAGCACTGTCTTCTGGATGCTCTGTTAGACCCGACTATTTCCTTGGTGACGTGTTTCGGAGCTGCGGGAACGGGAAAGACTCTGGTTGCCGCAGCCGCTGGTCTTCACGGGATCTTCGAGCGTTCCTACACCGGAATGACGATCAGTCGCCCTGTGGTTCCGATGGGCGATTCCGTGGGATTCCTCCCCGGTGACTTGGAAGAAAAAATGCGGCCCTGGCTCCAGCCTATCTACGATGCGCTCGACTATCTGATGCCGCCTGGCGGAGGAGCCGGAAAAAAGGGCGCGACGAATCCTCAGAAAGCTCCGGTGCAAACCACGGCCAAGAGTCCATATGAAGATTTGATTCAGCAGAAGTTGATCGAAATCGAGGCGCTTTGCTTCATCCGGGGACGCTCGATTCCGAATCGATTCTTCATCTTGGATGAGGCTCAACAAATGACACCGCTCGAGGCGAAAACCGTGGTGACCCGGATGTCGAAAGGAGCCAAACTCGTCATGATCGGAGACCCTGCTCAGATCGACAATCCCTATGTGGATAGCCGGAGTAACGGACTGGTTTACGCGCGGCGCCGCTTGAGGAATCAGTCGTTTTCAGCGCACATCACCCTCGAAAAAGGGGAGCGGAGTGTGCTCGCTGAAGCTGGCGCGAACCTGATGTAAACGGCCTGCTTCACGCCTCAGAAACAGGCCAGACGTTTTCCAGAATAGAATCTTGAATCGCGTGCATCGTGGCACGCGATTCAAGGGATTGGTCATCGTGACCATGGAGATGAAGAAGTCCGTGGATGATATATAGGAGAAGCTCTCGTTCGATCTCCCAGTGGCGAACATCTGCCTCGCGGCGTGCGGTCTCCGCGCTAATAAGAAGCTCCCCGTGATGGAACGTGATTACGTCGGTTGGCGTCGGGTCATCCATGAATTCGCCGTGGACCCTCGCGATTTCCGTATCGTCTAGAATTGAGATTTCGACTGAGGAATCCGGGGTGAGCAGGCTGGGGGCAGCGCCCGTTTCCGAAGCAAAAACATAAGTCCACGCGGAAGAGAGCCGCTTTTCAATGGCCGTCAGATCTACCGAAACCGCTTCTTGGCAATTTACCAATTCCAAAGGCGGCGTTTTCAAGCCACATTGCTCTTCTGTGCTTCCTTCTCTTCGGCGGATTCGACCACTTTGAGCCGTGGTTTCCGATCCTCACCTTTGGCCTTTGCCTTGGGCTTCTCCCCTTCTTCATCTTGCTTGTAAGAAATCCGGGTATGCATCATCCCGCACAAGGTGTTGTAGAAGCTATTTTTCACCTTGGCGAGGTCTGCAAAGGTCAATCCGCATTCGTCAAGTTGGCCGTCGCGGATCCTGCCTTTCGTGATTTCATCGATGAGTTGTTCGATTTTGGGGGGCGTCGGCTTGGTGATCGAACGTGACGCGCTTTCGATACTGTCGGCCAAACTAATGATGGCGCTTTCGCGAGTCTGTGGTTTCGGCCCGGGATAACGGAAATTTTTCTCCTCAACAGCCGGAAGATCGTCAGAAGTCGATTTTCCTTCGTCTTTCTCGTCCTCCACTTCCCGTCTGCGTTTACGGGCTCGGTCGTAAAAATACTGAACCAGGGTGGTCCCGTGATGCTCTCGTATCACGCTGATAATTTCGTTGTTCAGGCGATGTTTGAGCGCCAGATCGACCCCATCCTTCACATGGGCAATGATGATGAGAGCACTCATCGTTGGCGTGAGTTCGTTGTGGGGATTGTCTTCGTTATCGATATTTTCGATAAAATATTGGGGCTTTTTCAGCTTCCCGATATCGTGAAAGTAAGAGGCCACTCGGCAGAGCATTCCATTGGCTCCAATCGCATCCGCCGCAGCTTCGCTTAGTCTTGCGACGACTTGGCTGTGGTGAGAGGTGCCGGGGGCTTCAAAGGTCAGGCGCTTCAGGAGCGGGTGGTTGAGATCCGCCATTTCCAGCCAGGAAACGTCCGTCGTAATCCGGAACATACTTTCCAAAAGCGGGAGAACACCACTGATCAACATCGCGGTAAGCGTCCCGGCCAACAGGGTCGTGCCACACTGCATTAAAATCGTTTTCCAGTCGTCCTGAATCAAAATCTGGCCGGTAGCGATCGCCAAGATGGTGGTGGCGATTCCAATAAACACCCCAGCGCGGACGACCTTGCTGCGGCGGCGGACTTGATGGGTCAGAAAAACCGCCACGAAGCCGGTGACCAGACTCATCACCGTAAATTTGAAGGCCATATCGGCGGGTACCAGCATCGCCCCCAACAAACTGGCATAAATCGCTGTCAGGGTGCCGTGGTTTCGTCCCAGAAGGATCGACATCACCATCGGAGCGAAGGCGTAGGCGGGAAAAAGATACTCAAAGGGGACTAAAGCGACTTCTGGGGTCTTGGCGACTCCATCCAGATTGGCGATCGGTTCTAAAGCCGCACGGGCGGCAACTTCAGCCGCCATGCCCGCCGTCGATCCGAGTGCGAAGGCAATCTTGAGCAAAAAAAGGTGGAAGAAAAGAACGCCTAAGGTCAGTAGCACGCGGCTATTGCGGAGAAAATTCTCCATGTGATTGACGTAGAATTGAATCGCAAGGCTGCCAATGATCACGGCCGCGACCAACGTCATTCGGGTGATGTCATTCGGAAAAAGCGCCGCCTCATGGCGACTGTAGCGAATGAAGAGAACCGTGATCAGCGCAAAGATCGCAAACAACACCGCCCTCGGTCCCGCTCCGTATTGCAGATTGTTGACGAATTCGTTCTCCACGACTTTTCGTCTTCGCTTGCCGCTGGATAAGCCACGGCGTTCCAGTTGAATTCTGGATAGGAAATCGAGCATGATAGGTTAGTTCAAACGTCCGGAATCAATCGCCCTCGATGAGGGCCTGAATCAAGCTTTCGCTTGGGGAGGCTTTGCTTGATTGGTGCGATACTTTTGGTAAGCGCCGATGATGTTCTGCACCACCGGATGGCGGGCTACGTCTTTTTGCCGAAGCTGGCAAAACTTGACTCCCGGAGTACCGGCCAGGGCTCCCATTGCTTCATGGAGGCCCGATTTGGTCCCCCGTTTCAAGTCGATTTGGGTTGGATCGCCGGTAATAATGGCTCTGGACTTGTTACCAAGCCGCGTCAAAAACATGAACATTTGCTCGCAGGTCGTATTCTGGGCCTCATCCAGGATGATCACGGCATTGTTGAGCGTGCGGCCCCGCATGTAGGCCAATGGCGCGATCTCGATGACATCACGCTCGATCCAGCGTTCGACTTCATAAGGCTCCGCCACGTCATAAATGGCATCGTAAAGGGGGCGTAAATAGGGAAAAATCTTTTCCTTCAGGTCTCCCGGCAAAAAGCCCAAGGCTTCCCCCGCTTCCACGGCTGGGCGGGTCAAAATCAAGCGATCAACCTTTTTGTCCTTCAACGCCTGCAAGGCTGCGGCAACAGCCAAGTAGGTTTTTCCGGTTCCGGCGGGGCCTATTCCAAAGACGACCTCTTCTTTCAAAAGTGCCTGAACGTAAGTCAATTGGCCAGCGGTTTTCGGGGAAACCGCTGGTTTTGAGGGCGTTCCGAGAAACTGGATTTCGGCTAATTGGTCTAAAGAAGGCTCATTTTCCTCTCCCGCGATGGATTTCACGACGTAGCGGAAGGCCTGCGGGCTGATTTCCAGTCCTTTTCGCCGTGCGGCCTCCAAACTTTTAAAGATTGCTTCGGCCTGCTCCAACGCTCCCTCTTCTCCTTCAAACTTCACCCAGCTATCGCGCGTCGTGATTTTGACTCCAAGAGGTTCTTGCAAGGATTTCAACAAACTCAAATCGTTGGCAAACAACGATTGGAGGAAATGCGGGTCTTCGAACTGAAGCGTACGGGATTCCATGGGGGGAAGGGGACAACGTTTCTACCTAGGACGGGAGTAGAACGGAAAAATGGCAAAATGAAGAATTCGAAAACGTCATGCCGTGCTGTTGAGCGCGAACCTTAAGTCATTCGCTTTGCCAAAGCAAACGACTTGATTCGTAGGCCGCCCAAGGGGAAATCGCCCCAACACTCGTGGATTTGTCCTGATTCGCTCACGGTGGGGCGTCATTTTGGCCCTTAGTTTCTGGCCCACGAACTGTAGATCGCAACGCGCGTTCCGCTTCGCGTGTGATCGTAGATTAGTTGGGCCGCGCTGTATGGCAGGCGCACGCAGCCCGCAGAAGCCGGATATCCGGGTAGGTGTCCGGCATGGACGCCATAAGCTGTTGAGCCCAGCCGCATCCAATAAGGCATCCCAACGTGATAAATATTGGAGATCTTCCCACTGCGGACGCGCTCGCTCATGTAGAAGGTGCCTCGGGGCGTAGATTTCCCGGGGCGGGCCGTCGAAACCGGAGCGCTTGCCGCCGTCTGTCCATTGACCAACAGGTAGGCCCGTTGCCGACTGATATCGATGACCACGCTGGTGTTTGCGCGATTACTCTGATTGAGAATCCGCTGATTGGTGATGTATGGATTCGTCGTAGGCTGCGGCTGCGGTTTGGGAGCCGGCTTTTGAATCGCTGCTGCGGAGATCGGGCGGACCTTAAAAATTCCATGGCGAGTGTTCGATGTGGATCGGCGAATGCGCGGGTTGGAAGATCGCTTCGTGAAGAGGGCTTTGAACCCGCGCGGTTTGCTGGCCGTGGTCGAATCGGCAGGCTCAGCCGCAGTGAGAGGAAGAGCAGAAGTGAGAAGACCGAGCAACAGCGCGGTAGTGATAGGAGAGAGAAGTTTCATGGTCGTTAGGTTTCCCAGACACCCTATCGTGAAACCTGAGACCGTGGAAAGGATAAAACTTGTACAATGCGAATCGCTCCAGGAAATTCGGGCGTCGACTGCCCGTCCCCTAATCCGTTCGAGTTCAGGCTCGGTTATGGTTGGGAGATAAGTTCCTGAAACGCGCCTTCGTCGATCACTTGAACGCCGAGTTTTTCGGCCTTCGTTAGCTTGCTGCCGGCTTTCTCTCCGGCGAGAAGATAAGTGGTTTTCGCACTGACGCTGCTACTGACCTTGCCCCCGGCGGCCCGGATTTGCTCGGCGAAGACGTCTCTTGGTTGGCTGAGGGTACCGGTGATGACCCAGGTGGTGTCGGCCAGCGTTTGGGCCGAGGGGTCGGCGGCTTCTCCGGGAGCGGGTTGGACCGCGTCGAAGGGGAGGCCGAGTTCACGCAGCTCAGCCATGCGCAGCTGGTGGATGGGGCTGTCGAAAAAGGCGTGGATCGCCTGAGCGACGATGGAGCCCACGTCATCGACGTCTTCCAATTCTTCGACGGTCGCTTGGGAGAGCGCTTCGATGCTGCCAAAGTGATTCATGAGCGATTGGGCGGAACTGGAGCCAACGTGGAGGATGCCGATGCCGAAGAGGAAGCGCCAGGCGGGGCGGGATTTGGAGTCTTCAATCCCGGCGAGGAGTTTCTCGACGCTGCGCTGCCCCATGCGTTCTAACTGGATCACGTCCTCGTACTGAAGGCGGTAGAGATCGGGGATGTCGCGAGCGAGCTTGGAATCGACGAGCTGGTCGACCATGACCGAGCCG